>NZ_AOIG01000019.1:0-166522 GCF_000346635.1 Paenibacillus shenyangensis
ATGTTAGCAACCATTCTGTCAACGTCTTTTTTTGAAGAAGTTTTTTTGAAACTCACTTGCTTTAAGGATGTGTATGATGATTACTAATCTGATTTTGATGTCATTCGTTCGTGACAACTTTTATAATATATCATGCAGTTAGACTTTTAGCAAGCATTTTTTATTGGATTATTTCTTCGTGTTTTTATCCTCGTTATTTCCCCTTGTTTCTTTACTATGACGCCATGGATTAAGAAGCACAATATAGATCCTTTATTGATATTATCTACTTTTGGTATCTAGCTTGTTTATGAGTTTATAATGCTGGTACCTTACCATACTACAAGATCATTCACTCTCCTAGTATTTAAGTTTATTTAGAAGCCTTTATTACCTGTATAGGCCTTTTGTTCATCCTACATACTGATAATTTGCATCTCCCCCCTATCTTAGCTAGTAGTCTCTTCTTCACTGATGTGATTATTTATATATTCACTTATCAAATAATTAAATATTTTAATGTAGCTTATAAAAAAGGTTCACCTGCTCATTCATAAGCAAGTGAACTCTTTCCAATACAGGATTACCCTTAAAGATCTTATAATACATTCACCAGGCAGAAGCTCTTAGCTCTTAGCTCTTAGCTCTTAGCTCTTAGCTCTTAGCTCTTAGCTCTTAGCTCTTAGCTCTTAGCTCTTAGCTACCAAATTATACTCATAGCACGGATAAGAGCCAAGTACTCTTACCTGACAGCCAAGCGCTTCAATTTCTTCTATCGCTGCGTTTAGCAATACCGAGTTTCTATTGTCTAGTACATCAATATAAAAATAATAGGTACCCAGCTTTTTCTTGGTTGGACGGGATTCGATACGGGATAGATTTAGTTTACGCCAGGAAAATGTAGCCAATACCTGATGAAGGGCCCCTGCAAAGTCTTCTGTGAGGGTGACCAATATGCTTGTCTTTTGGTGATCTGCATTTTTGGCAACGGATATCGGCTGGTTGCCGATCAGTACAAATCTTGTATGGTTATTATCATGATCGGTAACTCGGCTTGCCAGTATATCCAGGTTATACTTCTGAGCACCAAGCGTTGTGCCGATTGCTGTCCAACCGTTTCCAGGATTTTGACTGACCATTTGTACTGCTTCGGCTGTACTACCTACATGTTCAAGCTCGGCCTGCGGCATCTCTGCACGAATAAATTGAAGACACTGTGCCATAGCTACAGGATGGGACAGTACTTTAGTTACTTTGGAATAGTCCAGTTGCTCATGATCCGATACAAATTCGTTACGATTGCCAATTAGATTTTGAATAGAAGGATATACCCATTCCAGCTGCATAGGTATATCCACTTCATGAACCAGCCAATCCATATGCAGAGACACTGAGCCTTCTATTGTATTCTCAATCGGAATCACACTATATTCCGTTTTTCCCTGCGCTGTAGACATAAAAACATCGGCAATCATTTTGTGATGTGTAATTTCAAATGGTTGTTCTCCCATAATATGCAGGAGTGCTTCATGAGAGACAGAACCCGAGGGTAAAGCTGCTATACGGATCATAGACGTACTTCTCCTTTGACGGTGTCCATAAATGAACTTGATTCGGTATCGTAGTAGTATATAACTCCTTCGGTCACCGGTTCAAGCCATAATGCCTGTGCAGCAATTCCATGAGACTGCATCGTCTGCAGCAAATAGTTTTCCAACTGCTGTTTTTGTGCAGAATGGCGATCAACAAGTGCAATCATGGTAGGTCCTGCTCCACTTAATGCGATTCCCAATGCACCATATTCTGCTGCATGTGCCAGAATAGGTTCCATTCCCGGTATAAGTGCAGCACGGTACGGCTGATGCAAGCGATCCTGCATGGCCTCCCTGATCATTTCAAGCTTACCTGACGAGAGCGCTGCAACAAGAAGAGAGCTGCGGCTGATATTGTACACGGCATCGGCCATAGATAGCTGGGCAGGAAGTACATCCCGCGCCTTGGTTGTTGACAACTGGAATTCCGGGATAACGACTAGAGCCTGCAAGGCTTCCGGCGGCTGAATACCAATACATCTTGCCTGTTCTCCATCCCATGTCGCTGCTACAATGCCTCCATACAGGGAAGCACCTACATTATCAGGATGTTTCTCAAAAGCGGTAGCCATATTCAGCAATTCCTCATCTGATAACAGGTGACCTGTAAGTGCATTGGCCGCAGCCAGCGCACCGATCAGAGCAGAAGCACTGCTGCCGAGTCCTCTTGTCAGCGGGATATCGGAGTACATGGTAATTTCCAGTTCCGGTATCGATACGCCAGTCTTCTCGAAAACCGACTGTGCTATCTTATAAATCAGGTTGGTCTTGTCGGTAGGTATTCCATACAGCTGATCTCCAAGCAGAGTAATAGAGGTCTGCTCGGCTTCTTTCAATTCCAGCCAGGAATACAGACTCAAAGCCATACCAAGTGTGTCAAATCCCGGGCCCAGGTTAGCTGTGCTCGCAGGTACGGCTACACGTACAGAGCTTCTGCGGCTGTATACTTTTTCTGATTCCTGATTACTCATCATTGCATGGCTCCTTTAAATATCTTCTACCCGGTATACGCTTTTGATTCTCTGAATGACATCAAGCTCCTCAAAATGCTGAAGCACTCTATCCAAATTCGCTTTGCTGGCACGGTGAGTAATGATCACAATCTCTGCATCCGGATTGTGTTCATTAGGCTGCTGCACGACTGAAGCCAGGCTGACATCGTATTCGGCAAATACCTGGGTAATCTGAGCAAGTACACCGGCTTTGTCATCCACATGCAAGAGAATAAAGTTTTTGTAAAATACCTGATCAGGACTTTGCAGCTTTTTGGTTTTGTAAGGCACGATTGCCTTGAGTCCGTTCACACCCAGTTTGAGATTTTTGACAACAGCTACCAGGTCAGCTACAACCGAAGTGGCTGTAGGCATTTCTCCGGCGCCTGCACCATAAAACATTGTCTCTCCTACTGCTTCGCCATGTACATATACGGCATTGAACACACCATTGACCGATGCAAGAGGATGACTCTGTTTGATCATCGTTGGCTGTACGCTAATCGTAATATGTTCATTGGAGCTGGTGGCGATTCCCAGCAATTTCATCTCATAACCCAGATTACGGGCATAGTTAATATCTTCCTTGGTCACCGAAGAAATCCCCTGTACAGCTACATCATCCAGTTCCACATTGGTACGGAATCCAAGCGTACCCAGAATCGCCATTTTGCGAGCTGCATCCAGACCTTCTACATCACTGGTCGGATCAGACTCTGCATAGCCCAGATCCTGAGCTTCTTTGAGAACATCCTCGTAAGAAGCAGCTTCCTGGCTCATCTTGGTCATTATGTAATTGGTAGTACCGTTTACAATCCCCATGATTTTGACGATACGGTCGGAAGAGAAGCCTTCAATCAATGTACGAATGATAGGAATGCCTCCCGCAACACTGGCTTCATAAAAGACATCGCACTGCTTTTCCTGAGCTTTGGCCAGAATCTCGGAACCATGTAGTGCCATCAGATCCTTGTTAGCTGTGACTACATGCTTACCACGTTCCAGTGCTTCCAAGATATATTCCTTGGTCTGATCAATCCCACCCATTACTTCAACAATGACGTCAATCTCCGGATCACGAATAACTTCCCACGGATCAATTGTCAGCTTGGCGGCATCAATCTCTACGTTACGTGCTTTATCTGCACTGCGTACAGCAATTTTCTCGATTACAATCGGTGAACCGACCTGACTGTTCAGATCCTGCTGGTTCCCTTCGACAATTCTTACTACCCCCGTACCTACAGTTCCTAGTCCCAATAATCCTACTTTTACCGGTTTCATATGCTGATTCCCCTCCTGGGCTGATTTAGATTGCCATAACTATTGTTATTCATTGTACGGATTAACTGTTATCTGTAAAGCATTGCAAAAAGCAATAATTGTGAAATTATCCTTGCCCAATAATATGGATATGACGGACACCTGTCACATTCTGCATCGCCTCTACCATCGTATCCAGATCCTGTGTCAGACGTGATGTCTCCACAGATAGTACAACATTGGCTCTTCCCTGCAGTGGAATACTTTGATGAATTGTCAGTACATTACCGCCGTATTCAGCCATTAGACCAAGCACATGGGATAAAATACCGGATCGATGATCCAAATCAAAAGATACGGTAATAATTTTATCCCTTTCCAGTCTATTGAGCGGGTGTATACCATCTTTGTATTTGTAAAAGGCACTACGACTGAGGCCGACCTTCTCGACTGCTTCATTGATCGTACGACTCTCCCCTGCAGCCAGCAGTTCTTTGACACGCATTGTTTTTAACACGGCATCGGGTAATATATCTTCCCGTACCAGATAATATTTTTCTTTCACAAACGTCCTCTCCTCAAAGACCCATGTATTCGTATAGTGGACATTATAAAGTAACTCTGCAGGTCAGGCAACCTTTTCTTCCAGTAACCTATGAAAGATAATAGCACTCTAACAATGAGTAATCCTTTTTTCACAAAAAAACCGGAAACCCTGAAGGCTTCCGGTTGGTCTAATATTCATTTCATTGTAACTGTATAATCAAGCAATTGGAGATAGACGTTTAGAAATAGCTGCTGCCTTCAACGAATTCAAATTCAAATTCGCCAATACGTACAATCGTACCATCTTTGGCACCACGTTTACGCAGTTCTGCATCGACGCCCATATGTCTCATTGTACGTCCCAGCTTCATAATCGCATCTTCTGAAGTCAACTGCATACGCTTCATGAGATTCTCGATTTTTTTGCTCTCGACAACGAACATCTCGTTTTCGCGGTGTACAGTGAAGCCTTCGTCTTCTTTTTTCTCCAGCTTGTAGACTTTACGTTCAGCTACCTGCTCGACTTCTTCTACAGTCACGATTTCAGGCATCTGATCCAGCATATCGGCTGCTTTGTACAGAAGCTCCTGAATTCCCTGACGTGTCAGAGAAGAGATAGGGATGATCTGAATTTCTGGATTCACTTCGCGAATTCGCTTAGTGAATTCCTCCAGATTCTCTTGTGCTTCGGCCATATCCATTTTGTTGGCGGCTACGATCTGAGGACGGCTCTCCAGTTCAATATTGTAGAGCTTCAGTTCTTCATTGATCTTTTGCCAGTCTTCAAAAGGATCGCGTCCTTCGGAGCCGGATACATCGACCACATGAATAATGACACGTGTACGTTCAACGTGACGAAGGAATTCATGCCCCAGTCCGATCCCTTCATGCGCCCCTTCAATCAGTCCTGGCAAATCTGCCATAACAAAGCTGCGATCGTCGCCCACAGCAACAACGCCCAGGTTAGGCGTGATAGTCGTAAAGTGATATGCGCCGATTTTCGGTTCAGCTGCTGAGACTACAGACAGCAGAGTGGATTTTCCGACACTCGGAAAACCAACCAGACCTACATCAGCCATAACTTTCAATTCCAGTACAATATTGCGTTCCTGGCCTTCTTCGCCATTTTCAGCCAGATAAGGAGCCGGATTATTCGGTGTGGAGAAACGTGTATTACCACGTCCACCGCGTCCGCCTTTGGCCACTACAATCTCCTGATTATGACGGGTCAAATCCGCAAGGATTTCTCCATTGTCTTCATCAATAATAACGGTACCCGGAGGAATACGTACAATCGTATCCTCTGCACCTGCTCCATGCTGGTTTTTGGTACGGCCTTTTTCACCGCGCTGGCCTTTGAAATGACGCTGATAACGAAAGTCCATCAGTGTACGCAAGCCTTCATCAACACGGAAAATAACGTCGCCACCGCGTCCGCCATCACCGCCTGCAGGTCCGCCATTCGGTACATACTTCTCACGACGGAACGAAATGGTACCATTACCACCGTCGCCGCCTTTTACAAAAATCTTCGCTTTATCTACAAACATGGATTGCACCTCAACTTTTATAGTACTCTAGCTCATGATTATCTCATGAGAATATCCGCTTACTCAGCGGATGTGTCTGTCTAAATCGGATAGATATGCAGTGAAATAGAAGCAGGATCATCTTCCGGGCGGGTAGCGGTAATATTCGTTCCTGCAATCAACTGATTGACCGCTGCCCAGATCTGATCCGGCCCGGGATAGATTTCTTCGGGTTCAAATATGAACTGAACCTCTTCGTCCTCATTCCGGATAATAATTGATAAGGTGGGGCACTCACCCCAGGACGATCCTCCGCTTGTCTGATAAGCAGAGATCGTCTCTTGAATGACTCGGGTCAATTCCTCACGCTGTTCCGTTCCAAGCCGGTCGGCAAGTGTGATCCCATCTTCTATCTCTACTTCTAACTGAATATCACGGTTTAACGCCTTGAAGGACTGCAAATAAAATACGAGGGAAGGAATACCCAGCTTGGATACCCGGCTGTCCGTCATCATTTGCTCTTTGATTCGCTCAATATTTTCGATGAGCTTGTCTCTGTTGCCGAGCTGAATATAGCCATACAGCAGTTGAAGATCATTCATCCAATCATGACGATGATGACTAAAAGCTTCGATTGCTGTAGCATGAGTGGTCTCAGTCTGCTGCTGTAACCGTGTACGTTCCTGTTCACGATTTAGCATCTCCTGTTCTAACTGCTCATTCTGCTGCAATATCTGGTTCATTTGCTGGTGTACTTCTTGTGTCTGACGGCTATTTTGCTCCTGCGCTTGGCTTTGTATACTACGAATGCCAAGCCAATAAGCAGCGCCAATCCAAATCACCAACACAATATAAGCTGCTACCGAATGAAGCCAGTAGGTTGCGATTAAAGGTATGATGATTGTTCCGGCCAGTAAGACAGGAACACGGCTAAAATGATTCATGGTTTCTCTCCAATCTTCCGATGGCTTTTTAACCAAGAACAAGTATATCACAATTGTCCAGAAACCATTGTCAAAACTCAAACATAATTTGGAAAATAATGTGTATAACCGTATTATACTTAACTATTGCTGTATTCTTCAACGGTAGATAAATATAATAAGCCTCCGGCACCAACATGTACCGGAGGCTTATTGACCCTAGTCCGTAGACAGGATTATTGTTCGATTGCTGCTGCTACTGGAGCAACGTCAACCGGGTAGACGCTCACTTTTTTGCGGTCACGGCCCCAACGTTCGAATTTCACGACGCCGTCAACTTTTGCAAACAGTGTATCGTCTTTACCGATGCCCACGTTTGTTCCTGGGTGAATTTTAGTACCGCGTTGACGGAACAAAATGTTACCACCAGTTACGAACTGACCATCTGCACGTTTTGCACCAAGACGTTTGGAGTGGGAATCACGTCCGTTCTTTGTGGAACCTACACCCTTCTTGGAAGCGAACAATTGCAAATTAAGCTTCAACATGTTGTCTACCTCCTTTTTTACGTTAATGTGACTTGCTTTATCTTGATATACTCTCCGTAAGACTCTTCAATACTAGCCAGCATAACCTGCATCGATTCCAGCAACAACTGAACATGTTCCTTAGGGCTGTTTTCCGGAAGATCCGGCAAACGTGCACTCAGAAAACCATCCTTCATCTTGGTCTTCATTTCTACACCGGTCAGAGCTTCAATGGAGTTCACTGTACCTACCGTAACGGCAGAAATAGCTGCACACACAATATCTTCTCCATGATCGGCGTATCCTGCATGTCCACGTGATGAAAAACCATCAATTGTACCATCTTCATGACGCTCAATACGTACGATAACCAATTACCGCACCTTCTTATGCTTGGATTTTCTCGATAGTCACTTTAGTATATGGTTGACGATGACCTTGTTTTACGTGGTAGTTCTTTTTAGGTTTGTATTTGTAAACTACAACCTTTTGGCCTTTAACGTGTTTTTCAACTTTCGCTGTCACGCTAGCGCCTTCTACCAGCGGCAAACCAGTTACCAGACCGTCTTCTTTGGATACAGCCAGAACGCGGTCAAAAGTTACGCTGTCGCCATCAGTAGCGTCCAGCTTCTCGATGAACAATACATCGCCTTCTTGCACTTTGTATTGCTTACCACCTGTTTCGATAATTGCGTACATTCTCCTTGCACCTCCTCATGTCTCAGACTCGCCTGATCCAGGTGCCACAGGGAATACCCATGAACTTATACCCGATCGGAGCGGTTGCAGCATGTGAAAGGAGTAATACCCGACACATACCAAATTATTGTAGCACAGCCAAATCAATAAATCAATCTTTTATCCGGGATGCAATTTTGCCGGTTCCGTGACATGTACTGCAGGTTTTGTACATCATGCTGGCTGTTTCTTCGCGTGCTTTTTTGCGAGTCAATTCCAGCATTCCCAGTCGAGTCCAGCCGACAATATGCGTCTTGGTACGATCCTGATACAAAACTTTCTCCATTGCTTCAATTACTGCATGGCGGCCAGCCTCACTGTCCATATCGATAAAGTCCACAATAATAATCCCGCCCGTGTCACGCAAACGCAGCAACCTGGCAATCTTCTCGCCTGCCTGTATATTGGTGTGGGTCACCGTCTCTTCCAGGGTAGCGCCACTTGTAAATTTGCCGGTGTTCACATCAATGACCGTTAACGCTTCGGTCTGATCCCAGATAATATGACTGCCATTATCGAGCCAGATTTTGCGCTGGAAATCGCGATGCAAGTGTTCCTGCACGCCCATATGTTGAAAAAGCGGTTCCTGTCCGCTGTATGTCTCTACAGGAAGTGGTAATCCCGATGGAGTCAGTGTGCTGATAAATTCCGAAGCCTGATCAGCGCAATCAACCTGATCGGTGATAAAATGATCTTCCTGTGGATTGAATACATCCCGAATCATGCGTTCTACAATTCCCAGATCGCGGTGCAGCTCTACGGGTGGTGCACCGCGATCTGAACGACTGACAATACGCTTCCATGTCTCCCGCAGCTGCCGGATATCCGCTGCAATCGCTTCAGGCTGTGCTCCTTCGGATATGGTACGCAGAATCAATCCTTCTTCTCCCTGACGCAGCTCTTCACCAAGTCTTTTTAATCGCTGGCGTTCTTCGTCGGTGCTGATCTTTTTGGAGACTGCGATATAATCTGCCTCTGGCATGTAGACGACCCAGCGACCCGGCAGTGAATAATGGGTAGTTAGTTTGGCACCCTTGGTACCCGCTGGTTCCTTGGTTACCTGAACAATAATATCCTGTCCAGGACGGATCAGATCAGCGATACTGGGTTTGATTAAAGGCTGTTTGTCCATATGGGGATGCAGTACATCGTCTATATATAAAAAACCGTTCTTCTTCTGACCGATATCAACGAATGCCGCCTGTATACCGGGCAGTACATTCATGACTTTCCCTTTATAAAAGTTACCGGCAATCCCTTTACCAGATGAATGTTCTGAAGCAAATTCAACCAGCTGGCCCTGATCCAGGAGTGCCATCTGTATTTCTTTGGATGTACAACTTACTATCATCTGCTTCATTATTGGGTTCCACCTCTGTTTTCTGAACAAGCTGTCGCTGTCTATGGCGTATTGTTATTTTCATCACCATATCTCTTTTTCTAGACGACAGGCGGTTATAAAAGGTTTCAGTTCAGCACTAAGTAACACGACCATTCCTACTGCTTCGTATTTCTGCGATAGTCTTCTATGCCTGATTCTGAACAAACAAAAAACCGGTACCTGGGTACCGGTTAATCCACTTCGTATTTTTCCTGATAAATCTTGATGCTGAGTACCAGACCAATACTGAACATGTTCAGTATAAGGGAAGTACCTCCATAACTGATAAATGGGAGTGTAATCCCCGTGATCGGCATCAATCCAATCATCATGCCTACATTCTCAAAAATCTGGAATACAAACATACTGACAATACCAACAATAATATAGGAACCCCGCCTGTCATAACACTGCAAGGCGATGAGTATCATTCGATAGATCAGTAGGAAATAGATCACGAGCAAAATGGACGATCCGACAAATCCGAATTCTTCGCCAATAACAACAAAGATCGAATCGGAGTACGGATAAGGAACAAATTTATTGTTTTTTAGCTGGCCCTGCATATAGCCGTCACCAAACAGCCCGCCTGAACCGACTGCAATCTTGGCGTAGCTGGACTGATGTTTTGCATCATCCGAGGCATTTGCCGGATCAACAAAAGTATTAATCCGTTCATACCAGTGAGCCTTGTTGTTCTGATATAAATAATCATGAATCTGCTGGTTAAAGGTCGTGAACAATACAACTACCAGTATCAGCCCACCAATAACAACAGTAAGTCCCATAATGACATGCGTATATTTGGTGTTACCAATCCAGAGCATACCTACCAGGATGATCAAATAAATAATTGCATTTCCCAGATCGGGCTGAATCAAAACAATAAAAAACGGGATACAAACGACTAATGCGGTTGGCAGCAAATCCGAACGAAAACGAAGCGGATCGCCATCACGTTTGCCAAGCAGATAAGCGGTTGTTAAAATAACAACAATTTTGACCATCTCTGCCGGCTGGAATTGGAATCCCGGCAAGTTGTACCAGCTTTTGGCACCATTAATCTCCGAACCAAAAGGGTACAGCAGCAGCAAAGATACAATCCCTATTCCATACAAATACCAGTGTTTACGCAGTAAAATACGATAATCGAATATACTGACTGCAAACATAACCAAAAGTCCAATCCCATAAAATATCAGTGTACGGATATCATAACCATGAAATTTGGGATCCGGGGCAATCGCACTGCGTACGAGCAACGTACTGAACACCATAAATACGCCGAGCAGGGTAATAATTCCCCAGTCCAGCTTTTTGAACTTGTTAAGCAAAATCCATCAACCCATTCCAAAAAACTTCTTAAAGCGAGAGAATGCACTTTTCTTCTGATCCATAGGCATTAAAGGTACTGTATCACCCAAAATTCGGCGGGCAATATTACGATAGGCAATAGCAGCTTTGGAATCAGGATTCATTACGGTAGGCTCTCCGGAATTGGCCGCCTTGATGACCAGTTCATCATCCGGTACGACGCCCAGAAGATCAATATTCAATACTTGCAGCACTTCATCAATATCCAGCATATCTCCCGATTTCACCATACTGTGGCGAATCCGGTTTACGATCAGCTTGGGAGCAGTAATATGCGAGCTTTCCAACAGACCGATGACGCGGTCAGCGTCACGAACAGAAGCATTTTCAGGTGTCGTCATCACTATGGCCTGATCCGCTCCGGCAATCGCATTTTTGAATCCCTGCTCTATTCCGGCAGGGCAATCAATCAGGACGTACTCGAAATCCTTTTTCAGTTCCTCGATAATTTCTTTTACCTGTTCCGGTGAAACCGCATTTTTGTCTTTGGTCTGTGCCGCAGGCAGCATATACAGCTCATCAAAACGTTTATCTTTGACCAACGCCTGGTTCAGACGGCAGCGACCATCGGCTACATCACACAGATCATAAATAATCCGGTTTTCCAGTCCCATAACGACATCCAGATTACGCAGACCGATATCCGTATCGACCAGACAGACTTTTTTGCCGAGGAGCGCGAGCGCGGTACCAATATTTGCGGAAGTGGTTGTCTTTCCTACTCCGCCTTTGCCTGAAGTGATGACAATAGCCTCTCCCATGTACTACACCCCTTTAAACACGTTAAAATCCCGGCCAAGCCGGGCCATATTTGCCATTTTGTCGATCTTCATGATTCCATCCTGCAGATAGGCGAATTCCATATGGGATTCCCGATTCTCCCCTTCATCAGGCGGACGGCTGATCCGATCCGCAATTCTGAGCTGTGTCGGAGAAAAAAAGGAAGCGGCAATAACAGCATCTTCATTTCCATCAATACCTGCATGCGCCATTCCGCGCAGTGCACCCAGTATATAGATATCATCTGTGCTGATTACTGTACCCCCTGCATTGACATCCCCCAGAAAAAGCAGTGGGCCTTCATGATGAAGTACTTGTCCCGAGCGGATCATACCAGTGAGAATTTTCACATCATTCCGGTCCGGTACTTCTGGCTCCGGTGCAGGCGGTTCTTCAAAAGAGCGGACGAGCAGATTACCCTTTTGGCTCAATATATCCAGCAGGGTATCCTTTTGCTCCTCCGTCATCTCGCGTTCACCTGTTCGGATATCCACATGTACCAGTGGACCGGTCAGAATGTTCTGATGGGTATGTTCCAGCTTAAAACGCAAATCGTTAACCAGCTCTTCAAAATCACATTTATCATCAAACTGGAAAGTTAATCCGTCTTTGATTCCCTTAATGGTTACATATCTTGAGGCTCTTACAGCCATTCTTCGGTCACCCCCACCTTACTATCAGTTCGCGCCGGTGGCGGGAATTCCTGCCTGAACTGCAAATTAAGCAGCATTTTCCATAGCAGCGTACGTTGATCTTATTCTTCTTCTGCTGCACGTCTGCGCAGTTTGGCAACCTTCTCCAGCTGCTGACGTACCGGCACAAAAATGATCAATGCAAAGATAAAATGCAGCAGCAGATTCGGGAACATATAATGTCCGAGTGCCCATGCATAAGGTTCGCGTGTCAGACCAAATACCAGATAGATCCCGTACAGCAGATGATCCAGCAGCAGACTGCCGATCAATACTACTGTCATCATCAGCGGATAAGGTGCACGAGGCGACTGGAACAGCAGTCCCAGCACATATGCTGACAATCCCATGGCAAAAGCATAAGCACCAATCATATCCCCATAAAAGACCACATCATGCAGCAGACCAAAAATCAGACCGAGTGCGAGCGCTGTATGACGATGATAATAAATGGATACAAACAGGATCAGAATATAGGCCAGATGAGGTACAAGCCGGGTATCCAGAAAGTCGGGTATTAACCAGGGAATAATTGTTCCTTCCCAGATAAAGACCAGAAATAACAGCAGCAGCAATACCACCCGACGCGCCATTATTCCTGCGTCTCCTTGGTATACACCACAAATACTTCTTTCCAGTTCTTGAAGTCGGCTGACGGATCGATGGTCGCTGTATTGGTAAGACCAAAGTCACCTACCTGACGACTAACCACTTTACCAATAATCATGCCTTTCGGGAACAGTCCACCGCTACCGGAAGATACGATTGTATCGCCTTTTTTCAGTGGGTCATCTTCTTTGATCTGGGTCATGGTAAGCATACCTGTTGCCTTGTCATAGCTCTCTACCATACCGAAAGACTGATTTTCCTTGCCGACTGCAGTTGCTGCAATCGCCTTGGAGTTTGGATCCAGCGGATCCAGTGTGGTGAGCAGCTTCACTGTAGCATGATAATTGCTCGTCTGGCTGACGATTCCGACCATACCGTCGAGAGAAATGACCGGCATATCTTTGCGCACGCCATCTTTGCTACCAAGATCTACGACTATAGTTCCTGTGTCCTCATCATTATCGACACTTGTTACATTGGCCACATGTAGATCAAATTGGTTCTGAGCCAACTGATTAGTTGTAAATTTAAGCTCTTTTTGGAGCATCTTGTTTTCCTGTACTAATCGATTATAGCTTGCCTGCTGCATCATGTACTGCGCAGCAGTTAATTTAAGTTCCTGATTCTCCTCATGCAATTCACCGAGGTTACTGATATCTTCAAAGAAGCCCGCTATGTAAGAAGCGGGCTTGTAAAATACACCTTGCACAAAACCGACCGTATCCCGGGCCACTTTTTCAGGCCAGGATAACGAAGTGCGGTTGGTCAATGTATATCCCATTAATGCGATGAATAAAATCAGTCCTACCAGCAGGATAAACAGTTTCTTGTTACCCAGCAGCTTAAACAGTTTCAACACCCTCTTAATTAACGGTTATTCTTCCCTGATAGGGGTTGACCATAGATGGCCGTAAATTAACGCTTCGAACGGACGGCCGAGCTGCTGCGTGATTTGAACAGATGGATATTTTCCAGAGCTTTGCCTGTTCCGATTGCTACACAGTCCAGCGGATTCTCTGCCACGATGACCGGCATGCCTGTCTCGCCAGCAAGCAGTTTGTCCAGGTTGCGAAGCAGTGCGCCACCGCCTGTCAGAACGATACCGCGATCCATAATATCAGCAGCCAGTTCCGGTGGACATTTCTCCAGCGTTACTTTAACCGCTTCTACAATAGCTGCGACTGTATCGGACAGTGCTTCAGAGATTTCATCGGAAGTGATTGTCAGTGTTTTTGGCAGACCTGTTACAAGGTCACGACCACGAATTTCCATTGTTTCCACTTTTTCAAAAGGAATCGCAGAACCGATATCCATTTTGAGTTGCTCGGATGTACGCTCACCAATCATCAGATTGTACTGACGCTTGATGTACTGGATGATTGCTTCATCCATTTCGTCACCGGCTACACGCACCGAACGGCTGGTTACGATACCGCCAAGAGAAATAACAGCAACTTCCGTTGTACCGCCGCCGATATCAACGACCATACTACCTGTAGGTTCCCATACTGGCAGATCAGCACCAATTGCTGCTGCAAAAGGCTCTTCGATCGTGTAGGCTTCACGTGCTCCAGCCTGTTTGGTTGCGTCTTCGACTGCACGCTGCTCAACAGCAGTAATGCCGGAAGGTACACATACCATTACATTCGGATGCTGCGGGAACATCGAACGTTGTTTTTGTGCCTGGCGGATAAAATACTTGATCATTGTAGCTGTAGTATCAAAATCAGCAATAACGCCGTCTTTCATCGGACGGATCGCACGGATATTACCAGGTGTACGGCCGATCATTTTTTTGGCGGATTCGCCAACAGCCTCGATTGTATTCGTATCCGTACGGATCGCGACTACAGAAGGTTCTCTAACTGCAATTCCTTTACCTCTTACATATACCAGTGTATTTGCTGTCCCAAGGTCAATCCCCAAATCTTTCGTAAAACCACCAAACATAACTTTTAACTCCCTTTCCTCTGAATCTCGACTATTATATTACATGAAGCCCTGTTCCTTCAAACTTACGAATTTCATATCTCCAATGACCAGATGATCCAGTACTTCAATTCCGATAATTTGCCCTGCTTCCACCAGTCTACGAGTCAGTGATATATCCTCCGGACTTGGCGTAGGATCACCACTTGGATGGTTATGCGCACAGATTACAGATGCACTGCTGCACTTGATCGCTGCACGGAACACTTCACGCGGATGAACAATAGAGGCATTGAGGCTTCCCATCGACAACGTTTCCTGGGAAATAATATGATTCTTGGTGTTCAGGAACAAACATACAAAATGTTCTTTTTGCAAATAACGCATTTGTTCAATAAGTAAATCGGCAGCATCACGCGGACTGCGGATCACCAGCGCATCTTCTTTGCCGGTACGACTGATCCGTCTGCCGAGTTCAATTCCAGCTTTGATCTGAATCGCTTTGGCTGTTCCAATTCCCTTGATCTCGGTCAATTCCTCGATAGTAAGGTCTACCAGCTGACGGATCGTGCCCACCTGCTGCAAAATTCGCGTCGCTAGATGAATAGCAGACTCGTCTTTTGTACCGGTGCGCAGCAAAATAGCCAGCAGTTCTGCATGGCTAAGCGCCTCGGCTCCATAACTGATCATCCGCTCACGCGGACGGTCTTCGAGAGGAATATCACGCAAACGATATTGTGGCGCCTCCATCAGGTATTCCTCTTCTCTATCGCAAAATTAAGAACCAAGAACAGATATATCAAATTCCTCCAGCATATCGCTGAGCAGCGAAACAGGCAGACCCACTACCGTAAAATAACAGCCTTCAATACGGTCCACCAATGTGGAACCGAGTCCCTGGATCGCGTAGGCACCAGCCTTGTCGGCCGGTTCACCGCTGCGTACGTAAGCTTGAATCCGCTCTGGTGTGAGAGGTTTCATATGTACAAGCGTGTGCCGGTAATCCGTACGCGTGCGGCCTGTCGCCGTATCGATACAAGCAATTCCGGTATACACGTAATGGCTACGTCCCTGTAAAGACTGCAGCATGGCTGCCGCTTGTTCCTCATTCTCCGGCTTGCCAAATATACGACCATCCAGCACCACAATCGTGTCGCTGCCGACAACAACCGCATCGTCTACCTGTGCAGAGTACTGTTCGCATACAGCGTTTGCCTTACGAAGTGCCAGTTCAGTAACGATACGTTCCGGAGACCAATCTCCGGGTACGGATTCATCGGCTTCACTGGGCATAATTTCAAATTCCAGCTGTAAAGAGGCCATCAATTCCTTTCTCCGTGGAGAAGCGGACGCCAGTATGATACGACGCTGAGATTCTCTACTCATAAGAAAGGCCCTCTCCTTTTACAATGTCATCTTTAAATGATTCAGAGTCTGCGGTACAGCCATATCGCGGCTACTACCCCGAGCAGACTGAGCAGGCTCAATTTGAGATGAAGCTCAATGTTGTAGCGTATAATGTTCAAATTGGCACTGGGAGACCATTCAATAGTTGTTGACTTGGTCAAAAAAGATAAAATGGCTACTGGTTCCAGCAGTGTGGCGATCCATTCGCCAATCAGCCAACCCAGCAGCAAAAACAAGATTAATATTCCTGCGTTTTTTTTCATGCCGTCTTTCCCCTGCCTTTAATTTGACACCACATTATTATACGTTGATTCTTACAGCAATACAAACAAAAAAGAAAAGAGTTGTATTTTGCTGAAAATCCCGTCAAAAAAGACTGTCCGAAGACAGTCTTTTGATAAAATCATGCCTGCATGGTGCCTTGCGGCAGAATAACCAGTTCGCTTATTACACTGATTCAAGCTGTTCTGCGAGTGCTTTTGATACTTTCCAGATGTCGCCTGCACCCATGGTAATGATCAGGGTACCCGGATCCATACGGGACGAAAGTGCAGTAATTACTTCTTCTTTGTCTGCTATATAATGAGCATTGCTGTTACTGTTTTCACGAATCAAATCAACTAGACGTGAAGAGTGAACCCCTTCGATCTGCTTCTCGCCTGCTGGCGCATAAATGTCCGTAATGATCACTTCATCCGCTTCACTGAAAGCACGGCTGAATTCATCCAGCAGGAAGAATGTACGGGAATATCGCTGCGGCTGGAAGATCGCAATGATCTTTTTGCCGGTTGCCCGTGCAGCCTGCAGTGTCGCTTCGATCTCGGTCGGATGATGCGCATAATCGTCCACAACCAGCACATCATTTACTTCGCCAATAACCTGGAAACGGCGCTTCGCTCCCTGGAAACGCACAATCGCTGCCGCTACAGCAGTAAAGGAAAGTCCCGCTTCCAGACAGGAAATAATCGTTGCCATGGCATTGTATACGTTATGGATACCTGGTACGGACAGCTGTACGGTACCGAGCGTCTCTCCCTGATATTTCATAAGGAATGAAATTTTACGGTCATCCGGCTGAATATCTTCTGCCGTGTAATCTGCCGGTTCCTGAATACCAAACGTGATGGTATCGCCCTGAATATTCGGCAGCAGCTCACGAATATTCTCGTCGTCTGCATTCACAATCGCTTTGCCGCCCGGACGCAGCTGGCTGAGGAACTGGACGTAGGCTGCCTTGATATTGGCAAAATCACCGTCGTAATTTTCCAGATGATCTGCTTCGATATTGGTTACCACTGCAATTGTAGGATGATACTGCAGGAATGTACCGTCGCTTTCATCCGCTTCGGCAACAACATAGTCGCCTTTGCCTGCTTTGGCATTGGTACCAAGGTTTACAATCTCTCCGCCGATAATATACGTCGGGTCCGCATCGCACTCCTCCATCACCAGTGCGATCATGGAAGATGTTGTTGTTTTACCATGTGCTCCGGCAACCGCTACTCCTTTGCGTTCGTTGAGCAAACGCGCCAGCATCTCGGAACGGTGCAGTACAGGAATATTCAGGCGTCTTGCCTCTACCAGTTCCACATCATCATCCGCAACCGCCGAAGAATACACGAGTAGATCGGCACCGTGTACTTTCTGTGCATCGTGTCCGATATGGATTTGCGCACCCTGCTTTTCCAGCTTGGCTGCCAGTGCGCTCATGGCCACATCCGAACCGGTCACCTTATATCCCATTTCAAGCAGTACTTTGGCAATGGCGCTCATGCCATAACCGCCGATGCCTATAAAATGTACATGTTCTGTCTTATTCATTATGTCTCACCAGCCCTTTTCAGAATCGGATTGATGCAAAAGAGTCGCTCTTACATCTGAAATTAAATACAGTGTTCCGGTAACGACCCCAAGATCTTCCCGTTCTGTGCGTGACTTCAGCAGCTCTAATGCCTGCTTCCAATCACGTTCCACTATAATCTCAACTTCCGTTTTGTTCATGTCCTGCTGTATTTGACGGACCAGCTCATAGAGTCTGTCCGCATCCATTTTACGTCTAAAATCCGGTTCAGTCAGAATCAGCGTGTCTGCAATGGACAGCAGATGACGAAATACCGGTTCATGCTGTTTGTTCTCCAGCATACCTGCCAGCATATGCAGTTTGTTGTACGTATAGGTCTGGGGAATACTCTTCACGAGTGAAGCAGCTCCCTCGGGATTATGTGCTCCATCCAAGACGATCGGTGGTTCATCCGATACCTTTTCCAGGCGGCCGGCCCAGAACGTATGACGGAATCCGGACAGAAGCGGCTCGTCATCCAGCACAAAAGCCATATACTGACGAAGCACTTCAAGTGCCATCATCGCAAGTCCCGCATTGGCACACTGATGCTCGCCCTGCATGCCAATCTCGATATCCATTTCACGGAATGGTCCCTGGAAATGGAAAGACTGACTATGGGCATCACCCTGCAGCCGTTCTGCTGTATAATCACGGCCTGCCAGATACATCGTTGTGCGGCAGTCTTCGGCTTTGCGGGCAAGCACTTCGATAACTTCCGGCTGATCCACACTGGTTACGACCGGAACACCCGGCTTGATAATACCTGCTTTTTCCCCGGCAATCAATTCCAGCGTATCGCCGAGAATATCGGTATGATCATAACCTACATTCGTAATCACTGATACGATAGGATGCACGATGTTGGTTACATCCATGCGTCCGCCAAGACCAGTTTCCCAAACGACGACATCCGGATAGCACTCTTCGGCATAGTATACAATAGCCAGCGCTGTCGATACTTCGAACATGGTCGGAGAACCAAGCTCGGTCGCTGCCATCTCTTGAACGAGCGGGTACAGCCGATTGGCTACGCGAAGCAGTATCTCTTCGGGAATATCCTGACCGTTATACTGAAACCGGTTGGTGAACTTGGTAATATACGGCGAAGTGAATGTACCCACATCATAACCGGATTCAATCAGTACCCGGGTGAGAAAAGCGCAGGTACTGCCTTTGCCATTGGTGCCTGCTACATGAATAAATTTCAGTCTGCGATGCGGATTACCGAGCAGCTGCATTAGCTGCTCGATCCGCTCCAATCCCGGACGAATGCCAAAGGGGATCAGATTATTAATCCATTCCACCGCTTGTTCGTAGGTATGTAGAGGGGCAATTTGCCCCTCCGCAGTTTCATATTCCATCACGTTCACCTTAACCTTTCAGTTCGGCAATACGGGCAAGAACCTTGTCGCGCTTGTCGGAATAATCAGCCTGCTTGGCACGCTCTTCCTCGATAACTTTCGCTGGTGCTTTGGATACGAAGCCCTGGTTGGACAGCTTTTTCTCCACGCGTTCCACTTCAGAGTTGAGTGTAGCCACTTCTTTTTCAAGACGTGCAATTTCCTGACCGATATCCAGCAGTCCTGCCAGTGGCAGATAGAGCTCCGCACCGGTTACTACAGAGGACATTGCCTTGTCTGGTGCATTCAGATCCAGACCTGATTGATATTCGGATGTATTACAGAAACGCTGAATATAATGAGCATTGGACTCGATGATATCGAGTGACTTTTGATCATTTGCTTTTACCAGCAGTTCGATTTTTTTGCTCATTGGTACATTTACTTCCGCCCGGATATTACGTACAGAACGGATCATATCGATCAGCAGACTCATTTCTTCTTCCGCCGCTTTGTTTTCCAGTGCAGGATCGAATTCCGGCCATGCTGCCAGTGTGATCGTCTGACCTTCATGCGGCAGATGCTGCCAGATTTCTTCGGAAATGAACGGCATAAACGGATGAATCATACGCATCGTGCGGTCCAGTACATAAGCCAATACGGACTGTGTTGTTTTCTTCGCGGCTGCATCTTCTCCGTACAGAGACAACTTGGCAATCTCGATATACCAGTCACACAGATCATCCCAGATAAAGTTGTACAGCAAGCGTCCGGTCTCACCGAATTCATAAGAATCGATCAGGCGTGTAATATCGCGTGCCGTTTCATTCATACGATGCAGAATCCAGCGGTCTGCCGTACTCAAATTGCCAGTCAGATCGATATCTTCAAACGTGAATCCTTCCATGTTCATCAGTGCAAAACGGGAAGCATTCCAGATTTTGTTGGCAAAGTTACGGGACTGCTCTACACGTTCCCAGCGGAAACGCAGATCCTGTCCTGGCGTGCTGCCAGTCGAGATCATGTAACGCATAGCATCTGCGCCGTATTGCTCGATAACTTCCAGTGGATCTACGCCGTTACCCAGCGATTTGGACATTTTCTGGCCATCGGAGGCACGTACCAGACCATGCATCAGTACATCCTTGAACGGGATTTGATCGGTAAACTCGATAGCCGTAAAGATCATACGAGCTACCCAGAAATAGATAATGTCATAACCGGTTACGAGCAAATCGGTTGGATAGTAGCGCTTGAGATCGGCTGTCTCGTCCGGCCAGCCCAGTGTGGAAAACGGCCACAGTGCCGAGCTGAACCATGTATCCAGTACATCATCATCCTGACGCAGCGTTTTGCCTGCATGTTCAGGCAGATTGCTTGGATCTTCGGCAGATACAATAATTTCTCCTGTTTCTTCACAGTACCATGCCGGAATACGATGTCCCCACCACAATTGACGGGAAATACACCAGTCGCGTACATTTTCGATCCAGTTCAAATAGGTCTTTTCAAAACGATCCGGTACAAAATTGGTTCCTTTACCATTACGCTGTGCTTCGATAGCTGCGTCTGCCAGAGGCTTCATTTTTACGAACCATTGGGTAGACAGATACGGCTCAACTACCGCACCGGAGCGCTCGCTGTGACCTACCTGGTGAACATGATCCTCGATACGAATCAGTACACCAGCATCCTGCAGATCCTTGACGATTTGCTTGCGTGCATCACTACGATCCATGCCTTCGTATTTGTCGGCATTCTCATTCATGATACCGCCTTCGTCCATAACTACGATCTGTGGCAGATCATGACGCTGACCCATTTCAAAGTCATTTGGATCATGCGCAGGTGTAATCTTCACGGCGCCGCTACCGAACTCACGGTCTACATAATCATCGGCAATTACCGGAATTTCGCGTCCGATAATCGGAAGTACCAGCATTTTACCGATCATATCCTTGTAACGTTCATCTTTGGGATGAACGGCTACTGCTGTATCGCCCAGCATCGTTTCGGGACGTGTGGTAGCTACAGTGATCGAGCCGCTGCCATCTTTCAGTGGATATTCCAGATGGTAGAGGTGACCATTTACTTCTTTATATTCAACCTCGATATCGGACAGCGCTGTACGGGCTTGAGGATCCCAGTTAATGATGCGCTTGCCGCGATAGATCAGGTCTTTTTCATACAATTTTACGAATACCTGGCGTACTGCTTTGGACAGACCTTCATCCAGTGTAAAACGCTCACGGGAATAATCCAGGGAAAAGCCCATTTTGGCCCACTGTTCGTGGATCGTCTGTGCATATTTATCTTTCCACTCCCATACCTTCTCTACGAACTTCTCACGTCCCATATCATGACGGGTAATGCCTTCAGCACGCAGATTCTGCTCTACTTTGGTCTGTGTAGCAATACCGGCGTGATCGGAGCCCGGCAGCCATAGAGCATCATAGCCCTGCATTCGTTTGGTACGGATCATAATATCTTGCAGAGTAAAGTCCAGTGCGTGACCAATATGCAGCATACCTGTTACGTTAGGCGGCGGGATTACAATCGTATACGGCTGTGCATCCGGACGCTGGCCTGCACGGAAGAAATCATTTTCCATCCAGTAATCGTACCATTTGCGCTCGGCCGATTTGGGGTCATACGTTGTCGGCATGGATGTTCCTGCCGGATTCGTGTTTGGTTCTGTCATACAGTTCCCTCCATAATTATCATATAAGTAAATGTGTACACTCTCTGCATGTACGAAGCCGCCTGTTGCGGCTGCCGTGCCTGCGTATAAACCGTGTATGATGGGGTTGGGCAGTTATTCTCCAGTAACGCCAGGTCAACAAAAAAAGCCCTTCGTCTCAAAGGACGAAAGGCCTGGCTCTCGTGGTACCACCTTTGTTTCGTTATCCGTGTAGCATAATAGCCGGACAACGACACTCTAAGGCAGATAACGGCTGCTACCGGTTTATTCTACACCTGCTACCGATCATCAAGATCAGACAAGCCTGGTATCAAACAAACAACTCCCGGACGACTTCGACGTATCGCATCCTACAGAACCTCTCAGCGCAGCAGTTCCGCTCTCTAAAGGCCGATCATGTCTACTATTTCCGTTCATAGTTTTTGAAATAATTTTCACTCAACATCATAACTTGTGAGCGCACTAAAGTCAACAAAAAAGCTGACATCTGGTAGGAGGTATACCGGATGCCAGCTTAATTGCCTATAGGTTCCAAGGAACCCCGATTTTATCAAAAGAGTGCAGAATCATTCCTTTTCAATCAGCTTGAGGTCTTCAGTCAGCTTCATCATATCTGCAGGCCATGGATCATTTACAACAATCTCTTCTGCTGTCCAGGGATGAATGAAAACAAGCTGTTCGCCATGCAGTGCCTGACGATTCAACAAATCGCTGCGGCCGCCATACAGTGAATCTCCTATTAAAGGATGTCCCATATAGCTCATATGCACACGAATCTGATGTGTACGACCAGTCTCCAGCTTCAACCGAACGAGACTGGCGGCTTTGATCCCTGCTATCTTTTCTATATAGGTTACCGCAGACTGACCGCCAGGGGATACCCGGCGGCGCTGCTTGTGATGACGATCTTTGCCGATCGGCTCATCGATCACGGTCAGCTGTTCATTTACATTACCCTGCACCAGCGCGATATATCGTCTGCCAATATCTTTGTCCCTCATCTGCTCGTCCAACAGGGAAAGGGCAAATTCATTTTTGGCATATAACACCGGGCCTGTCGTATCTTCATCCAGGCGATGTACATGACGCACCGCACAATCCTGTCCCGTACTCTCATAATGAGCGGCAATTGCATGGGCAAGTGTGATACGCGTATCCTGCGGATCAGAAGGATGCACAGCCATACCTGCAGGTTTGTGCGCGACGAGCACATAGTCATCTTCATACAAAATTTCTGCCGGATGATCATAGCGAGGTTCAAAACCATATTCTACAGCCGGGAACAGACGCAACCGGATGCGATCTCCATTGATCTTGATTTCTCCCTTTGAATGCAGTCTACCCAGCAGTTTGGCTGGAAAAGAACGGCTTTCCAGCCACTGCATCATACGGGTATGGCGCTGCTCGGTCTGCTGCAGATCAAGCTCTTTACCAGGCATGACTTCCAGCCATTCTCCGCGGCGTTCAGCCGCGGGACGGCTGGATTGAGGCGAATGGTTATTACTATTGTGGTCGTCCATATGGGATGCCATCGTTATAGTGACTTCATCACATCACGATGAATCGAGATGGTCTGTTCAATATCTTCATCGCTATGCACGCCCGATACGAACATACCTTCAAATGGAGAAGGAGCCACACTAATCCCGCGATCCAGCATCGCGCCGAAATAGCGTTTGAACATATCCATATCACTTGCTTTGGCTGTATCGTAATTGGTTACCGGTCCTTCGGTCAGGAATGGACATACCATCGAACCTACACGGTTAATTGTCAGCGGAATCCCCGCTTCACGTGCGTTGGCTTCGAATCCTTCCTGCAGACGAGCGGAGATTTGCTCCAGACGGGCATATACTTCAGGAGTCAACAGGCTCAGTGTAGTATAACCAGCTGTCATCGCGAGTGGATTACCACTAAGCGTACCTGCCTGATAAATAGGGCCTGTTGGTGCAATCTGCTCCATAATCTCACGTTTGCCGCCATATGCGCCTACCGGAAGACCGCCACCGATCACTTTGCCCAGACAGGTCAGATCCGGCGTCACGCCAAAACGTCCCTGCGCGCAGTTGATATCTACGCGGAACCCGGTCATTACTTCATCAAAAATCAGCAAGCTGCCGTATTGGGAAGTCACTTCGCGCAGTCCTTCCAGGAAGCCTGCCGCTGGAGGAACAACGCCCATATTACCGGCTACCGGCTCTACAATAATACAAGCGATATCTTCACCAAAGCGCTCGAATGCCAGGCGTACTGAATCCAGATCGTTATAAGGAACCGTAACCGTATTGGAAGCAATAGACTCCGGTACACCCGGACTGTCCGGCAATCCCAGTGTTGCTACACCCGAACCTGCCTTGATCAGCAGGCTGTCGCCATGACCATGGTAAGAACCTTCGAATTTGAGGATTTTATCACGCTTGGTATATCCTCGTGCCAGGCGAATTGCACTCATGGTTGCTTCTGTACCGGAACTTACCATGCGCACAATATCGATTGACGGTACACGTTCAGCGACCAATTTGGCCATACGTGTCTCAATCTCGGTTGGGGCGCCAAAGCTGGTACCTTTTACCGTAGCTTCCTGCAGCGCACGCACCACTTCCGGATGGGCATGTCCCATAATAAGCGGCCCCCAGGAACCGACATAATCGATAAATACATTCCCATCGATATCGTACAGACGGGAACCTTCTCCACGATCTACATACACAGGAGTCAGACCTACCTTTTTAAAAGCGCGTACCGGACTGTTGACACCGCCCGGGATGTATTGTTTCGCTTCTTCAAAAGCTGTACGCGAGTGTTCGTCACGACGTACGGAATTCATATTGTTCATTGATCAAGCACCTCCATAATGGTATTCAATGAAACAGATGAACGATGAGTGGACAGACCCGTTCACCGCTAGCTGTATTCATTTTCCCTGTTCCGTATATTTACCCGTTCGGCTCATTCGCAATCCCGAATGAACAATCCGAAGTTATCTTATTCCTCACGCAGCCAGCGTGCTACATCTTTGGAGAAATACGTAATGATCATGTCTGCTCCGGCACGTTTGAAGCCCAGCATCATCTCGGTTACGATACCACGCTCGTCGATCCAGCCCTGCTGTGCAGCCGCTTTGACCATCGCATATTCACCACTGACATTGTAGGCAACCAGCGGCAGATCAAAATTCTCGCGTACTGCGCGCAGTACATCCATATAAGCAAGTGATGGTTTGACCATCAGCATATCTGCACCTTCCTGTACATCGCTCTCTGCTTCACGCAGTGCTTCACGTACATTGGCAGGATCCATTTGATAGGACTTGCGATCACCGAATTGTGGTGCGGATTGAGCAGCTTCACGGAATGGACCGTAGAATGCGGAAGCATATTTAACCGCGTAGGACATAATCGGAATGTCCTGGAATCCTGCATCATCCAGTGCTGCACGAATCGCATACACAAATCCGTCCATCATATTGGAAGGCGCGATAATATCCGCTCCAGCCTGTGCCTGGGATACAGCCGTTTGCGCCAGCAGTTCCAGCGATTCATCATTATCTACATCCGCATGAATATGACCATCGATCTCATGAGCATGTACGACGCCACAGTGGCCATGATCGGTAAATTCACATAGACAGGTATCAGCGATTACTACAAGCTGAGGATAATTGTCCTTGATATAACGAATAGCCTGCTGCACAATACCTTGCTCTGAATACGCTCCGCTACCAACACTGTCCTTGGTCTCGGGTACACCAAATACCATAACAGCCGGAATGCCCAGCTCTACGATTTCCTGGATCTCTTCGCCAATACGATCCATTGAGAAATTATATACACCCGGCATAGAGGAGATTTCCTGTTTTACATTCGTTCCATACGTAACAAACACCGGCTGGATAAAATCCGTTCTGTGCAGCCGGGTTTCGCGAACCATACTGCGGATCGCTGCAGTTTTGCGTAGACGACGATGACGTGTAAAAGCTTGACTCATAATAATACTTCCTCTCTTGTTTATAAAATAAAGCCGACCTGCTCAAGCGGTGGTCGGCATACGATATGTCGATCATTCATTATTGGGACTGGAGAGATACACTCCCCGCATTCCAGCGGCACAAAATATCAATCAATCCATCCAGCGTAGACTGCTCGGCCATCAGCCCTACCTTCAGTCCTGCTTGTTCAGCCGTAAGGGCTGTCTGCGGTCCGATACAGGCAATTACCGAATGCTGCAAGGTATCCACGGGATTATCAAAGCCCATTTTGCGCATAGCCGCCAGCAGATTCGTGACTGTCGATGAGCTGGTAAAGGTAACAGCATGGATCGCCTTTTCTTCAAACAGCTTGCGTAGTTCGATATCATCCTCGTCTACCATAACCGTCTCATACGTATCCACTTCGGTAACGTCCAGCTGCATCTGTCTTAGCGTATCCGGAAGCCAAGAGCGTGCCAGATCACCGCGTGGCAGCAGAACGCATTGTCCCGCTTCCAGCTGACCGTTCAGACTTTCCAGCATGCCCTCTGCATGGAACTTCTCCGGCAGAGCCACTGCCGTCAGACCATGACTACGCAGGGCAGCAAGCGTTGCCGGTCCGACAGCTACGAGCCGAGCCTTATGCAAGGATCGTATATCCCGTCCCTGCTCTTCCAGATGACGGAAAAAGTAATCGACACCATTTACACTGGTGAAAAATACCCAGTCATACTTGGACAGCTGAGAAAATGCCTGAGTAATCTGCTGCTTGGCAGATTCGGCAGCAGGCATCACGGTCTCGATCACCGGATATTCATACGGCTCTCCACCCAGTTCATCGATACGGTCAACCAGTTCACTTGCCTGACTGCGTGCACGCGTGACCAGAATCCGTTTACCGAACAACGGCAACCGTTCTGCCCATTTCAGATGCTCACGTTGATTAACCACTTCGCCGACAACAATAACAGCTGGTGGCTTGAAATTGGCAGCCGTTACCCGATCGGCAATATCCTTGAGTGTGCCTACAAGTGTATCCTGCTCAGCCCTTGTTCCCCAGCGAACAAGCGCTACAGGTGTATCTTCCGGTCGTCCATGGCGAATGAGCTGCTCACTGATGTAACCGATCTTGGCTACACCCATCATAAAGACAAGTGTTCCAGTAGCGTTAGTCACCTTATCCCAGTGAATGCTCTCATCCAGCTTGTCCGGACTCTCATGCCCGGTAATAATCGATACGGAAGAAGCATGGTCCCGGTGGGTTACCGGAATGCCTGCATAAGCCGGTACAGCAATAGAGGAGCTAATACCCGGCACGATCTCGTACTCTATTCCATGCTGACGCAGAAGATCTGCTTCTTCGGCTACTCTGCCGAAAATCGTCGGATCGCCACCTTTGAGACGAACGACGGTTTTGCCCTGTAATGCCAGATCGACGAGCAGCTGATTGATCTCTTCCTGCTTCATCGTATGACGGTCAGGTAGCTTGCCCACGTAGATCTTTTCCGCTCCCGGTTTGGCCTGCTTCAGCAGCCGCGGACTTGCCAGACGGTCGTATACGACCGCATCGGCCAGTCCGATGCATTCCCAACCACGCAGCGTAATCAGCTTTAAAGCTCCGGGCCCTGCGCCCACCAGATACACTTTGCCGGTCATTCCTTCATCCCCTAACTTCTTCCAGAATCTGATCTGCTCCACGAAGAATTAACTGATCCGCTACAGCAAGCCCAAGTTCTACGGGATGAGTGCCCTGCAGCGTTTCTTTCAGTATGATACTGCCATCCGGTGAAGCAACCATTCCCGTCAATTGTATAACGTTTTGATCCGCTTGAGAATCCGGTGTCAGCAAGCGTACGGCATAAGCACCAATCGGTACCTGACAGCCGCCATTCAGCTTGGCCAGAAACGTACGTTCCGCCGTCACAGTAAGTGCAGTCAAATCATCGTTATACAAAGAGAGCAGCTGCAGCATATGCTCGTCATCTGCACGGCATTCCACGCCAAGTGCTCCCTGCCCTACAGCGGGCAGACAAATATCTGCAGGCAGATAAGCGCTAATCCGGTCCGACCAGCCCATCCGGTCCAATCCGGCAGCTGCCAGCATGATAGCATCAAATCCTTCGCTCTCCAGCTTGCGCAGCCGTGAATCGATATTTCCGCGAATCGATTCGATCTGCAGATCGGGACGATAGGCTTTGAGCTGACTTGCACGGCGCAGACTGCTGGTGCCGAGTTTGGCACCAATCGGCAGTTCATCCAATCCACCGCCGCTGCGGGTAATCAGGCAGTCGCGTGGATCGACCCGTTTGGGAATCGCTCCATTGACCAGTCCATCTGGCAGTACAGAAGGCATATCCTTCATACTGTGAACAGCCATATCGATCTCGCCATTTAGCAACGCCTGTTCGATTTCCTTAACGAACAATCCTTTACCACCGACTTTGGAGAGAGTCACATCTAGGATCTGATCACCTTTGGTCACGATTTTTTTGATTTCAAATTCCACTTCTATTCCATGCTGTCTGCCCAGCTCTGTCAAAGCATCTATAACGTGTCCGGTCTGGGTCAGTGCCAGAGCACTTTGCCGGCTTCCTACGATTATTTTGCGCATTAGGTTATCTCTCCCCGATGTTGTGCGATCCACTCTTCAATCCGAGGTTCTTCCCACCAGCAAAACTGTTCCTGCCGAATCTCCTCCAGTATATCCAGCTCTGAAGCTCGTTCCAGCAATCGCCTGCGTTCTGCCGGGTCCTGAACCGCTTGCTTGATCCGGTGGCGCAAATAATAAAGAAATTCAATATACGTCTCATATTCCTCGCCAAAATGCTGCTCCAGCTCGCCAGCCAAACGGCGTCCTACCACAGGTCCCGCTCCCGAAGTTGTAATCGAAGCAATCAGACGCCCACGGCGAATAACCATTGGATTAATAAATGTACTGGATTCGTGATGATCTGCTACATTCACAGGAATACCTGCAAATCGTGCTTCTTCTGCTACCTGACGATTAACCTGCGCATCTACTGTTGCCGCATGAATAAGAAAATAACGCTTTGTTCCGTTATGTTGCAATTCTGCAGAACCAGAGATATCACCAGACTCATAATGACGTGCAATCCAGTGAATCTGGCTCAATTGGACCAGTTCCTGCAATTCAGTAGTTAATATGGGGCTGATTACTGTGATGACCGCGCCGCCGCGCAGCAGGTTGCGCGCTTTGCGCTCCGCTACCCTACCGCCTCCCACAATCAGGCAATGCTGATTTCTACAATCCAGCATTACAGGAACGTAAGGAACAACATCACTCATACGCCCACCCACTGGTGAAACGCCGACCATGTATTGGCAACAAAATTAAGAATAAATACGACATAGCCAGCAATCGCCCAGCGAGCCATAACTACAGCCGAATAATTGCGCATATGACGCGTGGCAAAATAGGCAATATACACACATAAAGCAAGCAGTGTAAAGACTACTTTGAGATCCAATAGCAGCATGTAGCGTCCTTCTGCAAAAATGGACATTAATGCCACAATCAGTGATACGATTAGCAGTGGTGTACCGATAAGCATGGAAGTGTATGTATAGCGCTCCATACTCTCCAGGCTTGGCAGCCGGCGTACGGTATTATCCCATTTTTTCTGCTTGAGTTTGCGGTGCAAAAACAAATACATAGCCGCAAAAACCGCTGCTACCGTATAAAAGGCAAAGCTCAGATTAGCCAGCGCTACATGCAGGATCAATAAACCATGCACCGTATCCCAGCCCGAGGGCAGTGCCCCTTCACCGGGGGAATGCAATCGATTCTGAACCATAGCACAAAAGCCGATTACATTTAACAGCAATACGGCATAATCAGTCTTGAGTACCCTCTCGATAAAAAAGGAAATCAATATTAAAATAAACGTAAGGAAAAAGAAAAAATCATACGTTGAAAACAGCGGCAGCGTCTTCTCTTCTACGGTGCGAATCGTAATACTCGCCAATTGGATAATAAATACCAAAACAAGAAACCCTGTGCCCGTCCGCTTCGCCCTCGGATTGCGACGTATGCAATCCGAGAAATAAAACAGAAGGCTCAGGGCGTATAAATAAATAATAATATCGTATAACAGGTTAAACAGCGTCAAAGCAAATCACCTGCCTATAAAATTGCGGGAGCAAAGGATGCCATGTTTCCTTCAGCAACCGGTGAATGGGATGGCATAGAAGTCCGCTCGGAAGCAGGCTTGCTTACACTAGTTGATTCGGTAAGAGACTGTGTCTGTTCTTCAAGTGCGAACAAACGCGTGAACAATTCCACGGTCTCTGCGCCATTTTTCTCGGCAGCCATTTCCTTGACCCGGTTAATCGGCTCGTGATTCATTTGATTGACAATACTTTTGGTCAGACGGCTGATTACTTTACGCTGTCTTTCATCCAGCTCTGGGAGCTTGTTGAACAGGCTTTCCAGTGTCTCTTCATGAATACGTGCACCACGCTCCTGAAGAGCGCGGATTACCGGTCTGACACCGAGTGTTTTCAGCCACTGCTGGAACACTTCCATCTCTTCGCGAATCATGCGTTCAATCTTGATCGCTTCGGCACGGCGCATCGCCATATTGCTCTCTACAATGCCTTCCAGATCATCAATATCATACAGGAATACATTGCTGATTTCGCCAATGGCCGGGTCCAGATCACGCGGAACCGCGATGTCAATCATAAAGAGCGGACGCGATTTGCGCTGCTTCATGCTTTCTCTGATCATACCCGGATCCAGTACGTAGCCCTGTGCGCCTGTCGAGCTGATCAGAATATCTACTTCATGCAGACGATGAACGGCTTCTTCCATCGTGCATGGTGTACCATTAAATTTGTGAGCCAGCTCCTGAGCCCGTCCCAGTGTACGGTTCGCTACAATCACTTCTGCCGCTCCGTTCGCGTACAGATGCTTGACTGTCAATTCACTCATTTTGCCTGCGCCTAGAATCATAATAACCTTGTTATGGAAAGCACCAAAAATACGTTTACCCAGCTCCACTGCAGCATAGCTGACCGATACGGCACTCTCGCCGATCATCGTCTCTGCATGCGCACGTTTGCCAAGCGTAACAGCTTGCTTAAACAACCTATTAAACCATGTGCCCGTCGCTTTGTTTTCCTGAGCCAGCTGGAAAGATCGTTTGACCTGTCCCAGAATCTGGGTCTCGCCGAGTACCATGGAATCCAGTCCACAGGTTACCCGGAACAGATGGTCAATGGCCTGCTCATCTTCATATATATATAAATGCTGCGTAAATTCCTGACGGGAAATACCAAACCACTGCTCCATAAAGCCGCGGATAAAGTGTCCACACATATGCAGACGGTCCAGTACAACATAGATTTCCGTACGGTTGCAAGTTGCTACAATGGTGCCTTCCAATACACTTTTGGTATCCTTAAGCTGCCGGAGAGCTTCCGGTAATTCTTCATCCGCAATGGCAAACCGTTCTCTTACTTCAACCGGTGCTGTGCGGTAGTTGAGTCCGACAACAATAATGTGCATTGCAAGTTCACCCACCTAGTCTAAAAATTGTAACTTATCATTTTCGTTCTTCACAATACGTTAATTATATCACAGCAAAAAGGGCAATTTCGCCGTCTTTATGAAATGTTTATGAAATCCCGACATATCTTCATGCATTATTTAATTAAATTCATGGTTATATAGCCGATATCATGTACATTATTTTACCTACTGTATTATGTCGGTGATATTCTTCTATTTCTTTAACCAATTCTGCATAGGTTGCAGCCAAAAATCCATACATATAAAAAGGCATCTGATACACAGTACCAGATGCCTTTCGTTCGTGCGGTATTCATTTTCATTCTTTGCCCGTTTAAAGCAAAGCCTTATTATCGATTAATCAGTTCGCTGGATTGCATTACTGGAGTCTCGACTTGCAATTCTCCAAGACCACGAACCAGTTTTTTGGCATACGTTTTTTCAGGCTTTAGAACGGACACCAGGTAGTCGATCGCCAATTGTGGATCTACGGTTTCTCCGCAGGTATAACAGTCAATAGCCGCGAATCCTCTCTCAGGATACGTGTGAATCGAGAGGTGACTCTCCGACAACAAAACAAGCACTGTCGCCCCTTGTGGTTCAAATTGTTTGGATTGAACAGACATTACGGTTGCACCGCAAGCCTCAGCTGCTTCAACCATCTGAGCCTGCAAATATTCTGCACTGTTCAGCAAATCAAAATCTACACCCCAAGTATCAACAGCAACGTGTCTTCCGAAAGTTGAGTATTCCATCTTCCGGTTCCCCCTTCCTAGGAATAAAATGTTTGGAAATTTCATCCGCTAGGACCTACGTCATTCACTTCCCGAGGGAATAATCTCTCGCAACATTACCATGTCCTGAGTGAATCCTGGTTCCTATGTTATTTTCAACGAGATTAAAAATAACATCTATCGACACGAATTGCAAGCTTTTTTCGAATATTTTTGTGGGATGAGTAAGTCCATGAAAAAGCCCGGCTTTATGCGAGTTTACCCAATCTGGCAGCTGCCCAACCAGCGGTGATTCCTTATACATTTTCGTGCATAAATATAATAAAAGACCATCCATCTAATAACGATGAATGGTCGATATGCATGTTAGGATATGTTGGTTCCTATTCAAGCTTCCAGGCTAAATAGCCGTCTTGCCTGAAGCTGCAATTCCCGGTCAATATCCTCGTAGGGACCTGCGGAAGCATTACGCTGATCCAGCAACTGATCCACAATCCGGCGGACCAGTTCGATGTCCGTCTCAATCGATGTGGATTGCAGGCGATTCTTGAGCTCCAGCGAAGCATTTTTCTGCTGGTAGATCAATTTCTCGCCTTCTGCCGTATGCTCGGTGATCCTCTGCACAACACCCTGTTCATAATCATATATCATTGTGAATCCTTTGTAGATGCGGTTCACAATGCCTGAGCCCTTAAAGGCAACAAACAATTTACGAATCATATTTGTTAAATGCGGGTTTACCAAGCGGAAAGACAACTCACAGACATAGCTTCCTTCTTTGAGGTCAAAAGGTAAATGAACTTCATCACCATTACGGGTACCAAATACCACTTCCTGAATACCATTATCGAGTATTTTTACCCGGTGATGGACATGGGGGTCTTCGGCATAGTGGATAAACTGGGACATTTGCTCTTTCGACAACTGTAAACTGGCTTTGATATACTCTGTGGCTAACCGCTGAGCCATAAAAATCTCCTCAATTCTATTGGCATTCCAATATATTCATTATTATACATCAATCATGAACGGTATTGCCTGCCACCCGGGTCAACAATTTTCATCATATTTCAGAGAAAAACGGATTAATCGCTGTAAAGAACGAGAGAACGCCCTTGATGCTCCATTTTCCTCGCTAAATACCTTGTTTTGCGGGTTAATCTATGAGTTTATGGCTTACTGGGAAGGAATATCATCTTCTTCACGTTCGTGGTGGTTGCTGCTTTCTTCGCTCGTAGATAGAGATTCTGATTCTTCCTCTTCCAACTCGTCTTCATCGGGGGCAAAGGCATGACGTTCGATGATGGACCATAATTCATCCTTACCCAGCCCGGTCTCTGATGAAAACAATACAAAGTCATCTTCCGGTACAAAGCCCAGATCTGTTTTGACGACTTTGATGTGTTTGTCCCACTTGCTGCGCGGGATTTTATCGGCTTTGGTCGCTACGATACAGATATTGCAATCGTAATACTTGAGCCAGTCATACATCATAATATCGTCTTTGGACGGAGCATGACGCAGATCGATCACGAGGATTACCAGCTTCAGCGGCTCGCGCTCCAGCAGGTATCTTTCGATCATTTTGCCCCAGGCTTCCCGCTGGCTTTTGGATACTTTGGCATAGCCGTAACCAGGGAAATCGACGAAATACAGCATTTCATTGATCAGATAGTAGTTCAGATGCTGCGTTTTGCCGGGAGTTGCACTGGTACGTGCCAGATTTTTACGGTTAATCAGACGGTTGGTCATTGAGGACTTGCCTACATTCGAGCGTCCGGCCAGAGCGATCTCCGGCAGACCATCTTCCGGATACTGATCCGGACGTACAGCACTGATAATAAATTCTGCGTTGTTTACTTTCATAAGTTAGAAATCCCTTTCGTATATAAAATAAAATGAACGACGTGTGATGAAGCTCTGTTAGCGTGCGCTGACGGCCGTATCACAAATGTGCCCGTTACCTTCGTATCTTGCAGCTTGCCTACCGACCCGATTCGCTTCTAGCCTAGTATATCATCTTTTGCACGCTTGCAGGCCTTCTTAATCTGCTACTTCAGCTAGAGCCTACCAATTAAGAAGCAAGAAGCCTTTTACGGCAAAAGGTCAGGATTAATGATATTAGAAGCTCAGAAGCTTAGAATCTCACAGTCCCCAACTACAGCGGATTAGATTCTAATGCAAAAAGCGGCATCGCTCGCCGCTGTCTGGGAGCGATGCCGCTATATCGGATGACTAGCGCCATCTTTCTGTATGACACAGTTACTACTAGAGTAATTTACATCTATTCGAATAGGCACTGTCACCGGTATTATTTGTTAATGCAGTGTTGTCTCACGCACCAGAGCATGCTCCAGCACCTGATCCATGGTTGCTACCGGGACAAAAGTCAATTCTTCCTTGATACTATCGGGAATATCCTTTAGATCGCGCTCATTATCCTGCGGCAGCAGAATTTTCTTGTAACCCGCACGGTGTGCTGCCAGCGTCTTCTCTTTGAGACCGCCGATAGGTAGTACTCTGCCGCGCAAAGTAATCTCGCCGGTCATTGCAACTTCCTTGGACACATAACGTCCGGTCAGCGCAGAGATAAGGGCTGTTGCGATCGTAATCCCTGCCGAAGGACCATCTTTGGGAATAGCGCCTTCGGGAATATGGATATGAATATCATTTTTCTCGTAGAAGTCTGTCGGGATATCCAGCTCGCCTGCTTTGGAGCGGGTATAGCTGAATGCCGCCTGGGCGGATTCCTTCATGACATCACCGAGCTTACCGGTCAGCATCAGTTTGCCGCTGCCGGGCACCACTGTGACTTCAATCGTTAGCGTCTCACCGCCTACTTCAGTCCATGCCAGTCCGGTCACACTGCCGATCTGGTCTTCTTTCTCCACCAGTCCATAGCGGAACTTCGGTACACCAAGATAATCCTTGATATCATCCGGAGTAATCGTTACCTTTTCCAGTTCATCGGAGACGATGGCGCGTGCAGCCTTGCGGCATAATGCAGCGATTTGCTGTTCAAGGTTACGCACACCCGATTCCCGGGTATATTCGCGCACCACCTTAAGCAGTGAATCTTCGCCGACTTCCAGCTGTTCTGCTGTCAGACCATGCTCCTCGGTCTGTTTGGGCAGCAGGTACTGTCTACCGATCTGCAGCTTCTCCAGTTCCGTGTAGCCGGGAATATAGAGCATCTCCATCCGATCAAGTAGTGGACGAGGAATACTCTGTACACTATTCGCTGTGGTCACGAACATCACATTGGACAGGTCAAACGGTACCTCTACGAAATGGTCACTAAACGTATTGTTTTGCTCGGGATCAAGTACTTCCAGCAGAGCCGCAGACGGATCGCCGCGGAAATCGGAGGCCATTTTATCGATCTCATCCAGCAGAAAGACCGGATTCATACTGCCAGCATTGCGCATACCCTGAATAATACGACCAGGCATCGCACCAACATAGGTACGGCGGTGACCACGGATTTCCGCTTCATCGCGTACGCCGCCCAGTGAGATGCGGACAAACTCGCGTCCGAGCGACTTGGCAATCGAGCGTGCCAGTGAAGTTTTACCTACCCCTGGTGGACCAACAAGACACAGAATTGGTCCTTTGAGCTTTTTGACCAGCTTTTGCACAGCCAGATATTCAAGTACGCGTTCTTTGGGCTTATCCAGACCATAGTGATCTTCATTCAGAATCTGCTCGGCATGATGCAGATCCAGATCATCGGTTGTACGCTTATCCCATGGCAGACTAAGCAGCCAATCCAGATAATTGCGGATAATGCCACCTTCGGCTGAGTTCGCAGGTGTTTTCTCCAAGCGATCAATTTCCTTTTCGATCTTCTCCTGGACTTTCTCCGGTACTGTCAATTCAGATAGCTGCTGACGCAGTTCTTCCGCTTCTCCGGCTCTGCCTTCTTTTTCTCCCAGCTCTTTCTGAATAGCCTTCATCTGCTCACGCAGATAGTATTCACGCTGTGTTTTTTCCATTTGCTTTTTGACGCGCTGGCTGATTTTGCGTTCCAGCTCCAACACTTCACGCTCACTATGCAGTATATCCAGCAGACGTTCCAGACGCATACGTATATCTACAGCTTCCAGGATATGCTGCTTGTCCTTGATTTTGATCACCAGGTGGCTGGTAATCACATCTGCCAGTCGGCCGGGCTCTTCAATATCGGATACGGCAGCCATCGTCTCGGGAGTCACTTTTTTGGATAGATTAATATAATGTTCAAATTCGGTCAGCACCGTGCGCATCAGGGCATGAACCTCAGGATCATTATTCTCTTCCTCTGTCAGTTCTCTGGCCTGTACCTCGTAATACTCTTCATTGTCCATATATTCAATTATTTCGGCACGTTCCAGACCTTCTACCAGTACCCGAATCGTCCCATTGGGCAGCTTGAGCATCTGACGTACCTTGGCAATTGTACCTATTTTGAAAATCTCATCCGGACTCGGTTCTTCAATATTAACCTCCGACTGGGAGCAGAGAAGAATCAGGTTATCATCGACCATCGCCTTTTCTAAGGCCTTCACGGATTTATCCCGCCCTACATCCAGATGGAGCACCATGCTTGGATACACGAGCAGTCCTCTTAAAGGCAGCAAAGGAAAACGACGCGCCTTGTTTTTATGTGGTCCCATCGCTTTCGTACCTCCTGTAATTCGTGCATATTATACTGCCTATATCATTCCTAGTTTAACAAATATCACATCGAAACACCAATGAGCGGCAATCCAAACTGAAAAAAAGATACTGACAGAAGCAACTACCTTCTATCAGTATCTTGATCTGCACCGACAGACTTGCTATACGTCTGCCTGACGCCTGTATTACCTTTTATATAAAATTTAAAATTGCAGATAATTGATATTTTTAAATATACTTTCCAGTTACGTACCCATCTGAACAAATGACGTTCCTGTATGCACAAGCTGTCTTGCAAACACTTGTGCTCTACCTGATTGTCTTATGGCTGTACAACAGGAGTATGACGCTCTTCACGTCCAGGAATCTTGCCGGTCGCTTCAAAAGCTTCTACGATAGCATCAATTTCCTTTTTGAGTTCTACAACCATATCCGCTTCTGGTACTTTACGGATCATTTTGCCATAACGGAACAGCAATCCTTCACCACGAGCACCAGCAATACCGATATCCGCTTCTTTGGCTTCACCAGGACCATTAACTGCGCAGCCCAGTACGGATACTTTGATCGGCACTTTGAGTTTAGAGATATAATCTTCCACTTCATTGGCAATAGAGAACAGATCAATATCCAGACGACCACAGGTTGGGCAGGATACGAGTGTTGCCGCATTGGAAATTAGACCAAACGTTTTGAGCAGCTCACGAGCTACTTTTACTTCTTCTACAGGATCTGCACTCAGGGAAATACGCACTGTCGATCCAATACCCTTAGACAGCAGAGCACCTATACCTGCAGAACTCTTGATAGTACCCGTATGCAGCGTACCTGCTTCAGTAATACCCAGGTGAAGCGGGTATGGGATAACTTCTGCCGCTTTGCTATAGGCAGCAATTGCCATCGGTACATCCGAGGCTTTGAGCGATACGATAATATCATGGAAATCCAGCTCTTCCAGAATACCGATATGGAACAGTGCACTTTCAACCATCGCTTCCGGTGTTGGATAACCGTATTTCTCAAGCAGATGATTTTCCAGAGAACCGGCATTTACACCGATACGGATAGGGATATTTTTTTCTTTGCAGGCACGAACAACCGCTTCGACTTTTTCGCGTTTACCGATGTTACCCGGGTTAATCCGCACTTTGTCGATACCGTTCTCGATCGCCAGCAGAGCAAGCTTGTAGTTAAAATGAATATCGGCAACAAGCGGAATATTGATGCGTTTTTTGATCTCTTTAATCGCAGCAGCCGCTTCTTCGTTGTTCACCGTTACACGCACCAGCTGACAACCCGCTTCTTCGAGACGCAGAATCTCAGCGACCGTCGCTTCCACATCTGCTGTCTTGGTGGTGCACATACTCTGGATCAGAACTTCATTGTTGCCTCCAATAGTCAGATCTCCAACTTTGACAGGTCTTGTGTTTTCTCTCAAAAACATGGTTTCTTCTCCCTTGCATTTGGGCTTAACCGCAAACCAGCCTTTATCCTGCAAATAAGGAAAAAGGCCGGCGCGATATGATTTATACATCATGGAAGTCAGCAGGCTGGATGACATTAGACAGTTACCAATGTCATCCGTTCCTTTTGATTACGCGCTTTCTTCCTGCTTTTTGTCTTTACCGGTCTGGAGCTCAGGTACAACCTTGCTTTCCACAACCTGTTCTGTAATTACACATTTGGTTACATCGTCACGGGACGGCACTTCGTACATCACATCCAGCATAATGCCTTCGATGATAGCACGCAGACCACGGGCACCAGTGTTACGTTTGATCGCTTCACGGGCAATGGCTTGCAGTGCATCCGGTTCGAATACCAGTTCTACATTGTCCATTTCCAGCATTTTGGAATACTGTTTGGTCAATGCATTTTTCGGTTCGGACAGGATACGTACCAGTGTCTCTTCATCCAGAGGTTCCAGAGCAGAGATAACCGGCAGACGTCCTACAAATTCCGGGATCAGACCGAATTTGAGCAGATCCTCAGGCAGTACCATACGCAGGTATTCGCCAGCTTTCAGCTCTTTTTGACCTTGATTTTCGGAATTAAAACCAATTACTTTTTTACCGATCCGGCGTTTGATGTATTGTTCCAGACCATCAAATGCACCACCAACGATAAACAGGATATTGGTCGTATCGATTTGGATAAATTCCTGATGAGGATGCTTGCGTCCGCCTTGTGGTGGAACGGAAGCTACAGTACCTTCCAGGATTTTGAGCAGTGCTTGCTGTACACCTTCACCGGATACATCACGAGTGATGGATGGATTCTCGGATTTACGAGCTACTTTATCGATTTCATCGATATAGATAATGCCGCGTTCCGCTTTTTCCACATCATAGTCTGCAGCCTGGATCAGTTTGAGCAGAATATTCTCAACGTCTTCACCAACATAACCTGCTTCTGTCAGGGAAGTCGCATCTGCAATTGCGAACGGCACGTTCAAAATGCGGGCCATTGTTTGCGCCAGCAGTGTTTTACCCGAACCGGTTGGTCCTACGAGCATAATGTTACTTTTTTGAAGTTCAACATCTTCGATCTTGCTTTGCGAATTCACACGTTTGTAGTGGTTATATACCGCTACAGACAGGGATTTTTTCGCTTGATCCTGACCGATAACGTACTGGTCAAGAATAGAACGGATCTCCTGTGGTTTCGGGATATCCTTGAGATCCAGCTCTTCTTCGTGACCGAGCTCTTCCTCAACAATCTCCGTGCACAGTTCGATACATTCATCACATATATATACACCGGGACCCGCTACGAGCTTGCGGACCTGATCCTGTGATTTGCCGCAAAAAGAACATTTAAGCTGTCCTTTTTCATCATTGAATTTAAACATGTCTACACCCCTTCTTAGCTTGTGAGCGGACGAGTAATAACCTGATCGATCAATCCGTATGCCTTGGCTTCTTCTGCTTCCAAGAAATAGTCACGGTCCGTATCACGCTCAATTTTGTCCAGCGACTGGCCTGTACGCTCTACATAAATCTGATTAAGCTTCTGACGCGTCTTGATAATCCATTCCGCGTGAATTTTCATATCCGATGCTTGTCCGCTGATTCCACCAAGTGGTTGGTGAATCATAACTTCACTGTTTGGGAGCGCAAAACGCTTGCCGGGTGCACCTGCTGTAAGCAGCAGAGAGCCCATGCTTGCGGCCATACCCATACAGATGGTGGACACATCAGGCTTAACAAATTGCATTGTATCGTATATACCCATCCCTGCTGTGACAGAACCACCGGGAGAATTGATATACAAATGGATATCTTTTTCCGGATCTTCCGCAGCGAGGAATAATAATTGTGCAATAACAAGATTGGCTACATGGTCATCAATCGCCGTATTTAAAAATATGATACGGTCCTTGAGCAATCTTGAATAGATATCATAAGATCTTTCGCCTCTACTGGTTTGTTCAACAACCATAGGTACCAGACTCATAGAACCAACCTCTTTCTTTTCGGGGAATATGACGACAGATATATATATTAGTACGAAAATACGAATACAGATTCTATTTTAACATGTACACTGCGTCATGTCATTTTTTCGAAGATGAATATTTGGAAAACATTCATTATACAATAGTACCCATGTTTATGGTGCCAAACGCTGGTGGCAAGATATTTTGCTGTGCAAAAATCACTTTTTTATTAGACTAGAACCTATCGCGTTTATGGTGCCAAACGCTTGGATAAGGAAAATAAGGCACGTCATTAATACGTGCCTTATTGGAAAAGGTTGCAAAAAATGCAACGCGGTTATGAAATTGTGAAATTACGCTTGTTCAGCTGCTGCTTCTACTTCTTTGCTGCTGTCTACCAGCAGTTCAATTGTTTTGCGCAGTTTGATTTCTTCGGACAGGCTTGCAAGAGAACCGTTCGCGGACAGGATGCTGCGAACTTCTTCTGCGCTGCGTTGGAATTGGGAAGCCATTTTCTCCAGCTCAGCTGTTACTTCGTCTTCAGAAACTTCGATGTTCTCTTCTTTTGCGATTTGCTCCAGAACAAGGTTATTACGAACACGCTTGGAAGCTTCTTCTTTCATTTGCTCTTTCAGGTCGTCTGTTGTCTGGCCGGAGAAACTGGAGTACATGTCCAGGTTCATGCCCTGTTGACGAAGACGGTTGTCGAAGTCGCGAACCATGTTGTCGGTCTCGGAGCTAACCATAGCATCCGGGATTTCGATTTCAGCATTTTCAGCTGCTTTTTCTACAACTGCTGCTTCTTTGGCTGCTTTTACTTCGTTTTCTTTGCGGGAAGCGATTTGCTCTTTCAGATCCGCTTTGAATTCGTCCAGTGTGTCGAATTCGCTAACGTCTTTGGCAAACTCATCATCCAGCTCAGGCAGGTTTTTGCGTTTGATTTCATGCAGTTTTACTTTGAACACAGCTTCTTTGCCAGCCAGTTCAGTTGCATGGTAATCCTCAGGGAAAGTAACTGTTACATCTTTGAAGTCGCCAGTAGCCATACCAACTACTTGCTCTTCAAAGCCCGGGATAAAGGAGTTGGAACCCAGCTCCAGAGAGTAACGCTCAGCTTGTCCACCTTCGAATGGAGTACCGTCAACAGATCCTTCGAAATCGATGGATACTGTGTCGCCATTCTCAGCAGCGCCTTCTTCAACAACAGACAGTTCAGCGTGACGCTGTTGCAGACGCTCCAGCTCGCTATTGATGTCTTCGTCTGTTACTTCTACTTTGGATACTGGAACTTCCAGTCCTTTGTAGTCGCCCAGTTTTACTTCTGGTTTTACAGTTACTTTTGCTTTGAATTTGAAAGGTTGGCCTTTTTCGAACTGCTCGATTTCGATTTCAGGACGGTCAACCGGGAAGATATCAGTCTCATCGATTGCTTCGGAGTATGCTTCCGGCAGCAGGATGTCGATTGCATCATTGTACAGGCTCTCTACGCCAAAACGTGCTTCGAAGATAGACCGTGGTACTTTACCTTTACGGAAACCTGGTACACTTACTGTTTTGCCTACTTTATTAAAAGCTTTATCGATTGCTGCGCTTACACGCTCAGCAGATACTTCTACTTCAAGAACGCCAAGGTTCTTTTCTGTTTTTTCCCATTTTGCTGTCATTTCAAGAATTCCCCTCCAAAAAATATTAACATGAATTGATTATTGAAATTGTATACATTTCACGTGCAGAATAACCACTATAGTATATACAACAATTCATGTTTTATCAAGTTTGTTTCTGCACTCTATCCAGAGGTATCATGCATCCGCGGTTAGCGGGGCATCTGGCTGGATACAAACTGGTGAATTGCGCGGTAAGCCTGTTCGTAACGGAAGCGGATGCTGTCCGTCACTCCGTACATATTCCGTGTCTCTTCCTCGTTGCTGCTGCCTTCGAGCGTCTCTGCTACCGTCTGGTGCAGGGCAGCTGCCCAGATATCAATCTCCGCATCATCACCGCGTGTGATCCAGATATAATTCTGGGTGCCATAGATGCTCATAATAAACTGCGTCCACAGCTCTTGGGCAAAGTAAAACAGATTCGGCGCACTGATCTCGGCCTTGTCGGATACCCGCTCCAGAATCTGGATGATGGTCAGTGGAAACTCGGTCGGATCAAGAGGCACAGTCTCCACTTCAACATCTACCCGTTCATGCTGATGCATAAAAGAGACGGTTCCGCGGTAACCACGGCGGCGAAGCGTCTGCAGAACACGAAACTGAATCAATGGATGAATCTGATGCTCTTCCTGCAGCCATTCGATCAGACGCTGTTCGATATCCGGCTGATCCAGATATGAGAGTTGTTCAAGCGCCAGCAGCGTACGCTCTGATACCGGACGCTCCATCGCTGTCTTGAGCAGCTTCTCTTCATATAAGCGGTCTTCGGACTGCTTGAGCCGGATACGTTCGCGCATAATCTGTTCATTATTCGCAGCAGGTTCTTCATCCTCTGAAGCATCCAGACCCTCAAAATGGTCATGGGAAGACTCCGGGAACGTCGTACGCAGCCATCCGAGCAGCGACTCCCATTCTTCCAGCTGACGCTGATCCTGCCCCTGGCACTGCAGCAAAAACTCTAGCAGACTAATGGCTTCATGATAGCGCTCTGTCTCAAGCATATTGGTTAATTCAACCTGATAATAGTCGAGTGTCTTGGGAAACAGGACTACATTCCGATTGCTGTCTGTATGTGAATTCGTTGAATCCGTAATAATGGCACCTCCTACATTCATCACATCGTCTGTGATTTCATGATTATAGCACAGCTTCCTTCCTGCTCAAAAACCCAGGCTGTCTCCTATATTGTATATAAACCGTATCGTCTGTAGATACCAGATGACCGCGTAATTCTTATATTGTTTATTAAGGAGAAGTTTGCTTTTGAACGCCGGTATTCTTTTGTGCTTTTAACTGGTGGAGGAACGGTATGACAGCAGTTCATTAAAATTTGCTTGCCTTCCAACTCGGTTCATGATATTATATTTTTGTTGCGCTTGAAATATTGAATATTTGTCCCAGTAGCTCAGCCGGATAGAGCAACGGCCTTCTAAGCCGTCGGTCGGGGGTTCGAATCCCTCCTGGGACGTTACACACAAGAAAAAGCCTTTCATCCTTTTAAAGGATGAGAGGCTTTTTTTGTTTTGGATTGTTCCCGGAATATTGTTGTTGATTTTGATGATACAAGTTTGGTGTGGTTGTATTTATTAAAATAAAATCAGGATTATTTTTATTTAAGAAAAGCATCTTCAGGATTACATATTTTATTACATATTTTATTACATGCTTTCTTCTGGCTTGGAAGAAGCGAGCTTTTGCTCAAAGGGATAACGCATATCCCATTTTTCACGAATACGGGTCATCAGCTCCATTACATCTGTCGTCAGGTTCATCGTACGCTCTGTCTGTTCTCCCTGAACGCAGCGATTCATATATTCCACTTCATATGCGAGTGCCTGATCCGTTGATCCACTCTGAATCATCTCGGTCTGACCATCTGCGTAATGAATAATCGCCTGGTCCGCGCGGGAAAACTCCTTGATCTCGATGTATCCCTTCTCACACCCAATCGTACCGATACGGGGAATCGAGGTATTCAGCGACAAGGATACATTGGCCATCCCATTGCGGCTTGTTCGCAGAATAGTCGCTGATTGCTCATCGACCCCGGTAGCAGCCTTCTGTACACTGGTCAAGATCTGGTCCAGCAGACCCGACAAAAAGCAGCGTACAAAAGAAAGCGCGTATACGCCCATATCCAACAGTGCTCCTCCGGCCAGTTCAGGATTATAGAAACGGTTCTTCGGATCATATTCCTTGGGATCACCCATAGACACATTGATCATCTTGAGAGCACCCAACCGACCGCTATCTATAATCTTGTGCAGTTCCCCGTAGAGCGGCATATGGTATATCGTCATGGCTTCCGCCAGGATCAACTTTTTCTCTGCTGCCACTGCCTGAATCTCCTTCAGTTCTTCGCTGTTAACAGTGATCGCCTTTTCACAAAAAACATGCTTGTCCGCATGAAGACACTTCATGACATAGCTATGATGGTTACTATGAGGGGTAGCGATATATACAATATCAATCGAAGAATTACGCAGCATTTCATCTATATTATCGTAGGCATGCTCGGCACCGCATTCGGATGCAAACTGTCTGGAACGATCCATTTGGCGGGAGCACACTGCGAATACACGTCCATTCACCTGACGAATCGCGGCTGCAAAATCATGTGCAATTTCTCCTGTACCGACGATCGCCCAATTTAAAGTTATCATACACTTGCCTCCTATTCTGTTGCTTCAGTCTTCTCTACCATTACCCTTTTACCATGATCGCTTACCAGTGCATACAAAAAGACGGCCGCTGTGTTCATGACAAGCGTACCGTCTATACAAAGAAAGTCTACTATATTTTCAACTGCTTGGTGTAAAGGCTTCCAATCCTATTACCTTATTATTTGAAGCAAGAGCAAGTAAAACGATAGGGATATTTTACGAGCAGCTGTATCAATAAGAGAAAAGGGGAACAAGGTAAATCGCGAAAGTGACCTCTTTAGGAAATCTTTGTATTTTTTGGTTGGTTTTGATATAAATAACTTTGTTGAGGTAGATTGATATCTCCTGGTAAGCGATAATCATGATGCTCACGAGCCTATTTCAATATAATCGCTCCCACCTATTACAGATTGGAAAGGAGAGTATTATGGAAGATTTACCATGCAAAGGCTGCAATGGAATGTGCTGCGGACCTGTTCCCGTGACGGAGCAGGAGCTTAAAATAATCAAAAAGAAAGTAAAATCCATGCCTAAAAAAAGCAGGATGGATCTGGAGAAGCAGCCGAGAAATTTTGGAACCTGCATGTTTTTTGATATGGAGAAGGATAGGTGTGGCATTCATTCCGCCAGACCGGGGGTTTGCCGTGCTTTCGGGTATTATAAGACGCTCGTTTGTTTTCGCAAACCGGAAATGGCGACCCAAGCACATTGGAGCCCTGCCGACAAACCCGTTGGTATACTGTCGATAGACATCACATGGCAAGCTTTTTAGATAACAAGGGATATTTCCAGAGAATCTGGGAATACCCCTTGGGCGCAGGCTTTGTCCACATTCTTTGTCCTGGCTCTATAAAAGAACTACATATAAAAGGTTTACCTGCTTAGTAAAAGTTTATCTGCTCAATGAACCGGCAGCAGCTACTGATGAAGCTGGGGAAAGGATCGAAGACGGAATTTGAATAAGACTATCTACCTGCACCGGCATTCCGGTACGGATTGACTGGTTGGCAGCAATCCCTGTCAGGATCGATCGGGCTCCATCGATATGATTGGCTGCACGGTGAAAAGGATCTTCTGCTGGCTCACCAAACAGATCGTTCAGCAGCTCAGGATCTCCTCCACCGTGACCGCCTGCCTTTTCTTCTACATCTACCTCGTATGGTTCGGCGAACATTGGGAATACCCGGATCTGTTTGCCTTCCAGTGCGCCTTCATCGGCTTTGTCTCCACCAGCGTTAACATAGGACTTTTCAATGACCTGCATTTCGATCCGCCCACGGGTACCATTAAAAGCAATGCGATAGCCTTCCCAGGGCATATAGGCATTCAGCGAATACGTAAGCATCGCTTTGTTCTTGTAGCGGACGATAACACTCATCGTGTCCTCAATACTGATACCGTCACCGAATACGCTCTGATCTCGCTGATAGCCGTCTTCATGCTCGGCATCCAGATACATCGCTTTGAGATTGGGATTGTCATCGAGTGTTAGAGCGAATGGGTCATCCACTGCAGCCGGATTGCCGGTTGCCCGGTTATAAAAGGAAGTCACACCCCGCTGTTCTGCATTTTCCCGGCCATAAAACAGCAAATCACCAAAAGCAAATACCGTATCCGGCTGAGAACCGATCCAGAAATTCACCAAATCAAAATGATGGGTGGACTTGTGTACAAGCAATCCCCCGCTATTGCGCTTGTCCCGGTGCCAGCGGCGGAAATAATCGGCGCCATGCTGGGTGTTGAGCAGCCATTCAAAATGTACCGAAGTCACTTCGCCTATCACACCATCGCGGATCAGCTCGCGTGCCCGGGTATGGTGGGGAGCATAACGATAATTGAAGGTCACCCGTACATTGCGTCCGGTTCGGGCAACTGCATCCATGATTTCCTGGCATTTATGTTCATCTACTGTCATCGGCTTCTCGGTGATCACATCGCAGCCCAGCTCCATCGCCCGGATAATATAGCGATGATGGGTACGATCCACACTGGTTACAATCACAATATCCGGTTTCTTTTCGGTAATCATCTGATCAAACTGATCGGCTGTATACAAATCGATCGGGTGATAATCATACTTTTGCTCCAGAAGTGTATTCGCATAACGTGCTCTCGTCTGATTGATATCGCAAAAAGCTACCAGTTCAGCGGTCTCGCGAAAATCGCGGGCAATTGCTCCATAAAAAAACTCCGCACGTCCACCTGTGCCTACAAGTGCATACTTTTTCTGCTTCATTTAAATAGTGCCTCCTCAGAACATGATAAGACTGTCTGAGTCCACATTAGCAAAAAAAGCGGCTCTATTCTCCGCAAATGATGCTTTGTTTCGGTAATACCGCTTATTTTGTGTGATATACTCTCAAATAGATAACGCTTACATAAAGGTAGGGAAACCTATATGAATCCGGATCTGCACAGTAATCTAACCAGCCCTCATGCGCTGGTCGCTGAATATATCGTACGTAGTGATTATTTTGCCATGACTACCGAACATGTACATCCTCATTATGAGATCTATATTCTGTTGTCGGGTGAACGAACCTATTTTATCGGGGATCAATTATATGAAGTGCATACCGGAGATATTGTATTTATCGGCAAAGACGAGCTGCACCGGACACTGCCCGGCAAGCTGCCGGATCATAAGCGCATTGTGCTGTATTTTAATGATCAGTTTGTAGAACAGCATTTTGGTAAAGATAAACAGTGGCTGCTTCGGCCTTTTCATAGCGGTTATCCGGTCTTCCATACCACTGTTCGGGATCAGATATGGCTGCAGCCGGTTATTCAGCAGCTGGTACGTGAACTGACTATTCAGGCTGAAGGATACCAGCTGCTTGTTCATCATCTGGTGATGGAGCTTCTCATTCACTGCGCCCGCAGCCAATCTTCATCCTCAGCCGAATCGCCATCCAGCCGGACTGCTGTCCAGCAGCAGATGTCCGATGTGGCCCAATATATCAAACAGAACCATCAACAGCCGCTGTCCCTACAGACCATCGCTGATCAATTTCATCTCAGTCCATCCCATCTAAGCCGGATGTTCAAGCGGACGACCGGATTCCACCTCACGGAATATATGAATACAGTACGCATCCAGACCGCCCAGCAGTTGCTACGGGAAACCGAGCTCAAAATTATCGATATTGCCGAAGCATCAGGATTTAACAACTTCTCCCACTTTGGCAAAATATTCAAACAGATGTGCCAGGTCAGTCCACGGGAATATCGGATAGCAGCAGGCAAGCGATCCAACCTGAACGCCCAGCAATAAAAGCAGCCATGCTATATGATTAACTGCTGATATAAAATCATTGATCGCTGTACGATCGAAGTTTGCTATACGATCAAAGCCCACTATAAGATCAACAACCATATAAGACCAATAACGGTATACAGTCAGCGATTGTCTACTGCCGATTTTACAGTTGCGGAGCTTCGGCAGAAGTCAGCAGTGCACGCAGCAGTAGTGAAGAGCTGCCATCTTCGTGTTCCAGCAGCACCCAGTTAACCGCAATCGTATCCTTGAGCTGCTGTGCTTGTTCAAGTGTCAGCTGAAGGCCGTCCATTCGCCCTTCTTCCCCTTCGGTATAATCACGTTCTGTCTCCATGGACAATGCATACTTGAGCCAGTTCTTCATTCCAGGCACTGTTGTAAACGTCATACGATATCCGTCACGGACTGCCTCTACCAGCTGTTCACCGTGTTCCTTTGCATAATTCATCCATTCGGCAAAATCGATATCTGCACTGCTGACCGCGCGCAGCGGAGCATCTTCCTGTTCATTCAGTGCCTGAATCAGCATATCTTCTGCCATACCATCCGAACGCAGACGCTCAATAATAATCGCACTGCGCTGGGAGATTTTCACTTGTTCTGTCATGGGTTTTTCCTCCATTGCTTCATTTATAGCGATTGATGCTGAGCATAACCGATCAATAGCTCTACACCTATCGTATCATACTCCCTGCACCGTATGCTGCTGTATCAGTTGTCCCGGCGAATCGGGCGTGTATTGGCGAGCAGCAGTGCACCGAGCAGCGCCAGAATAGCGAGAGACCATAATAGTGTACTCATCGCATTATCATAATCTACAATGATCAGCCGAATAATTGCTGTGATTCCAATATAGATGAAGTAACGCAGCGGAAAATGGAACCCGCTTTTGAAATACTTGACGATCAGGGCAATAAACTCAAAATACAAAAAGAATACCAGCAGTTGATCCATGAATTCATACGCAGTTGTCCCTGTATCTGCACTAATAAAGATGAAGCTGAAAATGTACCAGGTCTCTTTTAAAAGAAAAAAACATAATGTAAAAGCGACCAACCCAAGTGTGATATTGAGTACTGCCTGCAAAATAGCCGGAATCTGTTGCACATGCCGCATCCAGTTTTTCATATTTATTTCTCCTGTCTATGGATTTGTTTGGTTATAGGAACAGGTCGCAATGTATGAATCTGTAAGGCTTCGATAGATGAACTGAGTATACAATTTGTTATTATAAGCTGCAATAAGCCATTAAGGATGTCTCGACAGATAGTGTAATTGGTGCTAATGGGTAATGTATTACAAACTACTTCAGGTAAAGATTATGCTCTATTTGAATACTCTTATATCTGCTCGGACAGGCTCTCTTCACATTCAAATTTCATGAAATAAATACAAAAAAAGCGCCCTTCATTATATAAAATGAAGAGCGCTTTTTGAACGTCCCAGGAGGGATTCGAACCCCCGACCGACGGCTTAGAAGGCCGTTGCTCTATCCAGCTGAGCTACTGGGACAAAGAATATGTATAATTTGACGACAAATGATATTATACCGTAAATCACAATTTTTTCAAATATAATTTTTGATAGCAGTTAGCCAGCCCTTGCTATCTGGTATATACTGGCTAAATAAGTGGTTATTCAAATAAAAATGCTCTTTATTTCAATTTTTAACGAAAATAATAGTGCTAATTATCCAAAAATAAGTTTTAATTGGGAAAATGTGTATTATAATATACCTACAACTATTTAACTAATATAAAAGCGCTATTAACTCTTTATATATTGCAATCGTTATCATATCGGCTGATATGTCATTTAACTGAAATGGAGGTATCCATAATGTCTACATCTCTATCCGGCCATGAATCAGAGCATCCTATGCAGGAGTTATCGGAGGAACCAACTAAATCAGCTGCCTCTTCGGTATGGGATGATGATATCCCGGACGGCGGAAAGCACGGATGGGTCAAGATCAAAGATAACCGTATCCATGTATTTCCTCCACGTCAGGGAGGTCGGCCGGCTTCGATCCGTGGTGCTGCTCCGGTCTCGTTGATTGTGAACAAAAATATTATTGCCGGAACTGCTCCGATTGGTGAAGAAGATATCATTACCTGGGAACTTCAGCATGAACCGCTGTTCGAGATCAAAGTCTCTTCGGACAAGATGGAAGCGTACCTGATTCTGCATGAAAAGGTACGTTACGAATGGAATCTGGTGGATACCCCAGCTTCGGCGCAGCTTACGGTACAGGCCGTACCGAATCATGAGCGCATTATCGAGACACTGGAATTCACTCATATTATGGATGCACTGGAGAGCCGTCATATTATCAAAAATATAGACAAAGCCGCCATTTTGCAAGAGCTGGAGCTTCCTTCCGGCAAACCGGTCGTAGTAGCACGCGGACAGGCATCCGTACCAGGAACCGATGCCAGATTGGAGCTGTTTTTCCCGGAACAGATTGAATCGGTGTTCCATGAAGCAAGTGGTGTCGTGGATCATCGCAGTTACCGGCGTATTCCATCGGTACATGAAGGCGAAGTGATCGCTACCAAGCATGCACTGGTAACCGGATTACCCGGCTATGATGTATTCGGCAATGAATTGCCTCCAAAACAGGCGCTGGATCTGGAAGTAACCGCGGGAGAATTTACTGAAATGAATGAAGCCGGTGAGATCATTGCTCTGCGTCCGGGCCGTCCGCGGATGACCGGGCGCGGCAACCGTCGACAGGTAGACATTTCCAGTGCTTTTGTTGTAAATGGAGATGTGGATCTGCGTACAGGCAATATTGTATTCGCCGGAGACGTCATTGTGCATGGCAATGTCACTGATCATATGATTATCGAATCGCTCGGTAATGTGTATATTCATGGCAATGTATACAACTCTACCATTACTGCAACAGGCAGTATTTCTATTCAGGGAACCGTAATCGGTGGACGGGTATATTCGGGCTATTTTGGCGTGATGTTCAACCGGATGTATGCTGCTTCCAAACAGCTTAGTCATGAAATGCGCCAGCTTGATATGGCTGCACAGGTGCTTGCCGACGAGCTGCGTACCCGTAATCAGCCGATTCGTTACAGCCAGATGGTCATGCTGTTGATTGAACGCAAGTTCCGTAATATTCCCGAGCTTGGCAGGGAATTGCTTCAGGTCTTTTCCAGTATTCAATATATCCAGACCAAGGATACCGAGCAGCTCAAGCTGATGCTTGCCGATCTGATGAACTCTGCCAGCATTCTGGACAAAATAGACGAACAGAGCATTCTGAGTATGCGCGGTTATCTGGACCGGCTGTATGCGAGCGTATCCAGTATGCAGGAGATTCAGGTCAATATTGAACTGTCCCGCTGCCAGTCCAGCGAGATCAAGTCGAACGGAGATATTATCATTACCCGTGAAGGAGTGCTGCAAAGTAACCTATACTCCGCCGGCAGCATTGCCTTTATCAAGGAACAGTCGGTATGCCGCGGCTCACGTCTGGAAGCTGAAGAGCGTATTATTGCAGGTACGGTCGGCAGTGATGCCAATGCCCGCTGCGTACTGCAAGCCAAGCAGCATGTGTATGTCAAAAAATTGTACAATGGCTATATTGTCGTGGATCAACATCGCTGGAATGTGATTGATATGATGCATGATCAGTTGTTTGATGTAGAGTATATGCAGGTTCATGCTCCTATTCATTCTTCGACTGTATAAAAGGAAGATCCTACGTATTTATCAGCTGCCAATATATAAAACAGGCTAATCCCGGGTTGGGAAATGACCGGGATTAGCCTGTTACTGTTATTGGGACGTTATTGCTATTGATAGGGTGTAATAGTTATAGCAGTCGGTACAATGTAAGGTTGATCAGCATGCTCGGTCTGCATTTGCATCGACCTATTCGCATAGGGATCAATAATCTATCAGTGAATCTAGTGAACCTACTAGTAAATCTAATGTGCATTTATCTGTCTATGTGATGAATATAACCAGTCGGAATACGCTCCAGTATACTTTTGCCGTAAATGTCCGCAAACGGCTGATCCGGCATGTGGATATATCCAATATAGCAGCCGCATTGCTTCATTCCGCAGGGACGTACACCCGCAATATCGCGCAGACTGCGCCGGTAGATATTGGCGATCACCCGCTTGTCCTGATAGCAGCGCTTCACCATGCCATTCCCCTGTATATAAAATACATTCTGTCCAGCCAGACAGTATTGCCCCAGACTGTCGTAATCACGCAAATTATACTCAAAATAGGGATCGATCTGCTGCAGCTCAGAGACTTCTTCCGGCCGATAATATGCCGGACGATCCTTGAATGCATTAATCCAGACATATACATCTTCCGGCAGACGGGCACGCAGCGAGCGGATCGCCGGGAACGCTTCGCGCAGACCGACGATTCCTGCACTAAAGGATATCCCCTGCTCATGCAGCCGCATCCCCTGCCCCACAAAAAAATCCTCACTTGTCTGTCCCGGATGGTAGGTCGCCCAAAAGGCTGCTGTGCTGCGGTTCAGATCAGTTGTCCAATCCAGCTTGACCGACAGATTGGTCTGAATGGCTACCTTGTCCACATGCGGCAGATGAGACAGCTCTACCATCGCCCTCCGGTACCAACCATGTACCAACCCTTCTCCATATGGATTGAAAAAGATAGACAATCGATTCCCAGCCTGCTCCTGTTCGCGAACCCACTGCACAAATTGTTCCAGCTGCTGCCGATCCCGCAGCAGTGTCTCCCGGCTGTCTACCGTCTTGCTGAATGGGCAATAAGGACAGGCATAATTGCAGGAAGACAGACTACCACGGTAATACAGGGAAAAGGACAGCTCCTGCGGTACCGCTTCTACAGCGGAATGGTTGTTATGCTGCTCGGCTCCGATGACTTTACTCCCGCTATTTAGAACAGAAGCATATTCGCGCATATCCTTTTTCCCCTTTCTATAAATAATGTGCATCGTCTTGTTGTTCCGATTGGATTATAGTGAGCCATTGGCTTCAGCATAATATCCAGCCCTATCAGTTGCTGCATTGCCCAAATCTTCATTGTCCAACATAGCTTTCCATCAATGCATAGACCTCCGGTGAGATCAGCCAGTCGCCAATGCTGTCCGAATAAGCCAGCCCTTCACGGGTCAGTCGAAGTACTTTGGTCGATATAGTGGATGAATCCACACTTCCTGAATCATATTCAGACGTTGAATATGAAGAAACGACCATTTCGGCAAGTCCGGTCCAGATCAGATGATGCAGATCTGGCAGATCGTCCAGCGGTGATGTACCGAATCGCTGGTGATAATCGGACAGCTCCAGACCTTCTCGATGCAAAATGGCTTTGAGGACAAAGCGACGCTTGCGCTCCTGCTCATTCAGCGCGAACCCATAATCGGCGTTGTCATAGCGCTCTGCCGCTACATAATCGGCAATAATGCTGCGGGTAGCGGCTGTACTCACTCCATAACGCGAAGCATAATGTACATCCTGCGTATAAGAACGTGCGCCGCATCCAAGTCCCGCCATCCCTTCTTCCTGACAGCTATAGGGCAGCAGCTCCTTGGATGAATGGAATTCCCGGGCAAACCGGCGCATGGAATACTGGGTGTATCCTGCCGCTTCAAGCCGATCTACAGCCGCCCGATACAGCTGCAAACGGATATCCTGTTCCAGTCCGGTCTGACCCGGTTTGAGAATCGTATTCTCACGGACATACAATGGATAGAGGAATATCTCGCCCGGCTCATATGATAATGCCTGCTCCACCGAATACAGCCATGATTCCACGGTCTGTCCCGGTAATCCATAAATCAGATCCACATTCAGCAGAGGAAACTGATAGTCTGTCAGCATATCCAGCGCCTGACGTACCAGTGCCGGCTTTTGCGGACGGTAAATAGCGGCACTCTCGGCTTCGATAAAGCTCTGAATCCCCATGCTGACCCGGTCGGTTCCGCGGCGCTTCAGAATCTCCAGGCGCTCCGGTGTAACGGTATCCGGTGATGTTTCCACCGAAATAGACGCCTGGGCCGGGTTTAGTCCCATCACATTCTCGGCAATATCAAACAGCCGCTCCAGCTGTTCCGGAGCTAGTAGTGTCGGTGTACCTCCACCGATCGCAAACCGGGAGAACGGCCGTCCCGACATGATCGGTGCCCACTGACGAGCCTGACGTTCCAGGGCATCTACGTATTCTTTATGTACATCTGCCCGCTTGTCCGGCAGGGTAAACAGATTGCAGAATCCGCAGCGCGCCGCGCAGAACGGAATATGCATATACAAAAAATAGCTGTCCAGCTGTTCTTTTGACCATAAGGATTGGAGGGAATAAGGAGGGTCCAGTTCACGGTATGCCGTCTTGTGCGGATAGGAATACAAATACGAACGATAAGGGGCTTCGGTAATCTGGCGGTTCCATTCCTGCAGTTCAGACGTCCATTCCAGAGGGGATAAGGCATGGGGCGGTAATTGTGTAGGCTCCTGATTCATGGTGTAACACTCCTTTTTGTACGTTCTAGCTCACTGTGGTGCCTGTTACAGGAAAAATTCACGATACGGCACATTCCAGACCACCTCGTGCGCGAGCCGGTGACCTTCATATCCATCTTCGCCATAAGCCGTGCCATGATCGGAGAAAACGAGACAGAAGACCGGACGCTGACGATTCCGCAGCGCTTCAAACAACCGTCCCAGCTCACCATCCACATAACGCAGAGCAGCCCGCTGACTGTCGACCGAATCGTAATGAGTACCGGGAATAAAATAATGATTGGGTCCATGGATCGCAGACACATTCATAAACAAAAACAGCTTTTGCTGCTCATCCGCGCCATCCAGCAGCTTGAGGGCATGGTTCACCTGATTCTCTGTTGAACGCGGATTGGTGACGCCAAAGTTCATGCGCCAGTAGCTTTCCTGGAAGTAACCGGGCAGCACTTTGGATAATTTATTTTTTTTGGTAAAAAAGATCACGCCGCCGATACAGATCGTGCGGTATCCCTCCTGGGCGAGCCCGGATACAATATCCGGCGCATCAAATAGCCATGTGTTGGGATGGGTACGCAGTCCGCTGTTTTTACCGTGAAACAGCCGCACATGGGAAGCCTTATCCGTATTGGCAGGTGTCGGCAAAAAGCCTCCAAAAAAAGCATGATGCGCTGCATAGGTGAAGCTGCCCGGCGTATGCCGCTTCTCCCAGGAGCCTGATCCGCACAGATTGGGACAGTTTTCTTCTTCCAATTTGGCGACATCATAGCGCAGCGTATCCAGCGTAATCATCACGATATCGTGGCTGCCTACCACTTCATTCATATTAATCATGTTATATTAATTCCTTTCCAGCCAGCGGGCGAGCTCCCATTCATAGGCGCCCATCTCCTGATGCTGTACATAATAAAGCAAATCACCAAACGGATTCACATCTGCGATCAGCGGCATACCTCCACCGGCAGGCACAAGCACATCCATACCCGCACAAAAAGAACCCGGAAATGCAGCAAGACCAGCCAGTGCCGTAGTACGGATATTTTCCCTGATCGCTGCGGACAGACCGGTTTGCTCCAGCAACATCCGTTCATTGCGCAGATGCAGATTCGTTATGGGTGTCCGGCTAAGTCGTACTACCGCATGGCCAGCCTGTGCGCCGCAGACAAGCTGGCGTATATCATAAGCTTTGCCATCCAGCATGTCCTTGCTGATCCAGCGCTCCACATGCATGCCTTCCTGTCCTACCCAGTCCATGATCTGACGGATTGTCCCATGATCGGTATATCGCCGAAGTCTGCCGGAATTATAGATAACCGTCTCTCCGTTCCACTGCTCGATACCTACTGTAGTCGAAGCAATCTCTGCACCTGTGCGGGGATGATACTGGTAAGCAATCACACCTGACGCACCGGACCCGCAGAACAGTTTAACAAATACGCGATGTACCTGTCGCCGCTCCATGAGCTGCCGCAGCGAATCATAGCTGTTGGGCATCTCTGTATACGATGAAGCCAGCACACCCGGTACCTTTACGCCTGCCTGATCCAGCCAGTTCGAGCAGCGGCGTTTGTCGAACATAATAGCGGCTTCGGCCGGATCATTCATCCAGCTGGCATGAGGCAGATCACGCTGCACTTGCACATGCAGCCAGGACAGCAGTCGGCACCAGCCGCGGAACCACTGGGCCGGATACAGCACTCGTCCATGATACGGCTCCAGCCGCCTCGCGAGCATTGCCGAAATCGAACTTCCCTGTGTGTACGCAGGCAGTGGCAGCAGATCATCATCGATCCAGCCTTCCGCATCGTCTGCTCCCAGTGCAATCAGTCCACGTTCTACCGCTATATTCTCGCCAGGTGCATCCAGCCGCAGGGTGAGCAAGCCGGATAGCTGACTAGCTGTCCATCCCTGCTTCTCTTCATCATTATCCATGTGCATCCTGTGATCAGACCATTCATTATTGTCCAAAGAGACAGGAGGCGCCGATTCAGCTGCTTTTCCGTTTCCTGCCAAACCATGTTTATCCATGAAAGGAAACGAAGAATCTGTCTGAATAAGTCGATGATTATCCTGCCGCCGAATCAGACTTTCCAATAGATCAATGAGGCGATCTCCTGCACGAATCGCCTGCAGCAACCGGATATAGGGAACTTCCAGCGCAGCAGGCTGTCCATGATACTGCAGAGCCTGCTGCCAGCCGGTCGTCCGTCTATTGCCGGGATTACCGAACAGAATCGTATAAGAACGCATTACTCCGTCAGCGACGGATAACGCCAATCATCATCCAGATCCTGCTGATCGTCGAGTGTGACATTTACTCCGCTGTTGCGCCATTTGAGCACCAGGCTATCCGACATATAATGATAATTCAGATTAAGATGCTTCAAGCTCCGCACCGCTTCGCTATTTAGCAGCGCTTCTCCGCCTTTGTCCGTTAATGTGCCTTCGGACAGATCCAGCTCTTCCAGTTGCTGCACTACCGGTGCATTAGCTGCGGCAATCGCAATCTCATCCTGTAGCTCACTGTCTTTGAGTCCCAGAGAGGTCAGTTTGGGAAATGGATTCTCGTACAGGAAAGGTAGAATATCCTTTTCTAAATTCCCGTCAAATCCGTAGTCGTCCACTCCCAGATACAATTCCAGCTTGCGCAGTTCGGGCAGGTTGGCCTTATGAATCGATTGCAGAACCGAAGCTGACAAGCCGCCACAGATAATCGTCAGTTCCTGCAAGCGCGCATGTTCCAGCGGTTCCAGCTCCAGACTGCTGCTGCCTTTGATTATAAAGGACTCCAGCTGCGGATAAGCAGCCAGCAGTGGGCCCAGATTGGACTGATTGATCCAGGATACTTCACATTCTTCATTGCTCATATCTCCGATAAACAGTTTGCGCAGATTCGGAAAGCGGCTGCTCGATTCTATCAATACAGGCAGGAAGCTATCCGGCGACTCTTCATAGGCGGCTCCCCAATCACCGATTAACAGACTGGTAAGCGATTGGCTTTTTTCGTCGTCCTGTGCAAGTTCTTCAATCAGGGGAGCCAGAGTTGCTCCATCTTCGTAGGCATCAAAATCCAGACTCAATTTGATTTCCATTATGTATTCCTCCGTTTCATATACTGATAAGCGAGTAACGCGCTGATAACAACCATTTTACATGAGTAAGCAGTTATAAATCAAAGACTTCGAGCGGATTGGAGTTGATTTATTTTTGTTTACGATCAAACTGAACATTTCACTAACCTATCCTGTTTTTAATAGATTCGCTGTCTCTTTTAACCAGCTTACTCTACTACTATCTTCAGCTCGTATATTTTCAGGTTGCCATACCAAAAAAAGCTGTACAACCCTCGAGGGCTGTACAGCTTTTAAATTAGAAACTTACCTGAATCGAACAAGAATAACAAGAGTCTGGTATCTATCGATTAGGCTGCTTCCAGAATCAATCCATTATTGTTCCAACTGGGCAACCAGACTGCGCAGTGCAGCGCCTCGGTGGCTGATACTCTGCTTCTGCTCCATGGTCAGATCAGCCATGGTCTTCTCCTCCGAAGGAACATAGAACAGCGGATCATAGCCAAATCCCTTGCTGCCTGACGGCTCGGACGTAATCCATCCTTCGACGGTTCCTTCGGCAGTCAGTGTCTCGCAAGTCGCCGGATCATACAGTGCCAGGCTGCACACAAAACGTGCCGTACTAAGCAGCGACTGTTCCGTATCCTCGCCCAGCTGCAGCTGCTCCAGCGCATCTAGTAGCTTGGCATTATTATCCGCATCGGTTGCCTGTTCCCCGGCATAACGTGCCGAATATACACCTGGCGCTCCGTCGAGACGGTCTACACAGAGACCCGAGTCGTCTGCTAATACAGGCACACCCAGCGCATCAGCGACTGTTTTGGCTTTTTTGAACGCATTCTCGGCAAAAGTCGTACCATCTTCCACAATCTCCGGCAGATCCGGATAATCAAACATACTGCGCACTTCCAGTCCATATGGAGCCAGAGCGTGCGTAAATTCCAGTACTTTACCTTTATTTCGGGTCGCAACAATAACGGTATTGCCGCTCACCTTTTTCATACCTGTGCGCCTGCCTGTCCGCTCGTGATTTTGAGCGCGATCGGGCCGAGGATTTCTTTTTGCAGCTCAATCATCTGCTGAATGCCCTGTTCTCCAAGCTCCAGCATCTGGTCCAGCTCCTTGCGGGTAAATGGACGATCTTCGCCTGTTCCCTGAAGCTCTACAAATTCACCGGTACCGGTCATAACGACGTTCATATCGACTTTGGCTTTGGAATCTTCTTCATAGTTCAGATCCAGTACAGCGCGGTCGCCTACGATACCTACGCTGACTGAAGCCAGATAATCGGTAATCGGGAAACGTGCCAGCTTGTGCTGTACCGCCAGTTTGTCCATCGCCATCGCAAGTGCAACAAATGATCCGGTAATCGAAGTCGTACGTGTACCGCCATCCGCCTGGATCACGTCACAGTCTACCGTAATCGTACGCTCGCCGAGTGCCTGCAAATCTACGATCGAGCGCAGTGCGCGTCCGATCAGACGCTGGATTTCCATTGTGCGTCCGCCCAGTTTGCCTTTGGCGGCTTCACGCTGGTTACGTGTCTGTGTTGCGCGCGGGAGCATCGAGTACTCGGCGGTTACCCAGCCTCTGCCCTGTCCTTTCATGAAATGAGGAACACGTTCCTCGACCGAAGCCGTGCACAGTACTTTGGTATCGCCTACTTCGATGTACACGGAACCTTCCGCGTATTTATTGACATTGGGTGTTATTTTCAAAGGGCGCAATTCGTTCTGCTGCCGTCCGTTGATTCTCATGGTTGTCTGCCTCCTGCTTCTTATTTCGCATCCTTATTCTAACAAACCTCTCTCCTAAAAGCACCCTTAACCGTGAATTGACCGGAATCCACTATAAATAACCTCTCTCCGGTGCCTTCCAATTCCACTCTATTATCATCTGGTTAGCATAAGGTACACACAGGTTAATATATCCCATATATACGGCTGTACGCGATTTGGACAGAGATTCTGCCGACCTGCGAACAGCCAGCTACAGTTCTATAGAGAGAGGTGTATTCATATGGAAAACAACGAATCCGGCAAAATGCCTTATAGTCTGCATAGTCTGAATGTAGAGCAGGCGACCCGGGAATGGCTGACCAAGCGTGGAGTCAGTATACGCGAAATTGCGGAGCTGGTCCTTTTTCTCCAGCAGAGCTATTATCCGGATCTGACGATGGAGGAATGCGAGCAGAGCGTCAACAAAGTATTGATGAAGCGCGAAGTACAGAATGCACTGCTGACCGGAGTACAATTGGATATTCTCGCAGAAAAAGGGCAGCTGATCTCGCCGCTGCAGGAGATGATCGAGAATGATGAAGGATTGTACGGAGTCGATGAGATTCTGGCCTTTGCCATTGTAAATGTATACGGCAGTATCGGGTTCACCAACTATGGCTATATCGACAAACTGAAACCTGGCGTACTCGGACGACTGAACGACAAGAGTCTGGGACCGATCCATACCTTCTTTGACGATATTGTCGGTGCGATTGCAGCCGCAGCCAGCAGCCGGATTGCCCACGGACGGCAGATGGATAATGAGCAGCATGTCGTCGATACCGCCCAGATCGAACTGCCGGAAGATGACGAGGCAAGCGAGCATTAAAGATAACCAGGTAAAGATACACAACCTGGAAAAGCAGCTATCCCTAAGACCCTTTTCGCAGCTGAAGACTGGACTTTTGCCGTATCTTATCTCGTAAGGGTAGCAAAAATAAAGCGAAATTAGCTGCACAGAACAAACCAGCTTGAATCTCAGCAAAATACACCTGCTGCTATAACATCACTATAGCAGCAGGTGTATTTTGTGTTTTTTGATCGATTTATTCCTAATTATAAATAAGTTTTTGTCCTATACTATCGTGGCAACGGTGGTGGATCTTCCTCGTGCTTCGGTTCCTCTGTCACCCGGTGAGTGAGCTTGATATCCGGGCTGCGCCAGCGATAACGCTGCTCCTCACGTTCTTGGCGTTCCTTGCCTTCACTCGATATCCATTTGAGTACGAGCAGCCAGATGAGGCACACAGCCGTAAATACATAGATCAGACGCATTGGCAGAAGTCCTGCATAATTGCGGATCAGCATACCTGATAGCAGCAACAATTCCAGCACCGGAAACAGCAGTACCGAAAGAAAACGAGAAGGCAGCTGCTGTCCATGACGCTTGCGAACAATCAGCGTAGGAATGATATAGGCCAGAGTAATATACAGTGCAATCAGGGCAAATCCATTACTAAGTCGTCCACCATACGTGGTGAACGGGATAAAAGCCGCCGACCATCCCTGGCGTAGACCAATATTAAGCAGACTCATTACGCCCTGCACGACTGTTACGGCAAGACCTGTATAGACGAGTCCGGAGCGCCAGCGATGCCAGATTAAACGTTTGTTATCAGACAGCATCGACATACTGCCAAATATTCCGATCATTGCCGCAATCAGCAATGCTAAATAAGCGAATAAGCGTAATCCCTGTACAATCAGATCTATTGCCATGCTGTCTGCATTGTTCATGGTGTGTGCCCCTTTCGTAGCCTGGGCTATAATAGTGTGTTTATTGTAAAAGAGATAGCTTAAGATACGATGAAAAAGCAATTAATTCCAGTTAAATCCTGTCTGGGTGATAAAACGTTGTATGATATAATCGAACAAAAACAAAAGGAGCCCCTGCGCTTGATTACAAGAGAAACTCTCGAACGTCAACAAATTGGGATTTATCTGCTGCTGCTTGTACTCGGTATCCTGATTGGTACTTTTGCGCCTGCGGGCGGAGCGACACTGGACATACTCCTGTCTCCTTTGCTGGCGATATTGTTGTACAGCATGTTTGTACAGATCCCTTTTATACATATCAGAAAAAGCATGGGCAATGCAATATTCATGACTGCCCTGCTGCTTGTTAATTTTGTAATCGTACCGCTGGTTGTCTGGCTGCTGATCACGCTGTTTCCTCAGCCCACACCGGCTCTGATCGGGATCTGCCTTGTTCTGCTGACCCCCTGTATTGATTATGTGATCGTCTTTACCGGACTGGGACGCGGCAATGAACAGCTGATGCTGGCAGCGACACCACTGCTCCTTATTGTACAGCTGATTCTGCTGCCATTCTACCTTAGCCTTTTTATCGGTACATCGGCGGCGGGAATGATGCAAACCGGGCCTTTTATTTCTACATTTATTATGCTGATCCTGATTCCGCTACTACTGGCGATTGCTACCCAGCTATGGGCCAAACGAAAACAAGCAGGCAGTCAATGGCAGCAGCTGACCGCCTGGCTGCCGGTTCCGTTGATGGGACTGGTATTGTTCGTTATTACGGCTTCGCAGATTCACCGCGTGTACGAAGATATCCAGGTCGTCCTCGGTGTGCTGCCGATCTATGTAATATTCGCAATTGTCATGCCTGCAGCAGCAAGTCTGATTGCGCGGCTCTTCCGGCTGGATATCGGTGCAGGCCGGGCGCTGATCTTCAGCTCAAGCACACGCAATTCACTGGTTGTACTGCCGCTGGCTCTGGCACTGCCTCCGTCATGGGCACTTACTGCAGCAGCCGTGATCGTCACCCAGACGATGGTCGAACTGATAGCGGAGCTGATCTATATCCGGATTGTTCCTTCGCTGCTGCTGCGCTCACGGACTTCTGAGCAGTAGAGGCTCCCAGCGGGTAATGAAAAAGAGAATCCTGTCTAACCATCCCAGCATATCCTGATAGATCCCAATTCACCTTAACGATAGGAGTGGCCTGCATGTCGGACGAAGTTCACCGGATACACAAAGTTCCTTTTAGCAAAATCAGCGGTCTGCTGAATATCAGGCAAAAAATCGTAAATGTCTATCCCGACCACGTTAACAAGATGGTCATTGTCGAGACGGAAAAGCTGTCCCGCAAAGTCGACACCGTCGTTATAGAGGTCAAAAACAACTATCTCGATATCCGTAAAATGACCGCCGCCGAGTACAACCAGCGGCCCTATGAACCCCATGTGGCAGACAAACTCAAAGCACTGCTCGATGATGCCGAACGAGATGCCCTGCTGCACAGTCTCCAGCATACGATACGTCATACGGAGATTCAGCTGGATCACGAATCGTCTCCTCAGCTCCGGGAGCAAAGCGAGCAGTTTCTGAGCCATGCCCGGCGAGCGCTGTCCAAGCTGACCGATGGTGCCTGAGATACCCTGCAACAAATAATGATGACACGAGGTTGCTGATGAATAAATCAATTCGGCAGCTGCTGTATATGCTGCTGCTTGCATTTGCACTGATTTATACGATATATACACTGTACCTGAATCTGTTCCTCGATCCTGGAGCAGCCGATTTTCTGATTCACAAAACAGAGGAAAACCGTCCGCAGAACATACCGCTCTGGCTTAATATTATGTACATTCATGTTATTGCAGCCTGTCTCGCTATGGTAAGCGGCGCACTGAATTTCTCATCCTATTTGCTTCGTCGATACCGCCGCTGGCACCGAGTAAATGGTTATTTGTATATATTCGCTGTGCTGATTGTTGATCTGACGTCCGGGTATCTCGCTCCTTATGCGACAGGCAGCAAGATAACGAGTATTCCATTCAATCTGGTGAACATCGCATGGCTATGGATTACGATTACTGCGTTGGTGCAGATCAAGCGTGGCAATCTATTCCGGCATCGCCGCTGGATGGTGCGCAGTTATGTATTCTGCTTTACGAATATGTTTATTCACGGAATTAGTCTGATCGGCCAGCATCTATTGGGAATGGAATACAGACTGAGTTATATTTGCGGGGTATATGGAGCAATTGTGGTCAATATCGTCATAGCTGAATTCATAAATCGTACTCTTTTCCGCCATCCAGTAGCTATGACCAGGTTAACCACTGAACCAAACAAGTAACGGGATCGTTAATCGACAAAAAGGGCTCCCATAACGGAAGCCCTTTTTGTTGTATTTACTATTGTACAATCCGGTAATTCATATTCTGCCAATACATATAGAACGACCTTATCCGTTCCTGTACGGTACTACTCTATAAGCACACTGTTAATCATAGCGGTGATGATTCTCTGCTTACCCCTGATTTACTTTGCCGAAAACGTAATGATCCCGTTCTGTTCCTGACGCTGTGCACGTCCCAGACGTTCCAGCTCTACCAGATGGGCCAGTGTCTCCGACATAGCGAATCGCAGTTGATGCAGAGTCAGCTCATTATTAAACAGACTGCTGCATACTTCGTAACCGGTGCAGGACTTCTCGCGTATCCGCTCTTCCATCGCCTGCAGCCGTTCTTCATGATGCAGCAATAGCTTCTCTGTACGTTCACGGAAATGGGTGAATGGACGACGGTGTCCCGGATAAGCCAGCTCTACTTCATACTGTCCAAGCTCACGCAGTCCAATCAGATATGATTCCAGCGGCGACGGATCGCTACCGGGTACCAGACTGATATTGGGCGAGATCTGCGGCAGTACCGCATCGCCGCAAAATAGAAGACGCTGATCCGGCTGGTAAAAGGAAATATGACCTGCTGCATGGCCAGATGTCTCGATCGTCTCCCATAGGCGCCCGCCAATCTCCAACGGCTGTCCTGGCTCGATCAGACTCACTTCAGGCTGCGGCATCACCTGCGGCACAAAGCTGTCCAGATGGTCAGGCAGCCGGGAAGTGATCTCCTCCGGCATCCCGTGACTGGCAAACAGCTGTACCAGATCCTGTGCAGCCGTATTACCCGGCGCCCAGGAACGGTTGGCTTCTGCCAGTGCACGTGCAGAGATCCAGACCGGCATATCGCCCTTCTCCTGGAACCAACCGGACAAACCATAATGATCCGGATGATGATGGGTCAGTACAATGGAACGAATCGCGCTAATCGGAATATCCAGTGTCTGGAGTACCTGCTGCCAGGCCTGCTCATTTACTTCCGAGCGCGGACCCGGATCAATAATACTGTAGCCTGTACTGTCGCCGATCACATAGCTGTTGACCCAGCGCAGCGGATAGGACATGGCTATTTTCACCTGGATGATACCCTGTTCATCCCGGGTGATTTCAGGTAATTGCATAATAATGTAAGCCTCCATCCGGATAATATGCAGAAGATTCTGCTACAATATTTTCATCTTAGCATAGTTATACAGAGGGCACTAGAGAAGGCATACAGACCTGTTGATCGCTTTGCAGATGCCCGTTCTGCTGCGTTCGACTGGATAATCCCAATTTATATAGAGCAGGCATCCATGCTTATTTGGATGTAACCGGTACAACAAATGTAGCTTCATGCAGCTTGAGCTCCGAATCGTAATGAGAGACATACACAGTTACCGTATCCGACTTCTCACTGAATGCATAGGTCCATATCCCGTGTTGCAGACGATGATCTTGATTCCCCAGTGCACTGCCGGACGTCTCCATACTGGGGAGATGGACAGGATACGTGGCGTCTCCTGTCTGGCTATGCTGATTGCTCACTTCAAAGTTTGCTTTGGAAAATTCCAATCCGAGACCTGCTCCGTGCTGGCTATCGTCAAAGCCTGTATTCCTGTAGCTATAGTCCATCACCAGCACCTGATTCACCTGACGAACCTTGCTGTCATAATCGTTTTTGGCTGCACGGGCAGTTGTCGGATAGACTGCATTGACCGTAAATTCCCACTCACCATCCACTTTCCATATTTCTCCCGCTCGATAAATATGATTGGCTGCAGCGTTCGCTTGGGTCGAAGTTGGCGAAAAGACATTTGTCTTGGTCGGCATCATCACGAATAGACTAACTATCACTCCTGCGAGCAGTACCGACAGGGCAAATATAGTCCATTTTTTCTTTTTGAAATTCATTGTATTATAGTCCCTTCTTCCATTCTTCCATAAAGAAGTGCAAAAAAATTGTTTGGCAAAAGTACCGGCCCACCAATTCCTGTCTGCACTTTTACCATTCTAGTCTCTGTATTCAAGCAATTCGTTAAAAACTGGTTAAAGCAGCTATGTAAATATAAGCCCAGAACGCACGAAAACCCTTCTGTTTCACCTATGTATGCGACCATCAGGTGAATGTCAAAAGGGTTTTTCTCGTAATCGTACTACCATTGCTCAATAGCTTTCTTCCCAAGGATTGAACATTTCGTGCTTGAAGTAAGTGGTATCTGCTGCTTTTTCTTCCCAGTTCCACATTTTTTGGCTAGCTTTTTCGATTTCTTCATTTTTGATTTCGCGGATTTGATCCAGGATGGTGTAATCTTTGCCCATCTCTTTTTGATGTTCCCAGATAACGAACATGATGCTGTCGAGGCTGTCACCATAACCGACGATGTTTACTTTACCAGCGTGATCGTTCAGTCCTACATTGAAGAAATCATTAGTAACGATATATTTGTCATTTTCCATGTGGTAGATAGCAGCCCATTGTTCTACTTCATTTGTTCCTTTTGTTGTTTCAGTATTTTCTACGAAACGGAACCAACCTCCAGATACCGGTTTTGCTTTCTCCATAATTTTCACGTCAGTCAGTTGATTGTAATTCATAGGTTAATCCCCCTTAGTTTATGTTCATCATTAGTTTTGGTAATTGTTGGTGTATCCGATCGTTCATGCGCCTTTGTGCTTGTTAATTAGTTTATCGGAAAATTCTGCATATTATTTATAGCATTTTCCTCACATTCGCGCTTTTCCGACAATTTATTTAATGTTTTGCGTTTTTGTTGGTGTCTTAAGTATGCCTCTGGTACCACTATTTGCACAATAGGAAATGGTTCTTAATACTTAATAGTAATTGGTCATGCATATCCTACTATTTTCCGGTACAGCCGGGATTGCGTAATTACTATATTTTTAACCAGAGAGAATTGAACAAATCCGAAAACACTGATTTAATCAAATTTAATACAAAATTACTAGAAATAAGATACTTTTTGAGTCTATACGTCAGGAACTATATCTATTATTCGCCACCATCCAGAATTTGGTTTACCTTAAATCCCAATTTGCCGGAAAAGGCTGCTGGATCGTCGATATAGTCCTATTCCTAACGTATATGCTCCACTTCCAAATCATGACGTAAAAAAGCTGTATATTTACTGATTGGATCAAGTCATTTTAGGCTGCAATTCCGACTATTTTATTGATTTTGTATCAATCTATGCCGCTTATAGCCGGTTCCGGGTCTATTTATAGAGGGGGATAGGAAGGTTGGGACCACCAGGCCGGTTCCGAATTGGAGGCGGAATCGTTTTTTGATTTGTAATCGCCTGCCCTGGGCACGTACAATGTAGGAAGAGATCTACAGGATTCGGATTTCAATACAGGGTTAAAATACCCTTACCCGAATAATCGATGACTTTTCGTAAAATTGACATTAGGAGAATAAGTACATGATCAAAACGCAGCGGATTAATCAAATTAAAGAATATGTATTCGAACATGACTCCGTATCATTGGAAGAACTGGTCGAGCATTTTGGGGTATCGATGAATACGATTCGCCGGGATGTAAGTGCCCTGGTGAAGACCGGCATTCTCAAAAAAGTATATGGCGGCGTATCGGTGAATCATTCCAAGCTGATTGTATTCGACGAACGCAAGGACCATAACCTGACCAAAAAGCAGGAAATCGGTCAGCTGGCTGCGCAGTTTGTGGAAGATGGCGACGTTATCTTCGTGGACTCCGGTACAACTACGCTGGAGCTATTACCTTATATCAAAGACAAACAACTGACGGTCGTTACGAATAATTTTGACTTCATTCATCAGGCGAGAACTTCGCCTAATCTGACCATTTTCTCAACCGGCGGAATGTTTGAACGGAAAACCGATTCTTTTGTAGGCTTTCAGAGTGTAGAACTGCTCAATAAATACAATATCAATAAAGCATTCATCGCTTCTACCGGTATCTCAATCGCCAACGGTGTCACCAACTCGTCTCCGCTGGAGACCGATATCAAAACTACCGTCGTTAACAAAAGTTCCAATGTGCTGCTCATGATTGATGACAGCAAGTTTGATAAATATGCACTAACTACCTACTGTGCGCTAAGCGATATCGATTATCTGATCACCAACAGCCAGCCTGGCGAGGAGTATCAGCATTATGCCGCCCAGCATCAGATTACGATTGTAACGCCATAATCTCTCACTTATCCCTGTCTTTTCTTCAATAAACGGGTACGTATAGAGACCATTAGTAGGAAGCGGTTACAGATACAAAGTATGCCCAATCCAAAAAGCCTTTCTACACGTTGCGGTACGATTACCGCAGGTCAGAAAGGCTTTTTGAATTGCTATTTAAATGGATATTCATATTTCCTACCCAAGCTCTGCTAGCCTAGCCTATAGAACTCACGGCAACTACTGGCACAAAATAAAAGCTACCTTGTTCAGCTTATCTATCTGCCTATTCTGCAATCTTCTCCTGCAGACGGCTGGCTTTGCCACTGGAGCCAAATTCGCGGATTTTGGCCTGGGCGGCTTCCCGAATGGCTTCACGGGCAGGAGTTAGGATTTTGCGCGGCTCGGTAGTATCCAGATCTTCGGCGAGTGTACGGCGAAGCTGCAGGGACCAGGCAGTAATACATTCCGTATTGATATTTACTTTGGCATGCCCCAGCTCTATCGCCCGGTGCAGCTGGTGAAGAGGGATTCCCGAAGCGCCGTGCAGCACCAGCGGGATGCCCACTGCCCGGGAAATCTCCTCCATCTCTTTGAATCCCAGCTTGGGTTCACCGACATATTTACCATGCACCGATCCAAGGGCAGCTGCCAGCGCATCAATACCGGTCTCTTCGACCAACTGTGTGCATTCCTGCAGGTCGGCATACTGGATACCACCGATCAGGCCGTCTTCCATGCCTCCGACTGTACCCACTTCCGCTTCGACCGATACGCCAGCTGAACGCGCATACTGGACAACCTGCCAGGTATCCCGGATATTGGTTGCGATTGGATCATGGGAGCCGTCATACATTACCGAGGAGAATCCGGCGTCGATCGCCTGGCGGCAGCTGTCTACTGTCTTGCCATGATCCAGATGGAGAGCAACCGGTACGGTGATTCCTTTGTCCTCGATCAGTACATTGACCATGGTCGCTACCATTCGATAGCCGCCCAGGAAATCGATCAGACGGTCCGACGCAGCGACGATAACAGGTGCATTCTCCGCCTGTGCAGCTTCCAGTATCGCATGTGCCCAGGATAATCCGTTTACGTTGAACTGACCGACGGCGCACTGCTCCTGTCTGGCCTGCTGCAGCATTTCCTTCATTGATACCAGAGCCATATGATTACCTCCATTCTGCTGTGCCCGGATCAGGCCAGTCTCAATCCTTCCTTCATCTTCTTCAGCATCAGTGCACTGGATTCTTCCGGACGATCACTATAGGCAAATACGGCATTGGTTGCGATACCGTCAAATTTCATTTCGCGAAGCTTGCGGAACAGGGTATCAAAGTCTACATCGCCTTCCCCGATATTCAGATGCTGATGCACGGTTACCTGGGCATCCGGCGGATTGATAATATAGCGTAGCCCGTAAGCGGCTTTGTGGTTAAAGGTATCCGCGAACAATACATGATCCACCAGATCGCCGGCTTCATCAAGCATCTTGGCAATATCACCTACACCGTCATCATAGAAGAACGTATGGGCAACCGAATATACCAGTTTGATCCATGGCTGATCCAGCGCACGGATCATATCGATCGCACCGGTGTTGGTCTCGATAAAGTCATACGGGTGGGCTTGCAGATTCAGACGCACCCCTTCCTTTTCAAAAACAGGAATCAGCTCATCCATCGACTTGACGAATTTCTCCTCCGAAGCCAGCGCTTCGTATTTGGAACCGCTAAATTCGCTGTTCATCAGATCCACGTCCAGCTCGACAGCTACTTCAATCGCTCGCTTCCAGTTGCGTACAGCTGCCTGGCGACGTTCTTCATCGGGTCCTGCCCAGTGATAAAGCGGCAGCAGCGAGGACAGCTTGACACCGGCTTCACTCATCCATTTTTTGACCTGCTTGATCTTTTGCTTGTCTACCCGCGGATATTTGTAAAATGGACAAAAGTCCTCACGCGGCGACAGCTCGATATATTCGTAGCCCATATCCGCTACTTTGAAGATCATTTCCTCCAGTGATAAGGAATCCCGAAAATGCGTAGGATCGTAAGCCAGCTTCATGATAGTTCCTCCCTGTTCTGCAATTAGTATTGTTTGGATTTCTCCAGCATCTTCTGCTTGTGCTCATAGGCCTGACGGATACTGTCTTTGTCGGAGACTTCGGCTACTCCGACATGCCACCAGCTGTCATAACCATCGGTCATGGTTTTCGGGAGTACTTTCATCTCGATCAGTGTAGAGACATTTTGTTGTTTGGCATCTGCCAGAGCAGCCTGAAGTTCTTCGACCGTGTTGGCACGGTACGTCTTGGCCCCGTAACCTTCGGCGACTTTGGCATAATCGATATTCATAATCTGCTGGTCCGCATTCCGAAATTCACAATAGTAACTGCCACTGCCATGATCCATCTGCAGATTGTTGATACAGCCAAAGCCGGAATTGTCGAACAGCAGGATATTGATTTTGTGCTGATACTGGATCGCCGTGATCAGCTCGGAGTGCAGCATGAGGAAGCTGCCGTCACCGACGATGGAATATACTTCACGATCCGGATTGGCTAGTTTGATCCCGAGTGCACCGGACACCTCGTAACCCATACAGGAATACCCGTATTCCAGATGGTACGTATTTGGTACGGTCGGATTCCAGGCACGCTGCAGATCACCTGGCAGTGAGCCTGCCGAGGACAGGATAATACTGTCGGGAGCAATCGCATCATTGATGGCAATCAGCGCAGTAGTCTGTGTCAGTTCGGTACCGAGCGCATCCGCATATTCATTCAGGATATCCTGGGAGAAGTGATTCTTCACTTCCGGCGTGAATCCCGAGCGCTGGAACTTCACTTTGCCCAGACGGTCACGTTCTGCATCCCACTGCTGCTTGAGTTCGGCAATTGCCGGAGCAAAATCGCTCTTGTAACCATCCAGCCGCTCAAGCAGTCTAGCCAGTGTCGTCTTCGCATCTGCAACTACCTGCACTGCGTCCAGCTTGTATGCCTGCAGCCGGCTGACATTAATATTCAGGAAGCGGGTATTGTCAAAGTCAAAAGCCGTCTTGGATGACGTCGCAAAGTCGGTATACCGCGTACCGATCCCGATTACCAGATCTGCCTGTCTGGCTGCTGTATTGGCTGCCAGTGTACCGGTGATGCCCATGCCGCCCAGATTGTTTTTAAATGTATACTCGACTGCCGATTTGCCGGCCTGGGTCTCAACCAGCGGAATATCATACTTTTCGGAAAAGGCGATCAGCTCTTCTCTCGCTTCCGCATACTTGACTCCTCCACCGACCAGGATCAGCGGTTTGCGGCTGCTGCGGATAATCTCTTCGGCTGCCTGCAGTTCACGCTCGCTCGGTTCGAGACGGTCGATATAATGCACCCTCTTCTGGAAAAAAGACTCTTCATAATCAAAAGCTTCCGATTCTGTATCCTGGCAGATGCAGATCGTAACCGGACCGCTGCGCGCCGGATCGGTCAATACTTCAAAACCGCGGAGCAGACTGCTCATCAGCTGCTCCGGACGAGTAACACGATCCCAGTAACGGGATACCGGCTTGAGCGCATCATTGGTCGTTACAGCAGCGCTGTATTCCTGCTCTACCTGCTGGAGTACAGGGTCCGGCTGACGTGTGGCAAATGTATCTGCCGGCAGCAGCAGCACCGGAATATTGTTGGCCAGTGCTGTACCTGCTGCTGTCACCAGATTGGCTGATCCCGGACCCGATGATGTAGAGACGGCGTAGATTTTCTGGCGCAACTTTTCCTTGCTGTAAGCAAGGGCAGCATGAGCCATCCCCTGCTCATTTTTGCCCTGGAATACTTTGAGGTGACCCGGGTCCTGCTCGAGTGCCTGACCGATGCCAAGCACGTTGCCGTGTCCAAATACAGTGAAGATTCCTTCCACAAATGGAGTTTCCCGTCCATCGATATGAATATACTGCTGATTCAGAAATTTAATCAGCGCTTGTGCAGTCGTTAATCTGATCTTGTTTCCCATATGTGCCTCCACCTTTGATTGAAGTGTGCCTGCTGTGTCAGGACTGGATGAGCGGCTGGCGCTCAATCAGCGCCTCGATTTCCTCTGCGGTAGGCATCGCCTCCGAAGAACTGTGCTTGCTGACCACAATCGATGCGGAAGCGCTACCATATTTGAGCGACGTCTCGATGTCTTTGCCGCGAATCAGCGCGTAGAGCAGTGCCGAAGCATAGGAATCTCCCGCGCCGAATGTTTTGAGAACCTGGGTCTTGTAGGCATGTGCACGGAACGTCTGACCATCACGTGTGTAGGCATACGAACCTTCTACTCCATGCTTGATGACGACCAGCTCTGCACTATGTGCAAATAGATGACGCGTTGTATATTCATTGGAGCCCTGCAGTGTGTTCTCCATCATATCGTACTCATCCCGGGTACCGATGACAATATCGCATTGCTCGGCAACCATTGAATAATAGACCGCCGTCTCTTCACGGGAAGCCCATGTATACGGACGATAATCCAGTTCGAAAGCGATCCGGACATTGTTTTTCTTGGCCAGCTGGATGGCTCGCAGGGCTGCTTCACGGGAAGGGCTCTGGGCAAAGGCTGTACCAGAGATTAGTAATAGACCAGTCTGACGGATATAGTCTTCATCCACTTCCTCCGGACGCAGGTACAGATCGGCGACCTGATCACGGTACATCAGAATGCTGCATTCCTCGGGACTTTTGATTTCGGTAAAGGCAAGCCCGGTCTTATGACCCTCAGTGTCTACAATAAACCGTGAGGTATCTACACCTGCTTTGCCCATATAGGAACGAATAAAACGTCCATGCTGGTCATCGGCAATTTTACCGATAAATCCGGTTTTCAACCCTAGCTTGGCTCCGCCGATAGCAATATTCGCAGGCGAGCCGCCTACATATTTGGAGAAGGTCATCGTCTCTTCCATCGGACGATTATATTCTACTGCGTTCAGGTCGATACAGGCCCGACCCAACGTGATCAGTTCGAATGTCTTGGTATTATCGAATGCAATCTTCATATCGTCACCGCTCTTTCTTCCATAGGTTAAGGGTTCGGGACAGCTGAGTGGCTCAGGTGGAATTCCAGACTATTCGCGCTCCAGAGTCCACTCATGATCCGGATCATTATAAAATTTCCATATGCGCGTTGGACCGGCCATCACATTCAGATAGTAGGACGTATAACCGTCGGGTACTCCGACCGGATGGTATCCTTTGGGAACAAGTACCACATCGCCATGCTCCACAGCCATTGTTTCGTCAAGAAGACGATCATCTGTATATACACGCTGGAAAACAAAGCCCTGCTGCGGATCCAGTTCATGATAATATGTTTCTTCCAGAAACGATTCTTCCGGCAGATTATCCTGATCATGCTTGTGCGGCGGATAACTGGAGAAGTTCCCGGCTTCGGTATAGACTTCCACGACCAACAGGCTGCTGGCAGCAGGATGGTTATCCGGCAGGATATTATGCACCATACGGCGGTTCTGATACTTGCCGCGATGTTCCACACCTACCTCGTTCGCCGGGATCAGTACAGTAGGAAGCGGCTTGAGGGCAGACGCGTAGCAGAGAGCCACCCGCGCCTGACTGACGCCTTCTATACGGAAAGTATGTCCGCCGGAGACAAATACACTGTCTGTCGGCTTCTTCTCAAATACGCTATCACGTGTGCCGATTCCGGTAAATGAATGTTCGCCCTCGGTAATGGTAATACGGCCGGTGACAGCAACAATACAGCATTCCAGATCAGTCAGTTCTTCTTCATGGACGGCACCGGGAGCAAGGTCAATCATGCGGAAGCCTACATACTCCAGTGGTGATTCGGCAATGTTCAGGTCATGGACAACAGTTACTCCGTTGTCCTGAGATTGGGACTGCGGTTTGCGCAGCAGATGACTGGTCAAAGCGGATTCCTCCTCTATTCAAATGTAGGTTCCGCATAACGGGCGGTAACTACCTTTTTGCGAGTATAAAAATCGACACTGTCTTTGCCGTTGGCATGAAGCGTTCCATAGAAGGAAGACTTCCAGCCGGAGAATGGGAAGAATGCCATCGGTGCCGGAACACCCAGGTTAATTCCCAGCATACCTGCATCGATGTTTTCACGGAAGTAGCGAATCGCATTCGCATTGCTGGTGAACAGACAGGCTCCATTGGCAAATTCCGACTGATTGGCAATCTCAACCGCTTCCTTGAGATTTTTCACACGGATCACGGACAGCACTGGAGCGAAGATTTCTTCTTTCCAGATCGTCATGTCTGTCGTTACGCCTTCAAAGATCGTCGGGCCGATAAAGTATCCATCTCCCTCCATCCGCTCACGTCCATCGGTCAGCAGGGTGGCACCTTCTTCCAGGCCTTTCTCGATATAACGGATCGTACGTTCCTTGTTCTCTTCACGAATAACCGGGCCGAGGAATACACCATCATCCAGACCATTACCGATTTTCACGCTCAGTGACTTCTCTTTGAGACGGGCGATAAATTCATCAGCGATGCCTTCCTCTACTGTAACAACCGCACAAGCCATGCAGCGTTCACCGGCAGAACCGAATGCCGCGGAGACTACATTCGTAATCGTATCATCGAGGTTCGCATCATTCAGTACAATCGTATGATTTTTGGCACCGGTTAGTGCCTGTACACGTTTGAGGTTCTCGCTGCCTTTTTTGTATACATACTCGCCCACCGGCTTGGAACCGACAAAGGAAATCGCTTTGATCTCCGGATGCTCCAGAATGCCGTTGACCACATCATGTGCACCATAGACGATATTGAACACGCCGTCCGGCAAGCCCGCTTCCGTAAATAGTTCTGCCAGCTTCTCGGTCAGCAGCGGTGTACGCTCGGAAGGTTTTAAAATAAATGTATTGCCCAGCGAGATGGCCATCGGGAACATCCAGCATGGAACCATCATCGGGAAGTTGAATGGAGCGATACCACCTACCACACCGATTGGATAGCGATAGTTGGTCGCTTCCACATCTGTTGCGATCGAAGCGAGGGAGTCGCCCATCATCAGGGAAGGCGATCCTGCAGCAAATTCTACATTTTCGATGCCGCGCTGCACTTCGCCCAATGCTTCTGTCAGATTCTTGCCGTTCTCGATCGTGATCAGATGTGCCAGATCCTGCTTGTTTTGCTGCAGCAGCTGCTGGTAGTTGAACAAAATGCGTGCACGACGCGGTACGGCAATCTGTTTCCATTTATGAAAAGCAGCCAGCGCAATCTCGGCAGCATATTCTACGTCTTCACGTGTAGAGATCGGTACCTGACAAATCAGTTCGCCGGTAGCTGGATTGTAAACGTCTTCATAATTGGTCGTTTTGCTTTCCAACCATTTGCCACCGATATAGTTTTTCAACTTTCTTGCGGTAGATGTCAACGTGCTCATTGGATTGCTCCTCTCGATATCACATTTATTTTAAAACCTGCCAAACACAATCACAACTTGGTTATATATTGGTTATATTTTTATCATATATAATATAAATATAACCGTCAACCCTTATTAGCACACAAACATGATCATTTACTCAAAACAGGTAAAAAGGCATGGTTATCTGCTGCCTTCTTTCTATAAAAGACCCGATGCAACTTATATAAATCAAGATAGACAAACATCATAAAAACGCTGCTATTAAAGCATTTAAATCCTTTATTCCAAGATATAAACAAATCTTGTATGCACTCTTATTCTCCAATGAACACTTGCTAAAAGAAAAATATACAAATCAAATTATATGTAAATAGATGCTCTTTTTATCTCATTTCATTATTATATCTGTATACAATTTTAATTAACTATTGATAAACTTTTGGTTATAAACTATATTGGGAGTATAACAGATAACAGGAGAATGCCTATGAAAGCCAGACGACTTCAAGATATCGAAGAATACATTCATTCACGTAAAAATGTAACCCTGGATGAATTGTGCCTCAAATTCGACGTATCCAAGAATACGATCCGGCGTGATATCAACCAGATTATGCAGCGCGGCTCGATTGAGAAAGTGTATGGAGGTGTAAGCGCTATCACTGAGCTGGTTCCTTTTGAGAACCGGAATATCAAGCATCAGCCCGAGAAGCATAGTATTGGCCGATTGGCCGCAGACTGTATCGAGGATAATGACCTGATTTTTATTGATTCCGGAACGACGACGCGCAATATTATCGATTATCTGGCACCAGGACGTCCACTCACTATTTTGACCAACAGTCTGGATGTGATCAATGGAGTAGCAGATATGGAATATATCAATCTGCTCGTGATCGGAAATACGTATAAACGCAGTACCCGTTCTTTTGTCGGGATGGATGATATCCGGTCGCTGGAGAAATATAACGTTAACAAAGCCTTTATGGCGGCTACGGGAGTCAGTATTGTCCATGGCCTCACCAACTCGGACCTGCTGGAATACGAGATCAAAAAAGTAATCGCCCAAAAAGCGCAAAATCTGATTCTACTAGCGGATCTCAGCAAGTTTGGCCGTTCTACCCTGCTCACTTATGCACCGCTCGAAAGTGTGCACACCATCATCTCTTCGGAGCCTTTGCCCGAGGAATACCAGCAATTCTGTATGACGCATCAGATTCGCTCGCGTCATCCATAGTAACTATATATGAAGGAGGAACAAATTATGCCATTATTACGATTTGATCTATTTCAGGGACGCAGTCCAGAGCAGCTCAAGCTGCTGCTTGATACTGCTCATGAAGCCATGGTGGAAGCTTTTGACGTTCCCGCTTCGGACCGCTACCAGATTGTGCACCAGCATCCCACCGGAGAGATGGTTATCGAGGATACCGGTCTTGGTTATCCCCGCACCTCGGCTATGGTCGTGATCAGCGTAACGAGCAAGCAGCGTACTACCGAGCAAAAGCAGCGTCTGTATGAGCTGCTGGCCCAGCGGCTGCAGGAACAATGCAGTCTGGCTCCTACCGATCTGATGGTCTCTATTGTTGAGAACGGCAATGCGGACTGGAGCTTTGGCATGGGAGAGGCACAATTTATTACCGGCTCCCTCTAAGACAGATGAATGTTATATAAAGGTAGCTCTACCAGAAAGCGATCCGGCATATCTATTGCTGGATCGCCTTCTTTGCCTGCAGAGGGCTGCAATTGTACACAAAGTGGCATGAACATGCACGTCAAAATCCCCCCTGCTCACCGTAACCGGTATACAAGGAGGATTTGCAAATAATGAATGCTTTTCATCTGTGCTGCATTCTGACTACGATGTGGACGTTCTATTTCTATACCTGTTCCAGCGTATAATGGCGAGCAAGCACCTGCAGGGTTGTTTCTTTGGCGATACGGATCGCTTCTTCCGCATCCAATTCATAATATTCCGGACGGAACAGCTCGACAGAAGCCACATCCGAATATCCCTTCTGCTTGATTGTCGACAGAATATAGTCCAGATCAATAGCGCCCTGACCTGGCCATACCCGATCCTCATCCGTCAGGAAGCCGATCGGATAGTCTTCCGTATCATCCATATGCAGAATAAAGATCTTGCTGGCATCTGCACGTTCCAGGTCTTCACGCTTGGAACCCATCGCATGGAAATGGAAACAGTCCAGCACCAGTCCTACATTGGCACGGTCTACCGCTTCCACAATATCGTAGGCCTGGCCGAATGTATTCACTGTACACTGTGGATGACCTACAAATTCCACTGCCACCCCAATGCCGTAAGGCGCTGCCAGATCGGATAGCTCACGCAGTACACTGACACAGCTCTGATGGATATCAGACTTCAGAATTTTCTGTTCGGCAACCAGTGGTACAGCCACAATATATTCAATGCCCAACTTGGAACCCATCTCCAGCATTCCGCGGAACTCCTTGATGATCTCCTGGTATTCTTCCTCGCTCCGATTGTTAAAAAACACCAGCGCATTAAAGGCAAGCGGCTTGATATGATGCGTCTGGAAATACTGAACCAGGTCATCCAGCGAATGATTTTCCAGATATTCAGGCAGCTTGTCCATGGTACGAATCTCGATATAGTCGTATCCATGCTTTTCACAGTATTCCAGATCCTTGACCAGATTAGAATTGTTGAGGGTTGTCGCTTGATTAAAACACAGTTTCATGGGTTTTCTCTCCTGTCTTTATGCATAATGGATGTATTCCGGCTTATCCTTTGTCGCAAAATACTAATGGACAGCCGGAACCATCAACTTCAAGGAATACATGTAATTACGTATGCATTGCCTGGAATTACCTACTCCTAGACACGATGCAGTGCAGAATCTCCATACAGCTCCGGCTTCTCTCCGAACTCTACCGATTCCTTTTGACCGGAATCCTGCGCTTTGACACAGGCATCCGCTGTGACCGCTGCCACATATCCATCCCAGGCTGTAGGTCCTTGTGGTTCGCCGCCGTTACTGACCGCGTCGATAAAGTCCTGCAGCTCACGGTCATAGGCATCAATGAACCGCTCTTTCCAGTCCATGAGCAGATGATTACCAAGCTTGGCGTCTTTACGGAACGTAATGCTTGGCACTTCCGGCAGTTTGATTACACCTTCTTCTCCCACTACCTCACATTGAATATCGTAACCATATTTGCAGTTAACGAAAATCTCGGCTTTGATCAGTACACCGCCCTTGGTCTCCATAGTGACGATCTGTGGATCGCGCAGATGACTGGAAGCCAGACGGGTCTTTTTGGGGAAACTCACCTGTACAGACTCGTAATCATCATTGATCAGCCAGTGCAGCACATCGATCTCATGGATCAATGTATCCGTGATCGCCATATCGGTGGTATAGCCATCATTAACTTCCGGATTGCGATGGGCACAGTGAATCATCAGCGGCTCTCCGATAAAGCGCTCGTCTATTGCACGCTTCAGCTGCTGGTAACCGGCATCATAACGCCGCATAAAGCCTACTTGAACAAGACGCTTGCCATGTTTGACTTCCGCTTCTACAATTTCGCGGCAGCCGGCTGCTGTTGTAGCCAGCGGCTTTTCACAGAATACATACTTGCCCGCCTGAATGCCGGCCATAACACTCTGCTGATGGGCAGGTCCCCAGCTGGTTACGAGAATCGCATCCACATCCGGCGCCTGAACGAGCGATTGATCATCAGGATAGATTTTGGCATCCAGATTAAAATTCTCTACCACTGCCCGGGCTGCTTCCATATTCACATCGGTTACGGCTACAATCTTGCCGCCCGAGAGTCCGTTCGTAATGCGACGAATATGTTCGCGTCCGATTGCCCCTGTACCAATTACACCGATATTCAACGTCATAATAATATCCTCCTGTAGCTGTATAGTATGTGTATGATGGCTAATACTTTATTCCACCGGCGCAGCTTTGGCTGCATAAGTCTGATCATTTTCAAGGTTTTTTTTACCATGGGAGCGGAATTTCTGTTCCAGTTCTTCGAGGGACAGACCTTTGGTCTCCGGCAGTACAAGTTTGACAAAGGTAATCGCCAGCAGGCCCAGAGCTGCGAAAATATAGAAAGTCGCGGATAATCCGATACCACCAAGCAGAACCGGGAACAGCAGTCCTACCAGGAAATTGATGATCCACAGGCAAAATACAGTCATGCCCATACCAAATCCACGCAAACGCAGCGGGAAAATCTCGGACAGCATCAGCCAGGTGACCGGTGAGATCGCTCCCTGCTGGAAAGCCAGAAACGTAACGGTTAACGCGAGGACAACATAAGGCAGACTTGGCGAGCCCGCCAGCCATGCAGTGGCAACCGCAATCAGCAGCAGACAGGTCGTCGTACCGATCAGTCCGGTGAGCAGCATCGGACGCCGGCCCACACGGCCAAGCAGCCAGATCCCTACGAAGGTAGCCAGCACGGAAATCACCCCATTGGCGATATTACCGATCAGCGCCGCTTTGGTCTCAAAGCCGGCATCTTTTAGAATTTCCGTACCATAGTACATGATCGAATTGACACCGGTAATCTGTTGGACAATCGCGATTCCGATCCCGATCCACATAATTCGGCGAACCCATGGAATCGCCAGATCCTTGAATCCGGCTTTTTGCAATTCTTTCTCCTTCTTGAGATTGTTCTGAATCTGCGCGAGCTCGGAAGCGGCATCCTGTTCGCTGCGAATTCTTTTCAATACACCCAGAGCTTCATCATCTTTTTGTTTGGAGACGAGCCAGCGCGGACTTTCCGGTACACGCAACATACCGAAGAACAGCAGAATGGCCGGCAGTGCTGCAACAATCAGCATATATCTCCATACATGGGAGCTATCGCCCATCATCGTGCCGAGAATAGCATTAATGACAAAAGCCAACAGCTGTCCGCTAACAATCATCAATTCATTGCGCGTGACAATCCCGCCGCGCCGATCGGCCGGAGACATTTCCGCCAGAAAGGAAGGTACCGTGACTGAAGCGCCTCCGACTGCGATTCCGAGCAGAAAGCGGGCAGCTACCATAATGGCTACGTTCGGTGCGAGTGTACATCCTACCGTAGCGATAAAAAAGAGAATAGACAGAAACAGAATGTTTTTGCGGCGGCCATTACGATCGGACATCCGTCCACCAAAAATGGCTCCAAATGCAGCGCCCAGCAGCAGCGAGCTGGCAACCAAACCTTGTGTAAACGTATTCAAATTTAGCTGGTCAGCTGCAGACATATAAGGCAGTGCCCCGTTGATCACACCGGTATCATAACCAAAAAGCAGACCACCCAGTGTAGAGATAATAATAATTTTACCGAGGAACGCTTTTTGAGTCGCTTCATTTTGCATATTGTTCGCCTCTCTTTCCATTCCATTCCCGGGTGAGCAGCATCTCATCAATATATCGGCGTGCGATCAATGCGTATTCCAGAGGATGCGCTACAGCCGGGTCCTGCTCGGCTTCGATTACAATCCACCCACGGTATTCCTGTTCCAGCAACAGATCATATACATCTACAAAATTAATGCAGCCATCTCCAGGTACGGTGAACATTCCGCTCAAAAAAGATTGCATAAATGATTTGCCCGCAGAACGGCAGTCATCCAGTACCAGACGGCGTGCATCCTTGAAGTGCACATGCCGGATGCGCGAAATATGCCGCTGAAGCAGTGTCATATAATCACCGTCCGAGACAAAGATATGTCCCGTATCATACAGCAGATGAACATACGCCGGATTCGTCCCTGCCATGAGCCGGTCGATCTCTGCCAGCGTCTGCACGCCCGTACCCATATGATGATGATAAACAAGCTTCAGTCCGTAGTTGTCGGCAGCTTTGCCAAGCTGATCCAGTCCCTCGCATAGTGTGTCCCACTCGCTGTCTGTAAAATACGGCTTCTCGGCAAATACGTTTTTGTCGAGTCCCTGTACACTGTAGGATTGCTCGGATACGACGATCACGTCTGCTCCTACTGCCTGCAGATAACGGCACTGTGTATGAAAATTTTCCAGTACGTTCTCCAATCCGTCACGGATCAAAAAGCTGCTGAACCACTGCCCGGCAATGCTGAGCTTGCGCAGCTGCAGTTCCTTATTCAGTATGTCCTCAGAAGGGAAAAAACCGCCAACTTCAGTTCCTTCAAAACCGGCTACCACAATATCACTCAGCAAATGTTGTAATGTATTCCCAGCGCCAATCTCCGGAATATCATCATTACGCCAACCTATCGGGGCTATTCCCCAGCGGATGTTCTGTTCGCTCATAACCGTCCTCCTCTTTCGGCAACATACTGATAATAAATTGATTAACTTTTGATCACTATCTGATTACATATTAATATTAAAAGCGCTTTCAGTCAATTGTTTTATTAACGTTTTCTAATTTTCCGCCTTTTGTATTGGTCTCTATGCTTTTTTACCTAAGTTAATAAAGAAAAACCCATTTTAATGAGTAATTTATGGTTAACTCTGTATGTATCTCTATTCTTTCTTCTATATTAAGTAAGTAATCAGCACAACAAAAAAGCTGTGTTCCGCACATTTGGCACGGAACACAGCTTCTTGTTTATAATCTATTCGTTTTACTTTATATGATGTTTTTAGCCGAATGCGTGTCCGGTTACTATAATGTAGGCCAGCAGGAACACATTCAGTACCACAATCAGTCCGGTCGCCAGCCAGGCGATACTTTTGACGATTGCACCATTGGCAAAGGTACCCATCTTCTGACGGTCACTGGTGAATTTGACCAGTGGTATAACAGCAAACGGCAGCTGCAGGCTTAGTACGACCTGACTCCACAGCAGCAAATCTCCGGTACCGCTGGAGCCGTATAACCAGGTTACGACAAATGCAGGGATTACAGCCAGCAGACGTGTAATGATCCGGCGCAGTACCGGGGAGATACGCAGCTGTACGAATCCTTCCATAACGATCTGACCAGCCAGTGTACCGGTAATGGTCGAGTTCTGACCGGAAGCCAGCAGTGCGACAGCGAACAGGGTGCTCGCTATACCTACACCCAGTGTCGGACTGAGCAGCTCATAGGCGCCTTCAATCTCCGATACCTGCAGACCATGTCCATAGAATGCAGCGGCTCCCAGAATCAGGATCGCCGAGTTGATAATAAAAGCAATCGTCAGCGAGAATGCCGAATCCAGACGGGCAAAGCGAACAGCCTCGCGTCGACCTGCTTCATCCCGCTTGTACTGGCGGGACTGAATAATCGAAGAATGCAGATACAGATTATGCGGCATAACCGTTGCACCGAGAATCCCCAGTGCTACGAACAGCATTCCCGAATTGGTGACTACCTCCAGCTTTGGCACATATCCACCGAAGATTGCTGCCACATCCGGACGTGCCGCAATCATTTCAAAAATAAATACAACGAAGATTGTGGCGATCAGTACGATAACGATCGATTCGATAATGCGGAATCCCTTTTTCTGTAGCAGCAAAAGCAGCAGAACATCCAGTGTTGTAATCACGATGCCCCACAGCAGCGGAATGCCAAACAGCAGATTCAGTGCGATCGCCGAACCAATGACCTCAGCCAGATCGGTTGCGATAATGGCTAGCTCTGTCAGAATCCATAGAAACACCGCTGTCTTTTTGCCGGTCGCATCACGTGTTGCCTGCGCCAGGTCCTTGCCCGTGACGATCCCCAGCTTGGCAGCCAGTGTCTGGAGCAGCATTGCGATCAGACTTGATAACAGTACGACCGACAGCAGGGTATATCCGAACCTTGATCCTCCGGCGATCGAGGTCGCCCAGTTCCCCGGGTCCATGTATCCCACTGCTACCAGGGCGCCAGGTCCTGCAAATGCAAAAAACTTGCGCCAGAAACCGGCATTCTGCGGGATGCTGACTGTATTGTTCACTTCTTCCAGACTGATAGAAGAGCTGCTGCGCAGCCAGCTCTTTTTGGCTTCAGGCTGTTTTATTTCAGTATCGGTATTCTCCATATTCTCTCTCCCTCACTTCTCTTACGCCCTCTTTGGCTTGATTTCTGAATAGATTCAGCAAGTTCTCTATGTTGGTCTTGCCAGATGTACGGTTGCAATTTATACATATGCTTCTGAACATATTTTGCACTCGTGCAACTTATTTGTCAATAGCTAACCTTTATGGATGAGAGCAATTTAAAATTAAAATAATACCCCGTTGTTCCTCGTTACAAACTCCACTCTTACCTTTAACCAATTCAGTGTTTATTGGTTCACTTTTTCTGTAGAACTGCTGAGGGGCTCTATATTACTGCCTTTTCATCTGTTCCCGACCTGACACTTTAACTTGGAAAAACGTATAGTTTTTAGACATATTGTTAATAAGTCTAGACTTTATACAATAAAAGTCTTCCAAATTCCTAAAATAGGACTTCCTGTTTGCCGATGAAAAGAGAAGGGGAGCTTGTCTGGTTACTCTTTTAAGGTAAGACTGCTATCCAAGTCATATCGTATATAAGGTTTATTCAGATGATATATGGCACCTACAATAGAAAAAGGGGAATACACACAATGAAGAAATTAGTAACAGGAGTACTTACCGCAGCCTTACTATTTACCGGCAGTTCTGTCTATGCAGCAAGTTCCAACGTATACGAGCTTACCGAAGCGACTTATCCGATCATGGTCAATGGCAAAGAATATAACGATAGCTCCCTGCCTGCCCTAAGCTATAAAGGAAGTACATATATACCGCTTGCCAATATTGCTTCTCTCACCGGAGTAAAATACAAATGGAACAGTTCACTCAAGCAGGTCGAAATTGGTAATTCAGGCAATTCTGCTGCTATCACCGATCCGGATGCGCAGGTACTGAATCAGATTCTCTCCAGATACAACGGTCCCTATTCCTTTGAATACAGTACCGAAGATATTCCGCCTGCAAGTCCTCCGACCACTTACAATGACTGGATCAACCAGAAGTCAGCCAAAGAGTCTGCGCTGGAAAGTGTCCTGCAAGATGTCAACGATCAATATTATCTGGCTTATGAACTAACAGAAGTTACCTATCCTGTACTTGTTAACGGTCAGCCTTATAATGATGCCAAGCATCCTATTCTGAACTTCCAGAACAGCACTTACATTCCTTTGGCCAAAATCGGCGAACTGACCGGTGTGGACTATAAATGGAACAGTACTCTCAAACAAGTCGAAATCCATACTGCCAAATAATACAAACGTCTTTTCACCAGCACCTCATAATAGGTCTATGCAATCCGCAATAAAGCTATAGGCAGCCCAAACAGGACGCTTTTCTCCGCTATTCAAATGCTGGGAAAAGCGTTCTTTGGCCTGTCTATGATTCCAGATAAACTTGCAGTTTTATTGCCGCCTCCAAAAGTAGTACAATAGGAGGCATAACGCGTTTCATTCCATTCCATTATTATGGATGTTCACAAACACGATACCCACATTCGAGGAGGACGATTCATCTATGAGTTATGCTACATATTTCCAGGAAAATCGCGAACAGCATCTGGCTGAACTAAAAGAGTGGTTATCTATTCCAAGTATCTCCGCCCTGTCCGAGCACAAACCGGATATGCTGCGTGCTGCCGAATGGCTGGCTGCTACCTTGACCCGTGCCGGTCTGGAGAATGTTAAAGTCAATGAAACCGCCGGTCATCCGATCGTAACTGCAGATCATCTGCATGCACCGGGCAAGCCGACTGTTCTCGTATATGGACACTATGATGTTCAACCGGTTGATCCGCTGAACCTGTGGGAGACGCCTCCATTTGAACCAACGATTCGCGGAGACAAGTTGTTCGCCCGCGGCGCTACCGATGACAAAGGCCAGGTATTCCTGCATATCAAAGCCGTAGAAGCGATCCTCAAACAGGAAGGTTCTCTGCCGGTTAATATCAAATTCTGTATCGAAGGTGAAGAGGAAATCTCCAGTGCCAATCTGCCGGGCTTCCTGGAAGCCAACAGCGAAGCACTGGCAGCTGATGCCGTTCTGATCTCCGATACTTCCCTGCTCGAGCGCGGCAAGCCGGCGATCAGTACAGGTCTGCGCGGACTGTGCTCGCTGGAAATCACGATTAATACAGCCAACACCGATCTGCATTCCGGTTCCTTTGGCGGCGGTGTTCCCAATGCGCTGCATGCGATGGTGGAACTGCTCGCTACGCTGCATGACCGTGACGGCAAAGTGCTCGTAGACGGATTCTACGACGATGTACTGCCATTATCCGAGGAGATGCGCGCCGAGTTCGTGAAGCAGGACTTCAACGAGCAGCAGCTGCAGAGTGATCTGGGCCTGGAAGCGCTGCATGGCGAAGAAGGTTACTCCTTTGTCGAGCGTGTAGGTGCGCGTCCAACATTGGAGCTGAACGGCGTATACGGTGGCTTCCAGGGTGAAGGCACCAAGACGGTTATTCCCAAAGAAGCCCATGCCAAAATCACCTGTCGCCTGGTCGCTGACCAGAATCCGCAGGATGTACTGGACAAAATTATTACTCACCTGGAAGCTGTGAAGCCAAATGGTGCCAAACTGACGATTACACCAGGCGAGAAAGCACGTGCCTTCAATATCGATCCATCCGGCGAACTGCTGCAAAAAGCGGCTGACGCGTATGCTGCTGTATACGGTACACGTGCCCTGTTCACCAAAGATGGCGGTTCGATCCCGATCGTGGAAGAATTCTCCCGCGTGATCGCGCCAACTGTTGTGCTGATGGGCTTCGGTCTGCCGGATGAGAATCTGCATGCACCGAACGAACATTTCAATCTGGAGAACTTTGATAAAGGCATGCTGACAATTGTCGAGTTCCTGAATCAGGTATAATTCCAACCGGATTGCAGATCTTCTCCCAGCGGTCGGTTACTACCGACCCTGGGCCTTCAACTCGATCGGATAAGAAAACACCTCATAAATACCATTAAAATGCACTTCTTAAAATAGACATTGGAACCCGCTGGGGTAAACTAATGAACTTTAGGAGGTGTATTTTTTTATGATACAAAGCCTATCTGGTTCCCCTGAGGGAAAATAGAAAGCCGTTAAATGTAATTACCGCTGACTCACTGGAGAACTCCAATTATAAATAATTAAGATTCCATTGCTAGCCGAACTTGATTGTTTATAACAGTCCTGTATTATAGGATGAACATTGCTTCGCAAGGAAAGGAGTATGGTCTATGTCTGAAAATGCAGTATCTTCTGACTCTATGTACATTGGAACATCATTTTTAACTTACTTTCCCTTTATTCAGTGGATTGTCTATTTCATTATGCTTGTAGTAGGCTTTATTTTTCTATTGAAGATCAGTCTTCGGTTAATTAAATATCTTGATTTGTTAATTGAAGAAAAGAAAGCTAAGAAAAACGATTCTGCTATATAAAAGATCGATCAGTTGGACATGTTGAATTTAAAAAAGAAGGAGTGTACAGAATTCAATCCTTCTGTATACTCCTTCTTAATTTAATATTCTACTTAATTCTTATTATAAGCCAGATTCAAACCATTTATTGTAGCCTGACCATTAACTAATTTAGTCTAATTACCAGGTAAGACAATTTGATTGGTTTTACAAGTGATATTTTTCTCTGAAAAGTTGAAATCATTTCTGTACCAGCAGGTCACAACCCGAATTCAGGCATTGGCTTCGCTGGATACCTGTTCAGCAACCTTCGGACTGCCTTCTGTACGCCACTGTTCCAACGCGCTACGAAGACGTTCCATAGCTTCTTCCAGTAGACGACGGGAGCAGGCCACATTCAGACGCATATACCCTTCACCGGCTGTCCCAAAGGCGCGTCCGTCATTAAGCGCAATCCGTGCCTTGTGCAGCAGGAAGGATACCAGATCCGCCTGTTCCATGCCCAGCTTGCGGAAATCTATCCACATCAGGTAGGTCGCTTCTGGCATATTCACCGACACTTCCGGCAGATGCTCAGTGATGTACTGCTGTACATATTCCATATTGGCACGCATATACTGCATACACTGTTCCAGCCATTCGTGGCCTTCCGTATAAGCAGCCTCTGTCGCTGCCGCACCGAACTGGCTAATATGTCCCACGCCAAAGTTGTTGATCTTCAGCGCAAACGCATCACGCAGCTCCGGATTCGGAATAATCACATTGGATGTATTCAATCCGGCAATATTAAACGTCTTGCTCGGTGCGGTACAGATAATACTGCGGTTCTTCGCCTGCTCGGAAAGCATCGCATATGGAATATGCTGGTTCGGTTCAAAGACAAGATCGCCATGGATTTCATCCGATACTACAATCACATTGTATTTCTCGCACAGCGCATCCACACGCTCCAGCTCTTCCCGGCTCCATACCCGGCCGATCGGATTATGCGGACTGCAGAGGATCAGCAGTTTTACTTGGTCACTGCTCAGTGCCTGTTCCAGCTGCTCCAGATCCATTACATACTCACCGTTCTCCTGCAGCTGGAGCGGATTCTCGACAACTTCGCGTCCATGACCAGTCACTACGCTGTAAAACGGAGGATATACCGGGGTCTGGATAACCACTTGATCGCCATGCTCGGTAAAAGTCTGCACCGCAAAATTCAGTGCAGTCACTACTCCCGGCGTAAATACGACCCAATCCTTTTCAATCTCCCAGCCGTGTCTGTTTTTCATCCACTCCTGAAGAGCACGGTAATAATTTTCCGATTGGAAAGAGTAACCAACGACTCCATGCTCGGCACTTTTCTTGAGCGCGTTCTGTACCGATTCCGGTGCGGCAAAGTCCATATCTGCTACCCACAGCGGCAGTACATCCTCTGTACCGAATAACTTCTGCAGCTGGTCCCATTTGGCCGAGTTGGTATTGATCCGCTCCGGGGGATGATCAAAACGTTGTGTATAGTCCATCTGTTAACCTCCGTTTCGGCGCGTATGCTGTCTGATGCCTCGCATAGTCACGCTCCATATTTAGCAGGATGCCATCCAGGCACACCCTTTATCCCAAAATGAAATCAAGATTAGCCTTATCATAACATGTTTGCAAGTAAGGGAAAACATCGACTGATTGAAAGCAATCGCTGAGGAAATCATGGAATGTAGGTGTTCCCAGTATCTATAGATCATAGAGGTTCTTCTGGAAAAGACATATAAACGTGCGACCACTTCTTACATAGAGAGCAAAAAAAGAGTAATAATGGACGCTGGCAACATGAATAATTTAAAAAACCAACCAGACTACCATCTACGGCAGTCTGGTTGGTTGCTATTTGATACAATCCGGGTGGTTGCTGATCGTTCTTTTAACATACATTTTTGTTACTATTTGTTTTATGCTGGTTGGCTGGTTGTTCTGCCTGATCATTGTACAGAGGTGACTCTGTCTATTGCATCAGATCAGATCCAGAATCTCGTCTACACGTTCCAGACGGTAATCGGCATCCTGGGAATGCAGTCCTGCATCACCGACAGCAGCCACGTTCATGCCGCCGGCAATTGCTGCCTGTACACCAGCTTCCGCATCTTCCACGACGAGGCATTCTTCCGGTGGTACACCAAGACGTTCGGCTGCCAGCAGGAATACTTCCGGATCGGGCTTACTGCGGGTAATATCATTACCGTCTGCTACCGCATCAAATGCATCGGCCAATCCGATCTGCTTGAGGATCGTAGGTGTATTTTTGCTGGAGGAACCAATCGCGATTTTGACACCTCGTTTTTTCAGTTCATCGATTGTATGTTTGGCTCCCGGCAGCAGATCATCCGGTTTTACTTCAGACAGGGATTCCCTGTAGTATGTGTTTTTACGTTCGGCCAGTGCGATTTTCTCTTCCGGAGTGTAGGTACGCTCTGCCTTTTCCAGAATAATCTCCAGGCTCTCCATCCGGCTCACACCGCGCAGACGGTTGTTGATCGTCTCATTGAACTTGATACCTTCTTCGTCGCTCATCTTTTTCCAAGCCTGATAATGGTACTGATCGGTAGAGACGATAACTCCATCCAAATCGAATATTACAGCTTTGATCGTCATAATTGCTTCCTCCTCTGATTCGCTTTCTGTTCGTCAGCTTGCTGGATCATTATGAATGATGAAATCCTACTGATATATGGAATATAAACAGATTCGATGAAAAGCAAGCTGGTTCCTGTTGTTAAATATGCAGTATGCATGAAGCAAAAACCCCAAATCCCGCAGTAAACAGGCAAATCCGGCAGGAATAAGAACCTGCCGGATTTTTTGCGGAAATATTCAATGGATGATGTACAGGTCTATCTGCAGCAGTATATCTGACTGCTTCATCTTACCCTGCTGCGCACTTACTGTCTGGATACTGACACATATCCAAAGTCCGGCAGCAGACTGCCCAGCTGGTCCTTGAGCTGTTCGGGAGCCCCTCCGTTTGTTTTTGCATATTTGATCTGTACATTACTGCCACCGGCAAGCGCTTGTCTGAGATTCGCGTAGTATGGATCGTTAAGATTGATCCGCAGTATATGACGCTGCGACAGATCACTGCCAGAAGGCGGGACAAAACCACGTAGTGGATAATCGGTACCATCTACTCGTACCGTCACCCCTGCGAGCATGCCTGGCTGATCACTAAAAGCATAATTTTTGGCAAATGTCAGCCGAAGTTGTGCATTGGCAGCCGTGTAAATGGCTGATGGGGCACCGGGTTTTGGCATTTCGGTAATTGTGGTACGAAGCCGGTCCGGCGGATACAGATCGCCAACCCAATCATGAATATTGTCTGTATTAAACCAGAAGACAGGCTTCTCTCCCGATACCGGAAGCGGCTGGGCAAAATCCATCACAAAATGGAAGCCCGTCTGCAGACGATTAGTCGTATCGACTGAATTGAAATATTCGGTCGGCACGTAGACCGGATGATAATCGGTACCATTGATACGGACATTCAGCCGATTCTTGAATTCATCGATGTCCATCTCGGTATTGCTGTGGAATCCCCAGCCAGGCAGTATATTGATGCTCAGCTTGGTACGGTCCGAACTGAGTACGGCATCTGCCACATCATAATTACCTACAAATCTTACCGGTTCATCCTGGAACATATCTACCGGATGATAGTATTTATCGGTAGTGAGCCGATCTCCATGATAGCTTAACTGCAGCCCGGATAGGTCGGCAGGCGTAATATCCTTGACCTGGAGGATAATCGCATAACGATCCCGATAGATGCCCCATCGACTCTCAATCCGCGTTGGCGGCGCCACGCTTACCTTGGTAATCTGCCCACGACTGAGTTGGTAATCGCTACTCAGTGGCAGCTGATCGGCTGCCCACTCTTCCGGGTATACATAGAGGGAACGATCATAATAGACGTAGATTGTATCGAGTGCACGGTTAATATAGATATTTTCGAGTTCCGCCGATTGATATACGGCACGATCCCGATAGATCTGGTTGTACTGCACCATCGTAACCGCCGGAGAGACATACTGCTTGGATTTGTCCACAATCACAAAACCGACGCGTGCATAATGAAAACCGGTGCTGTCAATATCGATACCTGTATTGATATCCTGCACCTTGCCTACCTGTGCAGCTGTAATATTCTGATACGGCCAGGCCACGGCATTGGCAGACGCTCTGTACGTATTGCCTCCATGCCCTTCCATAACCGCCTGAACCGTTAATACCGCTCTATCTTCGTCGTACATGATAACCGGTGTACCTTTGGAGACGACCATATAGACTTCTCCCGGTTGGCTCAATGCATAACGGGCATGAATCTGTCCATTTTTTACATACATCTCCGGGTACCCTTTTTGAAAATAAGGATCTGCTTGTCCGACGATCCCCACAGATGTTGACCCTTCTGCCTGAACAAGCAGCGCATAGCTCTTGGTGGCGACGACCTGATCGCTGAGAATGGCTGTCAGTATAACTTCCTGGTCATCACGTGCTGCCCGGGAGACTACACCTGCGCTGGTCATAACAGCTTCATTATCGCTTTTCCAGCTGATCGTTACGCCTGGATACTCCGGCAATGAAGCAGGCAGCTTGAGCGACCCTCGCAGGGTACGCTTGTCGGCAGGGAAATACCGTGATTCAATCGCCGTGAAGATCTGCTCTGCTTTGCCTGAGCGGGCAATCTTCTCGGTTGGCGGGCTCAGTGCAGATCCACTGGCTGTCTGTTCATTCGTCTGAATATGGACACGAATGAATTTGCCGGCATCCTCTTCGACCGGACGATACTGGGAAGCTGTCGCTCCCTTGATTGCAATATAGGCTCCAGCGGCAGAGTTACTGCGATACCATTGGTAACGTACAGCAGGAGCTTGACCGGATAGTGGACGGCCATAGCCAATTTCTCCAGCACTCAGCAGCGCACCCACTTCGGCAGGTCCCTTAATCGCGCCGATCTTCTCGACCGTTACTGTGCCTGCAGGACGGTACACCATGAATACGTTGACATCTGCATAACCTGGTCTTGCAAACAGCAGCTCAAATGGAGCAATTCGGCTGGCCGATGACAGAGCCAGCTTGAATACAAATTGACTGGTTCCGCTACCTGTCACCGAATCGGTAACATACGAGATTGGATAGGGCTGACCATTCACCGTCAGCTTCACCCCGGAAGACGAATCCAGCGGACGGCCAGCACTATCGGTCAGGCTGATCGTGGTATATACAGAATAAGTAACCGACGTCACACTGCGGCGCAGCGCCTGCGAGCTGGTCAGTACATACTCATAGCTGTTTTTCTGGATCAACGATCGGTCCCTTGCAGCTATGCTGATTGCCTCATTGTTCGCCTGGGTTGCCGGATCGACAGGAAGCTGCGTACCTCCGTCGATATCTTCATATTTGGCTAGTCCGACATGAAATACCGAAGGACTGACAGCCGGTGCCATATCGCTATTGTCTGCAGATGGGGAAGATAACGTTGCTTCCGGCGCAGCGAGCGAATAACCCGAATTGGAAATGAGCAGCAGGATGGCACAGAGCCATACCAACCATGTATACCGTTTATGCTTGTTCATCCGACACTCTCCTCTGGCATTTTGGATATGTAGTGGAATCTGGATGCAGATACTGCGGTCTTACTGGATACAACAAACCTGAACTCCCTCCTTTTACATTCATTTATAGCGGAAAGTAACAGATCAATCCGCCTGCTTCAGATACACATACTGCACTATGAACAGCGGACATACCTAAGCAAATTAATAATACCATAATGTTATTATTAATACTTTATTATCTTAATATGGTTAAATAAGTAATTAATATCAAAAAAGACGGGTGTTCTGTCGCATTTTACATAAAAAATATTGACGTTGCAGGGTTTCCACACTATGATATATACATTATTGAGAACGATTATCATTATTGAGGAGTGTTTGAATTTATGAAAGCACGTTACACCCTGCCTGCGGTTCTGCTGTTATCATCTGTACTGTTCGCAGCCTGCGGCAACAAGGAAGAAGCACAACCAGCAGCAAACAATACACAGACAAGCCCAACTACAGCGGCGGCTACCGATACCAAGGCTGCGGCACCTGCTGCTTCTACAGCTGATTTCAAAGATGCTACCGAGCAATATCGTACCTATGCGATCAGTGAGATTGATGCTTTCGTAACGGAGACCGAGAAATTTACAGAAGCGGTCAAAGCCGGCAAGATGGACGAAGCGAAAAAGCTGTACGCACCGGCACGTATGCACTATGAGCGTATCGAGCCGATTGCCGAAGCACTGGGCAATCTGGACCCGGATATTGATGCTCGCCAGGGAGACGTGGATGACAAGGACTGGCGTGGATTCCATAAAATCGAACAAGGCCTGTGGGAAAAGAAGACAACAGATGGCATGAGCGAATATGCAGATCGTCTGTTGCAGGATGCCAAGCTGCTGCGCGCCAAAGTCGAGACGGTCGATATTGATGCGGGACTGCTCGTTACCGGAGCGGTAGAACTACTGAACGAGGTCTCTTCTTCCAAAGTAACCGGTGAAGAAGAACGTTATTCCCACACCGATCTGTATGACTTTGTAGCCAATGTAGAGGGTGCACAGAAAATCTACGAGATCCTGAAGCCAAATCTGGCAGCAAAAGATCCTGCTCTGGAGAAACAGATCGGCGAGAAATTCGAAGCGCTGAACAAGGAACTGGCTCCGTTTGCAACCAAAGACGGTGGCTATGTAACTTACGATAAATTAAGCAAAGAAGACGTACGTACACTGAGCCAGAACCTGGATGCACTGGCTGAACCATTATCCCAAATGGGAACAATCCTGGGAGTGTAAGACATGAGTAAGAAGAAAAACGATGAACAACAACTGAATCCAACCCCTGATGCCGGACAGGAGTCTTCTTCCCTGTTCCGCAAGCCTGTGAGCCGCCGCGATATGCTGCGGCTTGCTGGCGCTTCCGGTGTAGGGCTGCTGCTGGGCGGCTCGGGCGCTTTTGGTATTATGGCAGCGACCGGAGCAACCAAGCAGCCCGCTTCCGACAAACCGGGTAGTCCGGATAATGTGACTACCGGTATACCGGATGCGAACCGGTATGACTTTTATGGACAGCATCAGACCGGGATTACGACACCGAGTCAGAATTTTATGTGCTTTGCTTCCTTTGATCTGACCGTCAGTGATGCAGCCGGACTAAGAAATCTGCTGCAGGCATGGACGCGGGCTTCCGCTTCCCTGATGGCCGGCAAACTGCTGGATGGGCAAAATGAAAATCTGAATCTGCCACCTGCCGATACAGGCGAAGCGGCAGGACTCATGCCTTCGCGGATTACAATTACGTTTGGCGCCGGTCCAAGCCTGTTTGACCATCGCTTTGGTCTAGCGGGCAAAAAGCCTGCCGGCTTCGGCGATCTGCCTCCTTTTAACGGGGATAATCTGATGCCGGAATGGTGCGGTGGTGATCTGGGAGTGCAGATCTGCGCGGACGATATGCAGGTCGCTTTCCACGGGATGCGCAACCTGATCCGGATCGCCAGAGGTTCGGCCGTGCTTCGCTGGAGTCAGGAAGGCTTCCAGCGCTCGACCGAATCTGATCCGAACAAGGCGACACCGCGCAATCTGATGGGCTTCAAGGATGGTACCGCTAATCCAAGTGTGCAGGACGCGGCAATGATGAACGAAGTGGTCTGGGTACAGCCGGAAGACGGAGCAGGCTGGATGACTGGCGGCTCCTATATGGCCGTGCGACGTATCCGGATGCGGATCGAAGTCTGGGATCGCTCCAGCCTGTCCGATCAGGAGAATACATTTGGCCGCTACCGAGTCAGCGGTGCACCACTCGGCTCGCAGCATGAATTTGACCGCGGCGATATGGAAGCCAAGGACGCTTCCGGCAAACCGGTGATTCCGATGAACTCCCATATGCGTGTAGCGCGCGGAGACGGCAAAATGCAGATTCTGCGCCGTCCCTATTCGTATTCGAGCGGTATGGATAATACGACAGGACAGCTGGATGCAGGACTCTTTTTTATCAGTTATCAGCGCAGTCTGGAGAAGCAATTTATTCCCATGCAGCAGCGGCTCGCCCAGATTGATGCGCTGAACGAATATATTCAGCATATCGGCAGTGCTACTTTTGCCTGCTTCCCCGGCGTTCGCCAGGGCGGATATATCGGCGATACCCTGCTGTAAATCAACCATCAGCCCCATGCCAACATACACGACTGTATAACAGGCTGTGCTATGGAACCGTGTCTTCGTTCATTCGCTCACAGGAGTGGACGAAGACATTGCTATATCTATACGTCTGCAAATCCGTATCTACCAGACTATATGTACATTCAATAATAGAAGAAGTTTTTATTTTTACGAGGAAATGAGGAATTCGGTTATGCGCAATACCGCCTGGTTTATCCGTCTTATCAGCTGTACCTGTCTGCTCGTGCTCGCGATCGGACTCAGCCCGGCAGCTTCACAGCCATTTGTCTATAACTGGCTGACTGCTGCACCGATTATGCATGTAGCGGCAGCCGAAGAAGCGCCTACCGCAGACAGTCTACTGCCGGTTGTCGGCAGTGCTCTCGTCGATGCCGGTCAGCAAAAATGGGCCGATGCTTCACAGGAACTGGACACATTCGCTGCAGGTTGGGCATCGCTGGATACATCGGCAGCACCTCAGCAGGCCGCTGAAGTGAACACCGCTCTCCAGGCTGCCCAGCAAGCCCTGCAAAATGCCAAATCCGCTCCTGATGCATCCGTCTCTGCACTCGGTACACTTGCCCGTGCCGTGAACAGCTATGCAGAAGCAGGGAATGCCGGTACTGCCGATTCCGCTCAGGGCAAAGGCCCTTCTGCCAAAGGCACACAGGCGGTTCGTATTATCCTGCCGCTCGCCGATCAGACGATCGGGCATATCAAGCAGCAGGACTGGACAGCCGCCCAGACCAGCTACAAGCAGATTGTCGATGCATGGCCGGATGTGGAAAGTGCGATTCGTGCGGATAATTTTACGGTCTACAGCCAGCTGGAGACCAAGATGAGTATGATCCGCGTCTCCCTGCAGGCCGATCCGCCGCGTGAGGAACAGGCACAGAAAGAGACCCAGGCGCTAATCGATCTGCTAAATCACTATCTATCCGGTGAAGTAGCCGATACCGCTCCTGCCAGCGGCAGTGTACGCTTGACCGATGCGGTTGCCCTGCTCCAGCAGGTGCAGACAGCGGCAGGTCAGCAGGATGCAGCAACCGCTACAGACCGGATGCAGCAATTTATTACGATGTGGCCGCTGGTGGAAGGCGAAGTACAGATTTCTTCCTCCACCACTTATACATCAATCGAGAATGAAATGTCCGAAGTGCAGGGCTATCTGGTATCCAGTCCTCCTGCCTGGGACAAAGCCAATAACGTATTATCGACGATGCTGGGCGAACTGACACCGATCACCTCCAAAACTTCCTATACCGCATGGGATGCAGCCATCATCTTGCTGCGTGAAGGTCTGGAAGCGATCCTTGTACTCGCTGCCCTGCTCGCTTATGCCAAGCGCAGCGGCAGCCGTCAGGCGGGTCGCTGGATCTGGTCGGGCGCGCTGTCCGGTCTGATTCTCAGCGGCGTGATGGCAGCCATCTTCGTGTATGCTTTTGCCCAGATGGCGACGAGCGGCAGTACACGTGAGATGATTGAAGGTATTACCGGACTGATTGCTGTTGTACTGATGCTCAGCGTGGGCAACTGGCTGCACCAGAAGGCCAATCTACAAAACTGGAACAGCTATATTGCCAGTCAGGTCAGTGGCGCACTTCAGCGTGGCAGCCTGTGGTCACTGGCGGCTGTATCCGGACTTGCAATTCTGCGTGAAGGTGCCGAGACCGCCATTTTCTATATCGGTATGGCTCCGGCAATCGAACTGTCCCAGCTGCTGCTCGGGATCGGGCTGGCACTGGTGATTCTGATTATTGTAGCGGTACTCATTATCCGCTTCAGTGTGAAACTTCCGGTGCGTCCGTTCTTCCTGACCGCGACTGTGCTGATCTATTATCTGGTCTTCCGTTTCCTCGGGGAAAGTATTCATTCCCTGCAGGTCGCCGGACAATTCCCAGCGCATAATGCCTCCGGATTGCCTTCGGCAGGATGGATCGGCATGTATCCGACCTGGGAGACCTTTATCCCGCAAATGATCGTGCTTCTCTTTATGCTGTGGAAACTAATTCTGCCGGAATATCGCAAATATCGTCAATCCGCTGCCTGATGTCGATAGGACGATGAGCAAATCGATCAACGGTTAATTGATACCTGAACAGTACAATATAATAAGCAGCTTAACCACTATTTGAATATTCAAAAGCCATTCTGTTGATCGATACAGCGATCTGCAGAATGGCTTTTTATATGGGTCGTATCCAGAGATTTTCCGGGTATTATTTTGCTGAATATAAGCGCTTTTTCATGCCTCATATATTCCTTTATTCTTTTGTCCAAAATGTATTGCATTCCCTATGCTCCTCGGCTATGATGGACTCAAAGAAAATTATTTTCCTCCATTCATCTATAATATAAAAATTATTTTCACAAACTCCTTGATGTGCTTTTACAATGATTTGACCTTTATGGGTTGAACAGGTACGTTCTTATCTCAGGAAAGGAGGAATCCGTATGTCTCCCATTTTGCATGTACTGGAGCAGGGACTGGACAAATTGTCTCCACAGGAACGGAGGCTCGCGCATTATATTTTGCAGCAGCCTTCCTCCGTTATCCGGCTGGGTATTACACAGCTGGCGAACCAATGTGGCATCAGCCCCGCGACAGTAACACGCTTTTGCAAAACATTCAATTTCGAAGGCTTTCCCGATTTCAAAATGAAGCTGGCCGGTGAGCTCGCACAGCAATCGGTACCTAGCTCGTATCAGGATATTATCGCCGGCAATCCGCTGGCCGAGATCGTCAAAGCGATTGAGTCCAATCATGTCACCTCGATCAACGATACGACCCGGCTGCTGAATCTGCCCAAGCTGGAGCAGGCCATCGGCTATCTGACCCGGGCGCGGCGAATCGATCTGTACGGCATCGCCACTTCTTCCATTGTGGCGCAGGACTTTTACCAAAAACTGATCCGGATCGGCAAGAATTGTACCGCCTTTGCGGACTCTCATATGCAGATCACTTCCGCCTCCACCCTGTCTTCCGAAGATGTGGCGCTGGCGATCTCGTATTCCGGCGAGACGCGGGAGACGATCGATGCACTGACCTGCGCCCGCGAGAACGGCGCTACCGTCCTGTCACTCACCCAGTACAGCTCCAACCCACTGGCTGCAATGGCAGATATCTCCCTGTTCGCTTCTTCTCTGGAAAAAGGTGTTCGGCGTGGCGATATGGCTTCCCGGATTGCCCAGCTTCATATTATCGATATTTTGTTTACCGGTATGATTAGTGCCCAGTTCAATGACTCTGTCAACAAGCTGGAGCTGTCTTATAAAAATGTGCGGCGCTACCGCAAAGACTCAGGAGGGTTATGATCCATGGTTAATCTCGTCAAAGTAAGCAAGCAAGAAGATTTTGGTAAAGTTGCAGCGTATATCGTATCCAGTCTCGTGCAGACTTCCCCGCGTGCGGTGCTTGGACTCGCTACCGGCGGTACGCCTGTCGACCTGTACAAAGAACTGATCAACATTTTCAATCAGGGCGTCATCAGCTTCTCCAAAGTAAAAACATTCAACCTCGATGAATATGTGGGGCTGCCTGCGGATCATCCGGCTTCCTATCGTGCATTTATGAACAAGCATCTATTCGATCATATTGATATCGATATGGACAATACGCATGTACCAAACGGACAGGCTGCCGATGCGGCTCAGGAATGCAGTCGCTACGATGCCATGCTGTCCGAATCGGTGATTGACCTGCAAGTACTGGGCATCGGACATAATGGCCATATCGGATTCAATGAACCGGCGGACCAGCTGATGCCGGGAACTCACGTGGTCGACCTGCTGCCGGAGACGCGCGAAGCGAACGCACGTTATTTCCAGTCGGTGGATGAAGTGCCTGCACAGGCGATCACAATGGGCGTAGGTACCATTATGAAATCACGCCAGATTCTGCTGATGGTACGCGGCGCAGACAAAGCCGAGATTATCCATCGTGCGCTGACCGGTCCAATTACAACGCTGTGCCCTGCTTCCCTGCTGCAGCTGCATCCGAATGTGACGGTGCTGATGGATGGAGAAGCCGGGAGGTTGTTCGGATAATGTCTACTCCTACATCAGGTTCAACATCAGCGACGTATCAGATTATTAATGGCCGGATCGTTACACCTACGCAAATTATCGATAATGGCGTTGTGCAGGTAGAAAGCGGCATTATTCGTTATGCAGGAACAGCTGCACAAGCACCCGCATTCCCGTCTGCGATTGGTGGAACTGTCCAGCAGATGGATAATATGAAAAACGATTCGGATGTTTCCACACCGGATGGGATGACTTACGATGCAGCTGGCGGTCTTGTCGTGCCGGGATTTATCGATATACATGTGCATGGCGGAATGGGACAGGACTTTATGGATTCGAATCCCGAAGTACTGGATACAATCACAAATTTCCATGCCAGTCAGGGAACGACAGCCATTCTCGCTACGACAATGACTGCTCCGCATGATGATATCGACCGGGTACTGGAGCAGGTGCATGCCTATGTGCAGGCTGACCAAATGCCCGGCGCTCAGGTAGAAGGTGTTCATCTAGAGGGTCCCTTTATCAGTCCGCAGTGGCCGGGCGCACAGAATCCCGGACATATCGTACTGCCCAATGTAGAGTGGCTGGAACAGTGGCATGCCGCTTATCCCGGTCTGATCAAGCAGCTCACCCTGGCACCGGAACGCGAAGGCGCGCTGGAACTGATCCGCTGGCTGCGGGAACATCAGATTACCGCAGCAGCCGGCCACACCGATGCAACCTATGAGCAGATTATGGATGCAGTCGATGCCGGTCTGAATCATGCGGTGCATACCTTTAACGCCATGACACCGCTGCATCACCGCAAGCCGGGCGTCGTCGGTGCAGTGCTGGGTACACCTGCCATTCATGCCGAGATTATCGCGGACGGTATTCATGTGCATCCGGCTGCGGTTGCTCTGCTCGCCCAGCTCAAGCAGGATCATAATCTGATTCTGATCACCGATGCCATGTCGGCAGCCGGTCTGGGTGATGGGGACTATATGCTCGGCGATCAGCCGGTCAAAGTCATCAACGGCGTCGCTACCCTGCCGGAAGACAGTGGTACTCTGGCAGGCAGCCGCCTGACCATGATCGAAGGATTCCGCTTCCTGATCGAAAAGGCTGGATTGTCCATCCTGCGCGCTTCCGAAGCTGCCAGTGGCAACCCGGCACGCCAGCTGGGGATCTATGACCAGACAGGCAGCCTTGAAGTAGGTAAGCGCGCTGATATTCTGGTACTGGACGAACAGATGGAACTGCAGCAAATCTTTATCAAAGGTCGTAAATTTAAAGCTCAGTAATTGGCGCTTTTTATACCAAGGATCAAATTTATCCTAACAAAAAGCATCCTCAGCCTGAGAGTAGAAATAAACTGTTCTTCTTATTCAATTCCATATGACCCGCTCCTTGCTATTTACCTATCGCAGGGAGCACCTACATATCTTCCCAATCTGCGCATAGTCTGATATTGTACATTAGAGTCATAATGCCATCAAAAGGATATGCACTGCCAGCGAAGCATTTACCGTAAGTAAAAATTAACTGTAAATGAAATATTCACTGTGAATCCAGCATCTGCACATCCAGGCTTCACTTTACCAAAATAAGCAATGAGAAAGGAATCTGCACATGAGCAATTATCAACCTCCGGGTCCTTCACAGGAACTGGCACAACCGCCCGTACCACCCCCGTATCCACCGATGGGAGGACCTGCTGGAGGAATGAACGGCGGTTACTATGGTCCTCCGCCGCTGACCGGACTTGGCGGATGGCTGGTACTTTTTCAGATCTGTATGTATTATTATTTGTTCGCTTCCATTGTTGCTTCAGCAGGCGGGTTTATTCTGCTGGCTATGGCTTATGCCAAAGCGGATGTATATGACCAATTGACCCAGACCATGCAGATCTCTGGCGAATTGTATCAGAGTTTGTTGACATTTACGGTGATCTACACATCTATCGCGGCTATCTATCTGATCGTGATCCTGATATGGTTCTACCGTAAAAAACGCATACTGCCCAAGCTGGTGCTGGGATTCTGTGTGCTGGATGCGGTTGCGATTCTGGCAACTTATTTTATGTCACCGTCCCAACTCAATACCAGTATAGTGAGTACAATTATTCATCTGCTGGTTCTGGCCGCCTGGGTAGCCTACTTCCTGCGTGCACGCAGAGTGAAAAATACATTTGTTCGCTAAGTGAATGACAGCATCTATGCTGGAGTAAGGAAGAGACTGACGATTAGATAGAATACGACTTCTTTTTCTCTGTTCTTCGCATAAATAACAAAAGCTCCGATGATTCTGTTTAAAACAGAGATCATCGGAGCTTTTGCATATTCCAAGCGATGTTCGTGCTCAATACTATTGACGCGTTCAGTAATGATTATATCCACTCATTTATCGATAACCCTATCAGGTCACTCACGCTAATCGGTTACTTGGTCTGATTCGATCCCTTGGCAGATTGTGCCGCTGTGGACAGCTGATCTGCCGAGATTCGGTATGCCCATTTATTCTGCGGATCAGTGATCCAGACATACTGCTTGTCACTCGGGTCCTGCCAGCCTTGATAGCGCTCGGTCGCTCCTTTGCCGTCTACGGTCAGGGAGACGCTGAGTGTCAGCACATTGCGATACGACTTTACCTGCGCTGCCGGTACAGGCAACTGGTCGGTCGGCGTATTTTTCACCGCGTCGGTGATACTGGTGCCCTGATCATCTGTGATCGACTTGCCATCCAGCGTCCAGGTATCCTGTGCCGGATCCGCTATGTTGGGCTTATGCTTAAGTGTCCAGTTTGCTTGCGGCTGAGTGCTGCTCCATTTCAGCTGTATCAGCTGGTTATCGTCCCATCCGATCGGCGTAGTATCGATAAAATGAAACGCATCTGCCTGCAAATCGGTTACCGTTTGCTGGGAAAGCTGAATAATAGAGCCATCCTTTAACTGCGCATAATAATACCCTTTGGTCGGCAGCTCATCACCAATAGCGAGACTCAGCTTGCTGCCATTCCTGCTCTGCACCGTAAACACAGGCGTATTCTTATGAATACCGTATTTGGACGTATCTGACGGCTGTTCCTCGACCGTACCATGGATTGTTGCCGATTGGAGAGCCGTCAGCCAATCCTGAATCGTATAGGGATTGATCGGATAGGCTGCCGGTGAAGTCATGCTCCAGGTCTCTCCTTGTTTATCCAACTGTACCGTTTGCGGCTGAACAGAGGAAGCCGCCTTATTCGTCGCAGCAGCGGCACTGTCGGAAGAATTCGTTTGAATATCGATACGGTCAATCTCCGATATATTCATCGTTAATAATCGGGGATCTGCCGCCGGTGTATCTTCTTTTTGAAAAAAGTTCTGGGAATAGGCGTATCCTGCAGCAGCTGCCAGAATCAGCAGCAGAATAATGGAAGGCATCAATTTTCGGATCATTCTTTTCCCTCCTTTACCCTCTGCGGCGTCTCCACCAGAGGAATACACCAATAGCAACTAACAGTAGCGGCAGTACAATAACAGTCACCATAAAGATGGTCCGTGCCTGTGACAGCGTCAGCTCCGCCGTCTTGTATTGTTCTTCGACTCTCGGACGGATCGTGACCTGACTATCGTTACCGACCAGATCATTTACACTGTTCAACACAAAGTCCAGATTGCCCTGCTGACTGATCGACTGGTCCATCATAAAGGTAGAACCGCCAAGAATAATTGCTTTGGTCTCACCTTTGGTACTGCTGACTGCATAACCCAGATCAAACGGGCCTGCCAGATCATTACTGCCGCGCTCGGTGCGCGATTCCAGCAGCCCGGACAGATCGGTCTCGCCATAACTATTAGACGATGAGGTCAGCAGCGGCGTCACTGTCCAGCCTTCTTTGCCTTCCTGCTTGAGCGCAATCGACAGGGACATAATTGTGTACAGATCGCTGGCTGCCAGCTTGTTCGTAATCGCATGATTACCGTATTCCGGTACAATCGTCAGCGGATCATACAGGGATGTATCTTTCGGTTCAACCGCAACCGCATGGGTATCGGTGATACCGTAGGTGCTCATGAGCGAATCCAGATTGGTCCAGCTGGTCTTGGCCTTTTCGTTAAAGCCAAGCGACAGGAACAACTTGCCTCCGCCATCCAGATATTGACGAATGACCTTGGTCTCTGCGTCACTCAAATCCGTCTGCGGTGCGATAATCATGAGTACACTTGCATCCTTGGGTACAGCGCCCTGCTGCGCGAGTGACAGCTCGGAGACAGTAATATTCTCACTTCCCAGCTCACCGGCCAGTACGCTGATTGTACTTGTATTGAATTCATTATGCCCATTCAGCAGATAAGCTTTGTACGTTTGGGATGATGTTAATGCCACCAGCCCGGAAGTAAGCTTCTGCTCGCCGCTGAATTCGTACGAAGCACTTGCCGCTTCCTGTTCGGTCGATCCATCGGCATTGCCAAAGTTGAACATGCCCTCTACCGGTATCAGCTTGGTCTGTTCCCCATGCTTGAATACCACCGTACTGCCGGTCACTCCATACTGACGGGCCAGTTCGGGATTTTGCAGAAGTCCGTATTCTTTGACTTCCAGCTTGCTGTTTATTTTGTGATACTCATTCAGTAGATCGGTGACCTGGCGTGTATAGACCTGTGCATCACTCGGATCGATAAATACCATGGCCTCTACCGGGTCTTTAATATTTTGCAGCGTAGTAATCGTCTGATCGGACAGCGTATTCTGCCGATCCTTGGTCAGATCCAGCTGGAACGTGCCCAGCGAATTCAGGAATAATGTCAGGACGATAAAAATACCAATTGCCGCGACGGCAATAACAATAGCATTGGTGCGATATATCCAGTTTCTCATTTTCATTACCTCCACCGCTTCCGCTCAACAACCTGGATGCTGAGGATAAGGAATAAGGCTGCCAGAGTGATATAGTACAGAATATCCGGTCCATGCAGCACACCTTTGATCAGATTGGTGATGCGGCCGGACAGGGAGAATGGAGTCAGCCACTGCTGCAGACTGGAAGACGGGGAGTTCGCCAGAAATGAGTCCATCAACCACAATACCAGCAGCAGTACAAAACCGATCACTGCCGATACCATCTGGTGCTGGGACAGGCTGGAAGCAAATAATCCTACCGCCATCATCGCTGCGCCCATCAGAAATACACCCAGTACGGACAGCCACAACAGCGGCAGATTCATCGGGCCGAAAAAGGACATGACGAGTGGATAGATCAGGTTACACAGGACCAGTACAACCAATAATCCCAGCGAAGCCAGATACTTGCCAATGACTATCTCGGTCGCGGTGACCGGTGATGTCAGCAGCAGTTCATCGGTTCCCTGCCGCAGCTCTTCGGACATGAGCCGCATCGTCAGTAGCGGAATCACAACAAGCAGCATAAACAGCGTATCGCCGAGAATCAACCGGTAATCCAGAATACTCGGCTGGTACACAACAAAGCTCACGTAAAACATTATACTCGACAGCAGTACATAGACTGCTATCGCAAAATAAGAGGTTGGACTCAAAAAGTATGACTGCAGCTCCTTGGAGCAGATCGCCCACATTCTTCTCACTTGGCGTCATCCTCCTTGTTGTGCGTGGTAGCAGGGATTTCGCCGTCTTTAGTCTTGCTACGATCGGTTTTCGCTGGCTCCAACGGTACCGTTTCTACATCAGCTTGTTCTTCTTTGACAGGCTCCGTCCCGGATGAAATCACTGTAGGACCGGCATCTGTAGAACTTATGGATTCAGACGGATCATTATCAGTAGTCAGTTTGACGAACACATCCTCCAGACTGAGGCGTTCCTTGCGCAGCTCCAGAATCGGAACACGTGCATCTGCCAGCAGCAGAGACAATCGCTCACGGAAGTCGGTATCATCCGTGCCCTGCAGCCGCAGCTGAATCGATTGAACCTGCTGCTCTTCCTCTGTACTGCTCAGATATTCCGTGTTTACATTCTGCCAGTTATCCAGCAATCGGCGCAGCTTGTCCGGACGGGTCTTCACCTCCAGCAGTACCTGGAATTTCTCGTTCAGCGATTGATCCAGCTGATTGGCATTGCCATCCATTACGATCCGTCCGTCATTAATAATGAGCACCCGGTTGCACAGGGTACTCACCTCCGGCAAAATATGCGTGCTGAGCAGTACGGTATGCTGCTCGCCCAATTCACGAATCAGCTGCCGGATCTCCAGAATCTGGTTCGGGTCCAGCCCCGATGTCGGCTCATCAAGGATAAGCAGATCCGGCTGGTGAATAATCGCCTGGGCCAGTCCGAGACGCTGTTTGTATCCTTTGGACAGGGAGCGTATAATTTGCCGCTCTCTTCCCTGCAGACCGAGTCGGTCGATCATCTCACTAATACGAAGTTTTTGCTGTCTGGCTGGTACATCCCGCAGATCAGCGACAAAGCGCAAATAAGAGTTCACCGTCATATCCGGATAAAGAGGCGGTGTCTCCGGTAAATAACCAATTTTGGTTCTGGCCTTGCGGGACGGCTCGTGCATCGGCAGACCGTCAATCCAGATCTGGCCGGATGTAGGCTTCAAATAACCGGTAATCATCCGCATCGTCGTTGTTTTCCCGGCACCATTGGGTCCGAGAAACCCGACAATCTCTCCGCGCTGCATTTCAAAATCAATTCCGTCCACACTGCGCCGCTGATCAAAATACTTGCTGACTTGTTGGACCTGAAGCATGGTATCATTCCCTCCTGCGTGATCATACACAGAGCGATCCGCCGATCGCTCCATCATCGTGCTGCATATGCCTGTCTATGCAAAAATCCTTCTTACTATAAAGGATAAAGTATAAATTCAGCTTAAAAAAGCATAAATGACAGCTTAAAAAGTATTTACCTTGTAACGAAGCGCCTTCTACCCCGCTTTGCTTCCTTAGTCTGCAAGATACCTATCAGGCTGATTCGTTTGTTCGACCTAGGCAGAAGCCAGTTTAAATACCACTTCTCCACCCTGATAATGAATCGTTAACAAGTTTCCGCTTAGCTTGTAATCATTAATCGTTTGAACTTTATTGCTCTGCTCATCATATACAGTAACTTGTGTCGTATAGCTACCGTCTGCCTTTCCCGGGAGTTCGCTCACTCCGGCATACATCTGATGATGGTCATCTACCCCGTAACTGTATAAGCGCCCACCTGTGGAATGAAAGTCCATAATTCGGGTATTGCTGCGCGGATCGTCTACTTCCATGACCCATGCTTCTTCTCTGATCGGCTGTGCGCCATCGTCGAACGAGGATGCTGTATGGTAAATAACATGATCCTGCAGCCCCATCAACCGGGTTACTATCACTTTGGCCTGCCCATTATTCAGAGGCAGCGTGAGTATTTTTTGCGAATTCTCTCTGGATACGTGAGGATCGTTAGTATTGCTCAGATATAAAGTGAAAGGCTGATCTGGCATATAGACCGGAGCGGCCTCTGTCCCTTTTACCAATGTCATCGGAGGAGCAGGTATCCATACAATTCCTTTGGCAGTAGCAGCAACATAATGATAAGTCCTGGTTGAAGGACTGGTAAGCGGAAGCGTATATGTAGTGCCGTTACTCTCAATTGTGGTAGCAGCAGGAGAAGTTCCGACTGAATCCGAATGAACTGGCTCGGCAGATGAGATGGTAGCAGAAGGCTGCACAGCAGCGGTACTACAAGCCGAAGTCAGGATCGAGCACGTTATTACCGAGCAGCAGAACATTATTTTTTTGCTTATCATTAGGAGACGCTCCTTTGGTATGGTCTGATTGCTATTGGGATGCCATAGTTATAAATGGTATAGACGATTGGCTTCATGTATAGAGTAACATAATGAACGTTATAGATAAGGACAGAATAACAAACTATAAAAAGAGCTGATCCTGCGTATATGCAAAATCAGCTCTTTGGGTATGAAGATCGATTGATTTGTTTTCTGTTGATACTATTTAAATCGTATAATTTCCGATAATATCGACTGGATATGATTTGCGCTCCTATTTTTCGCTTGGATCAGGAGCGATTGTCACAGGCCTGCTTAACCGGTACAACAATGGTTCGTTTGCGATTCACGAGGCCGATTCCGACCGCGATCATGACCAGTCCGATCAGCAGCGGCAGGGTTACCGATTCTCCCAATAGGATTACGCTGAAAATATTCGCTATCACCGGAATCGCAAACGTATAAGAGCCTACTGTACTGGCTTCGCCGCTATCCATTAATTTAAAATAAACCAGCCAGCCGGCAGCAATCACAAATACGGAGATAAACAGCAGAATCCCAATAAACGAAGACGTCCAGTGAATATCGCTCCAGCTTTCGGTTCCCGAACCGATCACACTCAGCACGATTCCGCCAATGAGCAGCTGTACAGTTACCGTCCAGAGTGAATCCAGTTGAGCGCTTTTCTTTTTCATATAAATGGTACCGATCGCCCAGCAGAGTGCAGAGGCTACAGCCAGTCCTATCCCCAGCGGCGACAGATTGCCTTCCAGTCCTCCGGAGCTGATCACAGCTACACCAGCAAATCCGAACAACAGTCCGACCACTTTGAGCACAGACATGCTCTCTCCCAGCCACAGCCAGGCAAACAGACTCAGCAGCACTGGCTGCAGAAAGACAATCGTCGAGAACAATCCTGCCGGCAGATAGCCAATTCCCACTGTCTGCAGTCCGTAGTAACCGATAATATTAAAGATAGCCAGCACCGTATATATACGCCAATTGCGCTTCCACTGGAGTTTCTCCCGGTGACGCATAGCGATAAACAGCAGAAGCGCTCCTCCGATCAGCGTACGCAGTCCCGAGAACAATATGGGCGGTACTTCCGGCAGCGCCAGCTTGGTCAGCGGCCAGTTGATTCCCCATACCATTACCAGAAACAACAGCAGCAGCAATGTTTTGCGCGGCGCTGTACCTCCCGATTTACCTGTCTTATAGGCACCGACCAATATACTGCTGCCGGATACCATCATTTTGTGCAGTGGCTGCGCATGTCCTGAATCGGACAAGTGACTGCCTGTTCCACCACCTGATGAGTATTCATCCATCTCCGTTCTCCCCTATCCATATGTTAAAATTCATATATCTATATTTTTAGCTTATAACGTTTGGTATGATAAATAAAATGAATCTTTCGAATAAAGGAGATAACTTTATTGTTATGACGATTACACAGATTATGGTTTTTGTTCGTGTTGCCGAGACGCTTAACTTTACACAAGCCGCCCAGGAACTGCATATGACACAGCCCGCAGTCAGCCATGCGATTGCCAGTATTGAGAATGAACTGGATGTACAGCTACTGCTCCGGGATCGTAAAAAAGGAGTTCTGCTCACAGAAGTCGGTCAGCGGGTGCTGCTGGAGTTCCGCTCGATTCTGCAAAGTATGCAAAAAGTACAGCAGCAGGTCGCCGCCGAAAAAGGGCTGGATATCGGGACGATCACGATTGGCGCTTTTCCTTCGGCATCCGCCTATTTCCTGCCCCCGATCATTCATCAGATCCGTCAGAATTATCCCAATCTGGTCTTCGATCTGCAGGAAGGCTCCACCAATGAAGTGAGGGACTGGGTACACAGCCGCCAGATCGAAGCCGGACTGATTCTGCTGCCCGATCCGCTGGTCGATACAATTCCACTCTATTCCGACCAGATGATTGTACTGCTGCCGGATGGTCATCCACTGCATGCCCAGAAGCACATCTCGATTCGTCATCTGGATGGTCAGGATATGATCCTGTGCAAAGGTGGGCATGAAGTCGCTATCATGGAAGCCTTCCAGCGTGAGAAAAGCCAGCTGCATATCAATTTCACTACCCATAATATCAGCACGCTGGTCAATATGGTGCGTCAGGGACTTGGTATTGGTATCGTATCCGAGCTGGCCCTGTCCATGTTCCCTCATGAATTGACCGTCCGGGAGGTATCTCCGCAGATTACGCGCCAGATTGGTATTGCAGTGCCCTCAGTAAATAATGCGTCGCTGGCAGTGCAGCTATTTATACGGACAGCCAAAGAGCTGTTTGCTGCGGAGACTGCAGCTGATAAGGTCTGATCCAGGAACTGCGGCTGATAAGGTCTGATCCCGAAATGACCGTCATGAAGATTCACATTGATTCTGCAATTCATGCAGTCTTATAAAATGGATGGAATATTCAACTACTGTTACTGAAATATAAAAGGACCGCTCAAATGAGCAGTCCTTTTGTGCGTTGTATCTGTATATATTACATTGGTTGATATAATAAAAATTTAAGATCTATTTTACAATATTGCTGGATACACCCGTTCTCGATCCCACGATTATCCGCATCTACTCAACTTCCATTTATCTAACGCCAGAAATTCCTAACTACTATGCGATTGTGTTGGTCAGGATAAGCAGCTTGCTTCCTTTGACTTTGCTCATATGTTTAAAAGGTTGCCAGCGGCTCCTCAGGAGCAGTCGCTGGTATTGGCGCGCTGATCACTACAGTCAGTTCGCCATGATCCACATCCACCTGTACCACGCAGCCCGGAGCTGCTTCGCCGGCAATCAGTGCACGGGCAACTCGTGTCTCCAGGGCACGCTGGATAAATCGTTTCAGCGGACGGGCGCCATAAGCCGGATCGTACCCTTCATCTGCAATCAGCTGTGCAGCGGCATCCGTAAGTTCCAGTCCAATCTGCCGATCCGCCAGTCGGGTACGCAGATGATCGGCCAGCTTGAACACGATCTGACGAATCTCTGTACGAGTAAGCGGTTTGAAAATAACAATATCATCTACCCGATTCAGGAACTCCGGACGGAAGTGCAGATTCAGTTCGCGCATTACGGTCGAGCGAATATTTTCACTGATCTGCCCTTCCTGTTCCATCCCATTCAGCAGATGGATCGACCCGATATTCGATGTCATAATGACAATCGTATTTTTAAAATCGACCATCCGGCCCTGCGAATCGGTCAGGCGACCATCGTCCAGCAGCTGGAGCAGCAGATTGAATACATCCGGGTGAGCCTTCTCCACTTCATCCAACAAAATCACCGAATAGGGCTGACGACGTACTGCTTCGGTCAGCTGACCGCCCTCCTCATAGCCTACATATCCCGGAGGAGCACCCACCAGGCGAGAGACACTGTGTTTCTCCATATATTCGGACATATCAATACGGATCATATTCTCTTCCCGGTCAAACAGGGATGAAGCGATCGCTTTGGCCAGCTCGGTCTTGCCGACACCGGTAGGGCCGAGGAACAGGAAAGAACCAATCGGGCGATTGGGGTCCTTGATCCCCGCCCGTGAACGAATCACCGCATCTGCGACCAGCTGCACCGCTTCATCCTGACCGACAACGCGCTCATGCAGTACTTCTTCCAGACGCAGCAGCTTTTCCCGTTCGCCTTCGACCAGACGACTGACCGGCACACCGGTCCAGCGGGAGACAATATCGGCAATCTCTTCATCAGTCACCGCTTCGCGCAGCAGGCGGCCTTCCTGATCCTGATGAGCAGCCTCTTCGGCGGCTTTCAGTTCACGTTCCAATCCGGGGATAATACCGTAGCTCAGTTCGGCAGACTTATTGAGATCATATTCTTCCTGGGCTTGTTCCAGATCGAGACGTGCCTGTTCCAGCCGCTTTTTGAGAGTATTTACATTCTCGATCACTTCTTTTTCCTGTTCCCAGCGGGTTCTCATCTCCAGCTGTTTTTCCTTAAGATCGGCCAGTTCGCGCTGCAGAATAGCCAGACGATGCTGGCTCAGTTCGTCGGTCTCTCTTTTGAGCGCAGCTTCTTCGATTTCCATCTTCATGATCCGGCGTGTGACTTCGTCCAGCTCTCCAGGCATAGAGTCAATCTCGGTCCGGATCATCGCACAGGCTTCGTCAATCAGATCAATCGCTTTGTCCGGCAAAAAGCGGTCCGAGATATACCGATCGGACAGCACTCCCGCAGCTACAATGGCACTGTCGTGAATCCTCACGCCATGATGCACTTCGAACCGTTCCTTGAGTCCGCGCAGAATCGCAATCGTATCTTCCACATTCGGCTCGCTCACCAGTACCTGCTGGAAACGTCGCTCCAATGCAGGGTCTTTCTCGATATGGTTGCGGTATTCATCCAGCGTAGTCGCTCCGATACAGTGCAGCTCTCCCCGTGCCAGCATCGGCTTGAGCATATTCCCTGCATCCATCGACCCTTCTGTTTTGCCTGCACCGACGATGGTATGCAGCTCATCGATGAACAGAATAATTTGACCATTACTTTGCCGGACCTCACGCAGTACAGCCTGCAGCCGTTCCTCAAATTCACCTCGATATTTGGCACCGGCGACCAGAGCGCTCATATCGAGGGAGAAGATCATCTTGTCTTTGAGTCCTTCCGGTACATCCTTGCGCACGATCCGGTGAGCCAGCCCTTCGACGATGGCTGTTTTGCCGACACCCGGTTCGCCAATAAGCACTGGATTGTTTTTCGTTTTACGGGACAAAATACGAATTACCCGCCGAATCTCGTCATCCCGTCCGATCACCGGATCGACTTTGCCGGAACGTACTTCGGCGACCAGATCACGGCCATATTTCTCCAATACCTCATAAGTCGCTTCCGGGTCCTGGCTGGTCACCCGCTGATGACCGCGAATCTCGGACAATACCACCAGCACCGCTTCCCGGTTCAGCCCATGACGGTGCAGCAGATCACGCACTTCCCGGTTACCGGGATCATTAACGGAAATAAGTGCGAGTACCGCGTGCTCGACAGCGACGAATTCATCCTTCATCTCCGCTGCTTCCTGTTCGGCCTGATTCAGCACCTGCAGCAGTCCTGCCGAGGCATACCGGCTGACAGCAGCCGCCCCACTGACACTGGATCTGCGGCGCAGCAGTTCATCATTTTGCTGGCTGATTACAGTCGCTGGCAGATTCATTTTGTGAAGCAGTCGTGGCAGCAGACCTTCCTGCTGCTCCAGCAGCGCTTTGAGCAGATGAGCAGGTACAATCTCCTGATGCCCCATGGATGTTGCAAGTGCCTGGGCAGTAGCGACGGCTTCCTGTAATTTATGTGTTAATCGGTTGTAATCCAACACGGTTCCCTCCTGATTATCTCAATTTGGCTGTTCTCAATCGCCAATATCCATCTAGATAAATATAGTGCATATTTTTGTTGAGCATAGGAATACAGAGCACTCGCTATGCCAAACGACGGCACAATGTCAAATTCAAGCAGAGCCGGACATGGACTGTACCGACCCTCCTGCTGTATTTGACTGTTAGCGAATCTATGATTTGCGCCGTCTCATCTGCGCCTGATAGCGGCTCGACGAAGCCAACTGGCGGTATAACTCCCGTTCCTGCTCGCTGATACCGGATGGCACCACAATCTCTACATCCAGCAGCACATCGCCATAGCTGCCGTCATCACGCTGCAGACCACGGCCCAGGATGCGTAGAATCCGCCCGGACTGAATACCGGATGGTACCTTGACCCGGACCCTGGACTGGTCGGGCAGCAGTACATGGGCATCCGTACCGAGTACCACTTCCCATGGAGCCACTTCCAGTACGCCTTGCAAATTACTGCCATCAAGAGCATATACCGAATGAGGGAGAATACGCAGGGTAATCAGCAGTTCCTCATCGGCATCGATACCATTACTGCCAGTACCGCGAATACGGATCGTGCTGCCCTGCGGAATACGCTCCGGGATCTTGATCTGTACGCGCTTGTCTCCGAGCCGGATCGGTACATGGTCGCCGCGATAAGCCTGTTCCAGTGTGATATCCAGCTTGGCACGGGTCGTCCGCAGCGGAATTCCGCCTGTCCGGCTGTCGTTGCTAAAGCTGGCATTACCCGCCGTATTGGAGAAGAAATCATAATCCTTCATCCGGTCACCGAAAAACATATCAAAAAAGTCTTCATCTAATCCGCCGCCTGTACGATATTCGTAACTGGTACTGCCGGAGGTTTGGCTGTCTTCCGTTCGGGAAGTATTACCGGACTTGGGTCCAGCATTTCCTGTATTGGATTGATACGCCTGGCGCGCCGATTCGTATTTGAGCTGATCATCGTATTTCTGCCGCCGGCTCTCATCTCCGAGCACTTCATACGCTTCTGCAATTTCCTTGAATCTGGCTTCTGCCTCGGGGGCTTTGTTGACATCCGGGTGCCACTTTTTGGCGAGCCGCTGGTACGACTTGCGGATATCCTGCCTGGAGGCGCCGGGTTCCACTTCCAGTTTCTGATAATAATCCCGGGGCATCTATTCTCCCTCCTTTCCATATATATGAATATAGAAAAGGTGCATTATAGCGGTCAGGAACTACAATGCACCTTTATGATCTACAAAGGTTGTGAATTATCTATTTTTTGTACGTGGATTGATTAACATATCATTGTTATTCTACCTATTTTTAATCCAATTTACCAGTAGGTTAAACACTGCATATTCCTTTTGTCTATGCCATCCTCAGTGATTACTCTCCCGACTGGATCTCGATCCGGCGGCCTTCCGGGCGCTGGCGTTTGGGGATATCCAGCTTCAGCAGACCATCCTTGAGCGAAGCCTGAATATGATCGGCATCAATATCTTCCACATAAAAACGTCTTACGTATTCGCCATGACGGCGCTCTTTGCGTACGACCTGACTTTTGCTTTCATCCTCGGCGCTGGTTTCTTCATGATGCACCGCTTTGATAGTCAGATAAGGCGCCGCATAGTCGATATCAATATTTTCCTTGGTGAATCCAGGCAGTTCAGCCTCCACCAGATAGGCATGATCCGTCTCGCGAATATCAGTTTTGAACGACAGGGTCGACGACTTTAATGGTGCAAAAAATTCATCATTAAACACATCATTGAAGGATTTCATCAGCTGACCCCAGGACTCTTCACGACGTTTACCAAAAGGAACCAAATCAAACATAAAGCATCCTCCTCCGTGAGTATTGATTTAAATATACAGTTGGTGAAATATAGCTATGAAGATGAATCATGGCGATCAGTGAAAGGTGATGTAACGCGCTTCGTTTGACCTTCACTGACCTTACGACTTTATTATAGCCTCTACTGAGGAGAGGTTCAAAAGGGTTTAGCGTTTATTTCAGGCTGTTATTGCTGATTAATGCGGATTAGAGGTAATTAGTTACGTTTTTCTGATGATCTGACCTTTTTTGACCTTATTTTGGTATTGGGGTGGATGAAGAGGGTGTGTGGGAATTGTGCGGGATAAAGGTTGACCACTCCGCAAAGAAATAAGGGCACGTCCTCGGGTGGAGCCCAGGAATCTACGAAGTGGGATAGAATGTAGATTCCCGGGCTCCAAAGTCGTCCTTTGCCCTTATTTTCTTTGTTGCGTTCTGTGCTTGTTGCTTCATTTACCGATACATATGGCTAATAAGTTCATTTTTCGCGCGATACATCATTTGTATGTTCGATATATTATTTGTATGTTCGATATATTATTTGTATGTAGAATACATCTTTTTTTACATTCAATACATCTTTTTTATGTCTGATACATCAATTCCACGTATGGTACATCATTTTAAATAAAGCGGTGCAACAAGGCACTTTGGGCTTTATCTGAGCTCCCTGCACAGAGCGGAGCAAAGAGAATTCTGCCAACGACCGACATTTAAGAATGGAGATCGACCGCTACAAGCGGTTGTTCGGGATCTCCATTCTTAACCGGAGGGAGTGGCAGAATCTCTTTGCGCAGCAGAGCAGCTTCACTCCTCTCCCGCTTCTTCCTCTACTCCCTCTACTCCCTCTACTCCCTCTGCAATAAGCACCACCAATCACTCCACGGCAAAACAGCAGCATGCGATCACACCGCATACTGCTGCTGCCAAATCGATATATCCTATTGTCGCGTATAACAATTTTCTGTTGATATACAGCAATTTTCACTACAGCAACTGTCAGCCGAAATGCTGCTGAATGAATTCCATTGTACGACGGTTATGATGCGGACTGACATAATGACCGTCAAACGGGTAGACTGCTATATCCTTTTCCGAGCGAATCCGGTTGTAGGCAGCGAAGATGGTCTCCGGCAGGCAGATCGTATCCTTTAGTCCACAGGAGACAAGCACCGGAATCTTGATCCGGTCCGCCAGATTGATCATGTCAAAGTAGCTCAGTGTCTCCAGCACCTGATTAAAATGCTGCGGATAACGGCTGACGAACTGGGCAGCTTCCTTGAGCGAACTCTCCGAATTCAGGATGCCAAAATCCATGTGGCACATATTCGGAATATTCGCTACCGCTATCGCCGGAATCTCGCTCAGCGCCGAAGTGATTAACACCAGTCCGCCGCCCTGGCTGCCACCATACGTAGCAATCCGGCTTGCATCTACACCCGGCTGGGCGGCTGCCCATTCGATGGCTTGGAGAGCGTCCACCGTGATCGCACGATAGTAAAATGTATTCTTGTCCAGAATACCCTGCGACATCCAGCCGGAGCTCATGCCGAACTCGGATAGCATGCGGCTGCCGGTCTCCCCGCCTTGTCCCCGTACATCGATCGCGAATACGGCGTATCCCATGGATACCCACTGGGCATAATCTTCGGGGTAGCCTTTGCTGCCGGCATAACCGTGGAAAATAACGATACAAGGCAAAGCTGTATCTCCTGCATCTGCCGGACGAACATACCAGCCGGACAGCGGAGTATCATCGAATCCTTCGTAGGTTACCCGATAAGAACACACAGCTTTCATTGGAGTTGGGCATTCTTCCATCGAAGCGGAAAGTGGTTTGTTGTGGAACTGCTGCAGCGTCTGCTCCCAGAACTCATCCAGATCTACAGGCGAAGTCAGCATTGGCGCATACTGCTCCAATTCGCGGACTCTTCTGGCGATAGCGTGACTAATCATAGGACATAGACTCCTTTATTTATTAAGATTAACAATCCAGCCAGTGATCATACGGAAGCAAAAGCTGAAAATAGCTGCCGGAATGATTAACGTGATCAGCGTAATGATAATACTCAGCGCACTCACCGAACCAGGATGGTTTCGGAACTCCAGAATCACCAGCAGGATCGCCATAATAACGTACCAGGCAATAAAATCAGACTTTCTAAAATTGGATTTGATCCAGTTCATTCTCATACCCTCTTCACATGTAATAAGCCTGCATTATTACGGCAGGCCCAATACGTAAATGCTAACAATAAAAGCGCTTGATTACAACCTATTCCGCGATATATACGTCTTTCTTTTGACAGATAAAACTCGTGAAAAAATCCATAATATGCAACATATGGTAGATCGCTGCGTATATGTACCTTAAGCCTGTTCCGCATCCCTATATCTTCTAAAAAAATCGTGCTGCATTGGTGTAATTGTAAACGGAATAGACCCAGCAAAAGACAGGCGCTAAAAACCGCCGATCCATCTCATCCTAGCTTAAAAAGGAGGGCTATAGTGTACATAACCAATCGAAGATTGAAAATGATCGACGCCATGCGCGGATTCTCCCTGCTCGGTATTATCCTCGCCAATATGCTGATTTTTCAGTATGGTTCCTGGGGAGCAATTGATCTAAAAGAATCCGGCTTCTCCACAGCGGATCAAATTGTGAACGAACTGCTGGAGGTGCTGGTTGTCGGCAGTTTTATGCCGATATTTGCTTTTCTGTTCGGCTTTGGCATTATCAAGATGAAAGACAGTCTGGAAAGCAGGCAGCTTTCTCCGTATCCTTATTTGAGTCGACGCTTTTTGCTGCTCATGCTGATCGGCATGCTGCATGGATTTTTTATCTGGGAAGGCGATATTTTAACGTACTATGGATTATATGGATTTGTACTGCTGCTGTATATCCGCTGTCGTCCACGCACACTGCTGATATGGACGATCGCCGGATTCAGCCTGATGCTGCTGTTTGGTGTACTGTCTCTCTGGATATCCACTCCCGAGACTGCGCTTACCGAGATGGAGCGCAGCTATCATCTGGAGACGCTGCATGTATACAGTATGGGCAGCTATGCGGATATTCTCGTACAGCGTAATATGACGACGCCTTTTCTGGATTTCCCGCTGGCTTTTATCTTGATCTTTGTGCTGGTTGGCATGACCTCGCTATTGTATATTCCTTTATTCTGGCTGGGTATGTACATGGCGCAAAAAGACATATTTAATGATCCACAGAGCAAATCCAGATTATATCGTAATGGCATGCTGATCTTCCTGCCTGTTGGTCTGATCAGTAAATCCATGATGGTCATCATGCCGGTACTGGATTGGGAGACGTTTTCACTCCTGTTCGGCGGACCGATCCTGTCGATCGGATACATTTTTGCTTTTGCCTGGCTGTACCTCAAATGGCAATCAGCCAAGTGGATGAATGGATTCATCGCAATCGGCAAGCTGTCACTCACTAACTATCTACTGCAAAGCATCATTTGTATGACTATTTATTATGGTTATGGATTGGGTCTGTTCGGACAGCTCGGCATTGCATGGGGAGCGTTGGTAGCTGTACTCATTTATGCCCTCCAGTTCGTTCTCAGTCCGCTGTATTTGCGCAAATACAATTACGGACCGGTGGAAAAGCTACTGCGAATGTGGACGAATTGGTCCCGGAGCGGTAAGCTGCCTGCGCAGCCTCCGGTACGTGATCAGGCACAACCGGCTGTACGACATCTGTAAGCTGGATCTATGATACAACCATAACCAACTAGATAATTGCTCACCAAAAAGGAAGCTCGCCTATGGAGCTTCCTTTTTGGCTATGTCCATCTATAAGAGTCATCTTCTCCAACGTTGAAAAGGTATTAGAGAATTCGTTTTACAAATCCGGTAGACGTCGCTTCATATCCCAGATGACGATAAAAGTCATGCGCTCCGGTTCGCTCTTCACGGTTGCCGCTATTCAGTGCAAGAGCCCGCGCCCCTACGCTACCTGCCCAGCCTTCCGCTGCCAGAATCAATGCTTTGCCGATCCCGCCGCCGCGCTGCTGTTCACGCACGACCAATGAACCGATCCGTACATGCACTCCATCACGTTCAAAACGCAGTTCCCGGATCAATCCGATCATGCCAATTACCTCACCATCGGATTCCGCCACATAGCACTGATAATCAGGATGCTCCTGCAAAGCGAGAAACCTTGTATTCATATCTTCCTCGGATACCGGATATCCCAATTCATCCATCAACACCGCCAGTGCCGCTATATCCTCCTGATGCGCTTCCCGAATTACCAATGTCTGTTCCATCATTTTCCTCCTTATTGTTCATTCCTTCCAGCTGTGCCGGTTACCATGTCAATCTGATATGTATGCTGTCCTGCTATTGAGTATATCCTGATGTTAATCACAGTATAGCCAACTCTGCTGCTGCTTCCTATCTACACAAAATGATGATTTTGTCAGATTATCAGACAGGGTTCTCATGGAAGCAACAGACGGACAAGTATCTGCTTTCTTTCCCCATTTCACAAGCAGGCTAATCAGCAGGTTTAATCATGCCGTTCCCCTTCTGCCATTAACCACGCTACCGGGTTTATTGTTGCCCTGCTCTCTTCTATGAAAATAAGGAAATTCGGTTATATCCGCTGCCAAAAAGGGGAAACAAAAACAGAAGAAAAATTACAAAATTTGTATGTGATTATAGGGTGTTATATAATGGGGACAGTATTCTTTATGTAAATAATTATATATTTACCAAGGAGGAACCTATGAAAAAGATCAGCAATAAATATGCCAACTACATTCCTATGCGTGAATTAAATACGACGGAACGACAATTGTTCCCTTTTGATGTGTATAACGAGCTGTTGGAGCAGTCTCCTGTCCGTTACGACGAGAATCGCAGTTGCTGGGATGTATTCCGGTATGAAGATGTGCAGTATGTACTGAAAAATCCCAAGCTGTTCTCCTCCCGGCGCAATCGTGCCAACCGTGAGAGTATGCTGACCCAGGACCCGCCCAAGCACAAGCAGCTGCGCGATCTGGTCAATCAGGCATTTACCCCGCGCAAGATTGAAGAGCTGGCACCGCATATCCAGAATATCGCAGACGATCTGCTGACGCCTCATCTGCAGGTGGGACAGATGCAGATGGTGCATGATCTGGCTACCCCACTGCCGGTGATCGTTATTGCCGAGCTGCTGGGTGTGCCCTCCTCCGACCGAGATCGGTTCAAGGAATGGTCCGATATTCTCGTCAAAGGTGCACGCGATGACAGTGATGAGGCTTTTCAGGAATTGATGAAGGAGAAAGATCGTACCAATGCCGAGCTGGGCCAATACTTTGCCCGCATTATCGAGCAGCGTCGCCAGAGTGCACAGGATGATCTCATCTCTCTATTGATCGCAGCCGATATTGAAGGCCAACATCTGACCGAGGATGAGATTATCAGCTTCTGTATTCTGCTGCTGGCAGCCGGTAACGAAACGACTACCAATCTGATCACTAATGCAGTACGTATTCTCGCAGAGCAGCCGGAGCTGCAGCAGCGGCTACGTGAACATCCGGAGATGATACCGACTGCTGTCGAAGAAACACTGCGCTATTATCCACCTATCGTTGCGATTGGACGCGTCGCCAAAGAAGATATCGAGCTGCGTGGTCAGCATATCCGCGAAGGCGAGCAGGTGATTTCCTGGGTAGGCGCAGCCAATCGGGATGAACAGAAGTTTGCAGATGCAGACACATTTATCCCGGATCGCAAGCCGAATCAGCATATGGGCTTTGGGTTTGGTATCCACTTCTGTCTCGGTGCTCCACTGGCACGGCTCGAAGGCCGGGTCGTTCTGAATACACTGCTGCGTCATATGGACCGAATTGCGCTGGCAGAAGGCGCACAGCTGGAGCCAATCCAGAGTGCCTTTGTATTCGGAGTCAAAGAATACCCGATCACTTTTCAGCCTATTCAGCCGGATTGATCTTCATTTGTATTCCGCAGGCAACTTTCTTTTCTATATAAGAAAGTTGCCTTTTTCATTTTCGTATAAAAAATACAAAATACAATTAATATGTAACTATATATATAAAAACAAACCTTACCTAGCTTCTTTTGTGAGCGTTAGTTGAAACATGTGCAGTTACAGGTTACAATCTATTTCATCAGCAGGCTTTACAGCTTGCTTATAACCAAAGGAGTGATGACTAATGAACAAGAAAAGTACACGCTGGATTGGTGCAGCCGTCGCCGCTGCCATCACCGTTACCACAGCCGGACTGCCTGCCACTGCCAATGCTGCTTCCTCCGTTTGTCCGCCTGTACCTGTATCCCAGACGGGAACGAGTGCCAAAGCTTCCGTATCGCAGCAGACCAAAAACAAACAATTGGTAATGAATATGTACCAAGACGTATTTAATCAGCACAAGCTGAATAAAATCAGCTCTTATATCGCCAAAGACTATATTCAGCATAATCCACTGGCTGGAGATGGACGACAGGCTTTTGCCGACTTTTTCGGTGCGTATATCAAACAGAATCCCCATCTGAAGGCAGATGTGAAGCGTATTATTGCCCAGGGTGATCTGGTATTGGTTCACAATCATGTAACAACGAGTAAACAAGATAAAGGAATGGCGGTTGTAGATATTTTCCGGATCAAAAATAACAAAATTGTCGAGCATTGGGATGCAGGACAAGCTGTACCGGAAAAATCCGCCAATGATAATACCATGTTCCCGCTTCCCGGTACTCCTGTACAGGTACAACCAGTTTCTTCCCAGCAAGTTGCAGCTAACAAGAAGCTGGTAACTACGTTCTATAACCAGTTCTTTAATGAACATGACGGAACCGCTCTGCAAAAATATGTCGCGGAAGATTATATCCAGCATAACCCTACCGTACCTACCGGCCGCAAACCGCTGGAAGCTTTTATCCCTATGCTGCAAAGCAATCCGGACAGCCGCAACAAAATCATCCGTGTCATTGCAGAAGGTGATATTGTCGCCCTGCATGTTCATGCCCAGAGCAGCAAAACGGACCGCGGAAGTGCCGTTGTGGATATTTTCCGTGTAGCGAATGGCAAGATTGTCGAGCACTGGGATGTCGTACAACCAGTGCCGGAGAAATCCGTCAACACTAATACGATGTTCTAATCGCCACAGATATTCAATAACAAATAAATCGCTGTACTCTTTTCTGGATATGAAAACGATCAGGAATGATCGGAAGTGAACAAGCGTCGGCTGCTGCTGGCGCTTGTTTATGCATCATATATATTGTTCACGGTAAGATAAAAATATAATAATTTGACTATATATAATAGTTTTATCCTATAAGAGAATAGGATTCGGGTATTTGACGATTGCCTGATGCGGGCTTACATTGATAACAGTTCATTACAGGAATGCGGGGTTCAATCAGAGAGAACAATTGCCTGTTTGGTTTCCCTGCTCCCTGTCTGTTATCATATCGCCGCAGAAAGGAACATCGTTATGCTGATGCACTTATTGTCTACGTTATACCAGGTTTTTCTTCCGATTTCCCTTCCTGTGGTAGGCGGGATTCTGCTGCGTCGATTCCGCGGACTGGATACCAAACCACTGGCTACTCTGTCTCTGTACATATTAACTCCATCCATTGTATTCAACACGCTGCTGCATGCGGAGATTTCGTTGCAGGATGTGACTTCTACCATCACCTTTTCCCTGCTGACGCTGGTCGCACTATGGCTGATAGCAACGATCGTCAGCCGGATTCTACACCTGAATCCACAGGAACAGGCAGGACTGACCCTGATCTCTACTTTTACCAACAGTGTCAATTATGGTCTGCCGCTTGTACTGCTGGCGTTTGGTCAACTCGGTCTGGACAAGGCTTCCGTCTATGTTATTGGACAAATGGTTATTGTGAATACGGTCGGCGTCTTTTTTGCAGCACGCTCGCATTTCTCGGCCAGGCAAGCGTTTGCTTCTATTTTCCGGCTGCCTGCAGTGTATGCCACTGCAATCGCGATGCTGCTACGGCTGTGCGGATGGGCGCTGCCTTCGACACTGGATCAGGGATTTGCCATGCTGGCGGCGGCTTATTCGCCAGTCGCTCTTGTTGTTCTCGGCGCACAAATGATCAATGTTGGCTCCCGGAACGCAGAAGCGGCAGCCGACCGACCGTCACAGCGCGCCTTCTGGGCGGGCATGACGATCCGGCTGGCTGCCGCACCTTTGTTATCCTGGTTGCTGCTCACGCTAATTGGCGTGGAGGGCATTCTGTTTAACGTACTGCTGATTCTCACATCCATGCCGACAGCAGTCAATGCCGTTATTCTGGCAGAGCAGTTTGGTGCTGCTCCCCGGCTCGTATCACGCTGCATTCTCTGGACGACGCTGTCTTCCATGCTGGTACTGCCGGTACTGATCCTGTGGCTGCAATAGGACAGCTGTATTCCTTTTATACAATAGACAAATAAGTCGGTATCAATCGCAAAACACCGGCAGATCCGGATGATGCAGGTATTGAAAAGCCGTCCGGATCTGCTGCTCTGTATTGCGTTCTACCGACAGCGGCGGCAGCTCATTCTCGGCGAAAAAGCCTACTTCCATCGTCTCGGTCGTATCTGTCGCCGCCGTGCCGCCGATCAGCTCGCATTCAATAAAGAATTTGTATACATGCCATGGTGAAGGCGGGTGCGGATGGAACTTCTTGTCCACCACGCCCAGTAGACGGCCGGCACGAACATCGTAGCCGGATTCTTCTTTGACTTCTTTGACAGCAATCTCTTTGGGCGACAGTCCGATATCTGCCCATCCTCCCGGTAAAGCCCATGCCCCGTCCAGCTTCTCGCGAACCATCAGAATACGATCATTCTGAAAAACGACCGCACGAATATCCACTTTGGGCGTTGCATAACCGGTCTCTCCTGCAAATAATTCACGAATCAGCTCAATCTCAACTTCCGTGTACTGCTGCATAATTTCTACACTCAGCTCTCGCAGCTGCTCAAATCGCTCCAGATCATAGACATCCCTGGAATATTCGAGCCCTGCCTGACTGATCGCCTGAATCTGCTTGGCCCACTCCAGCCATTTCAATTGCACTGTCTTCATCTCCCCTGCAGCCTGACCACCTTGGATATGGTTTATTGCTGCTGTTCTGCTTCATATGGTAGCAGATGGCGGACACAATTGTACAATTCGCAGTCCCAGGCATTTTGCTCGTCACAGCGTACAACGGTGATCGACATATTTTCCAATGTATGCCATTTGGATTCTTCCTTGAGGATGGCGTTCAGCACATGATTGAGCAGCACACCATGGCTGACGATCAATATGCGCTCGCCGGGATACTTTTGCCCCAGTTCCTGCAGACAGCTGATGCCACGCGCTGCACCTGACTCGGGCGTTTCCAGCCCCAGATCCTTCTGCTTCCATTGTTCTCCCCAGCGCTCGATCCGTTCTGCCTGTGTGGTACCTTCAATCTGGCCGCCATCAAGCTCCCGCAGACGCGGATCATAGCTGACGGGCAGCTGCGAAGCTTCAGCGATGGCCTGCGCCGTCTGACGTGCACGAATCAGATCACTGGCATAGATGCGGTCCCATGATTCTCCGGCTATGCGTCGTCCGAGCTGACGTGCCTGATTCCAGCCATCTTCATTAAGTGGAATATCCGAACTTCCCTGTGCCCGGCCCTCTTTGTTCCATATGGTGCTGCCATGACGGATTAAACCGAATGTAGTCATCGTTATTCCTCCTTTACGCGTGATATGACACTAACCTGATGAGTGACATTTGCAGCCAAAAAGTATACAATGATCTCTTGTTTATATATTTTATAATGCTTCAAACAGGGGATTCCTGATCTAAGGCATAAATGGTCTGCACTCCTACCTGTATCTTACCATGTTTGGGCTTGTAAACATTGATTTTCAATTATATCTGTGTCAATATAACGAAGCAAACAAATGATCGCATTATTTTTCCTTTATCTGGAAAGGGGTATATTATTATCATGGCCAATTCACTGTTCCGCCTGATGACCGAGCTATCCTCACGCAAGTGGGTATCCCGGCTGACAGGCAGCTTTGCTAAATCACGGGCCAGCCGCGCGTTAATCCCGAAATTTATTCAGGCTTACCGCATTCCGGCAGAAGACGCCGAGAAAAGCGTCAACGATTATCATACATTAAATGAATTCTTTACCCGTCGGCTGCGTCCGGGTGCACGTCCGATTGATGCGGACCCGATGTCGCTGACCAGTCCGGTCGATGCGCTGATCACTGCTATGGGCCCACTGCAAGACGGACTGATTCCTCAGGTCAAAGGCCAGGATTACAGCCTGGAAGAGCTGCTGAATCACTCTCCGCGGATGGAGACTTATCGTGATGGATATATGTTCGTTCTGTATTTAAGCCCGACCGATTATCACCGGATTCATGCCCCGGTCACCGGCAAGCAGACCGAACGGGATCATATTCCGGGCAAAGTATATCCGGTTAACGACAAAAGCATGCTGAATATGCGTGCTGTACTAAGTCGTAATGAACGCCAGATTACTTACATGAAGCATCATTATGGAGAAGTAGCAGTCGTCAAGGTAGGCGCGCTCAATGTCAGCAGTATTCGCTATGCTGACGAGACTCGCACATCGTGGAACAAGGGTGACGAACTGGCTTATTTCGAATTCGGTTCGACGATTGTGCTGCTGATCCAACAGGGGACATTTACCCCTGATGAGATGCTGCATATCGGTAGCCGCGTCAAAATGGGCGAGAAACTGGGAACGCTGATGGATATGGAAGCGACCCGTCCCTACCGTCGTCTGATCGATCCATCTTAGGCAGGTCATGGCTTTTATGGCCGCCTGACTCCGGTCTGGATTATTCTTAAGTGATATAAAAAGCAGCCCCTCCGATGACAATCTTCGGCGGGGCTGCTTCTCTGTTCGGGTGTCCTATATATAAATACATCCTGCTTAAGTATAAGTTGGATTAGAACCAGGCTTCTGCTGCCCGTTGTGCTGCAGTCTCGAATCGACGCAGACGATTACGGAAGACTTTGCTGCTGATCTTGGATGAACTGTTGTTACGCCCCCGTCTTCTCAAACGCATTCTGAAGGCCCCCTCTCTTATGGCATGGCGGCACTCTACTGTACGGCACAACCGCTTACAGAAGTTTACCTCACGCTTACAATATGCATGAGCAGTATTTACCCCGCGTGTTTTCGGTTGAAACAAACAACGGATCGGGGTGTTTACCGTCATCCTCCATTTATTGTAAAGCAGTTTGCCATCCCGGAGCAACTTTGCCGCTTACCATAGAAAACCGTTCCTGTCAGCGAATCTCGGAAGGACTTTTACCGGTATACTGCTTGAATTGACGACTGAAAAAGAAAATGTCGCGATAACCCAGCGCGTCTGCTACCTCGGTCACATTCATCCCCGTATAGACGAGCAGATGCTCGGCCCGTTCGATTCGCATCCGTATGATATACGATTGCACAGATACGCCCATCAATTCCTTGAACTTGATAGAGAAATAACGTGGCGACAATCCTGCCCGTGAAGCCAGATCTTCCACACGATGCGCAAGACTTGGATGCTGGCGAATATAATTGGCTACTTCCTGGATCGTCTCGTTCAGCTGATTGCTCACTTTGCGAGGGGCCGGCTTGTGCTGCTCATCGCGCAGCAAATGGATCATCAGCTGTTTTAGAATCAGACGCGCTTCCTCTTCAGCAGCAAAAGCCCGCTCCAGCAGCAGCCGGACATACCGGACCAGCATATATTCAAAGTCAATCGTCTCGTCCAGCACCCGGTAACGTGCAGGGATACGGCTGACCGGCTCGTTCACGTCAAAATGAATATAGGTCAGTACCAGAGGCTTTTGCGGATTATGGGTAGCGGTTGTCTCGTCTCCCGGACGGAATACAAAGCAGCTTCCTTTACTGATCGCATACGGCTCTCCGTTCAGGATCAATTCCCCTTCACCACTCCATACATAGAACAGATCATAATTGGGCATGGGCTTTTCCCGTTTGGGCCAGCGCCACTCCGGTTCACAGAAAATTTTGGCAAAGGCGGGCTTCAATATAAATGAAGCAGGCGATAATTCAAGCATGATATTCCTCCTTCTCCAATTCCTCTATCTAGGTCTCTATCGGCTCTCCACTATACCGCTATATCACATTAAACGGCTATGCGATTATATTGCGCAAAAAGTTCGCATTCGTCAATGGTAGGTTACCTAATTAATGAAATTTTGTGGATTGCTGCGTATTCCAGGCATGCTGCAGGCGACGGATTCCTTCTATAATCTGTTCTTCCTCCAGATGGGCAAAGCTGAAGCAGCCAGCAGGCGGTCCTTCTGTGAGCCGGTAATCCGCTGCATCCCGCCAGCTAACTCCGCAGGCCGAGGCAATGCGCCGAAATTCTTCATACGAATCCTGGTCGTACTGCCAGACTCCATATACATGCAGTCCCGATCCGACCGGCATCCAAGAGAATACTCCTTTCAGCCGAAGCTCCATCTGTTCACGGAACGTGGTATGACGTACTTTATATAATCGGGTCATCCGGCGCAGATGACGCATGTAATCTCCCCGCATAATGAAACGTGCCAATGCACGCTGCTCGAGCCGGGATGAAGGCAGCGGATCATACAGCCGCTTGGCTGCCATCAGCGCCTGTGCCAGCCCCGGCGGCATAATCGCATAACCAAGTCGCAGACTGGAGAACATACTTTTGGAAAAGGAACCGACATAGATGACGCTGTCTGCCCGATCCAGCGCTTTGAGCGGCTCGATCGGACGGCCTTCCCAGCGAAACTCGCTATCATAATCATCCTCGATCACCCAGGCATTGCGGCGATGCGCCCACCGGAGCAGCTGCTGTCGTCTGGACAGTGGCAGCACGACACCTGTCGGGAACTGGCGGCCTGGCGTAACGAACAACAGACGAGACTCCCATTCCTGTGGAATAATCCCCTGCCGGTCCAGCGGTGCCGGGCACACCTGTCCGCCGCAGGCAGTGATCGCCCGGTAGATTCCGGTGTAACACGGATCTTCCAGAATGACAGGCTCTCCTTCATTAATCAGCAGCTGACAGAGCAGCACGATCGCTTCCATCGATCCGCTGCATAATACGATCTGCTCCGGCTGAGCAGCGATACCGCGCGTACGTCCCAGATGACTGCAGATCGCTTCCCGCAGCTGCAGATCGCCTCCTGCTTCCTCTTGCTGCTCATGGCTGCCAACAGGCTGCTGCAGGTCTCTCGCAGCTCCGGTCATCGCGCTTCTCCAATCGGTCAGTGAGCGACCTTCCAATAGAATCTCACGGGGAGCAAAGGAAAGCAGTGGTGCGAGCCGCGGCTCCTCTGTAGCGGGTAGGCTAACCGGATGATCAACCGCTGCTGATTCGGCAGCCTGCCGACGTTCCAGTTCCAATAGACGCTCTCCCCAGCGGGATAATGTGCGTGTTCCGGAGATCGGATCAGCGGAAAGTACGTAAGCAGCACGCTGCTCGTCATGTTGTTTTGTCGTATCATCCTGTACGGCAGGCAGACTGATGAGCTGCCGGGCCACATACGTTCCTCTGCCTACTGCTGATTCGGTATAGCCTTCTGCCAGCAGCAGATCGTAAGCCCCGGCTGCGCTGCCCCGGGATATACCATAACTCGCTGCCAGTTCACGTGTTGAGGGTAATCTTGTTCCCGGCTGCAGCGATCCGTTTAGAATACTCTCGCGCAGGGCATGATACAACGCTATGTATTTGTGTGGATACTGCTGCAGAGCCCGCTGATACGCGATGGTGATATCCATCCTGGAGGGTTCCTCCCTTTCCTGCTGCTCCTGCCTATATGCTGGCAGACAGCATATGTATTTATTCTGTACACGATGACGTATGCAATCTTCCGCAGACATGGATTGCTTTCACATCGTTACTTTTATACGTTAAACCACTAAAATTGGACCATAGGATTGTGTCTATATTGGCTCTTTTCGCCTGTCAATTTTCAGCATAAGCTGATTACCTTGGCACGTCAATCATCTAACAGAGATAAGGGAGAGAATTTACTTATGAGAAGAAAAGAATTTACAGTGGAAGAACAGCAGGAACTGGAACAATTCCTGGGTGAAGTCAGTTTTGGATTTCTCGGACTGGCTGGCGAGGATGGATGGCCGCGGGTGATTCCGCTTAATTTTGCCTACGGTAATGGAGTCTTTTATATGCATGGCAGCCGTGCCGGCGAGAAAATGAAGCTGCTCAGAGAGGATAACAAAGTCACCTTTTCAGCAGCGCGTGAATATGCACTGATCCCTTCCTACTTTACCGATGAGGAGATGGCTTGTCCGGCTACCGCCTTTTTCAAAAGTGTAACGGTAAGGGGACATGCCGAAGTCGTGACGGATCTTGAGGAAAAGGCGATGGCACTCGGTATCTTTATGCAGAAGCTGCAGCCGGAGGGCGGCTATGATCCTATTACTACCGAAGACCCGCGTTACATTCCCCGTCTCAAGGGAGTCGCGCTGATCAAGATTATCCCTGACGAATGGACTGCCAAATTCAAATTCGGTCAGAATGTCCGGGGCCAGGAACGCGAGCAGATTATCAGCGGTTTGCAGCAGCGGGGTTCCGCTGATGATCTATCCACTCTGGAGATGATGGAGAAGTACTGCCCGTATCATCAGTCAGCAGGCGGTACGGGCAACGATTCAGAAGATGATCAGGATCTATAGTACCTATTCCGGCGGGTTCACCTTTGTTATTCTGCGATAAATGATACTCTCCAGTTGGAATCTGTTATACAAAAAAGCAGCTTCCTGAACAAGAAAGCTGCTTTTCAATCTATATTTATGCTATTTATTGTTATGGCTTTGTACCAGGAAGCAAGGCAATAATCAATTCATTCAGAGCGGACAATGTATCCGCATCGCTCAGGCGACCCTCTGCTCCAAACTTTTTGCTGATAAATGGTATGGACAGTGTGGTCTTGTCAGTAATAAGGGCATTCATCATGAGAAGTGTTCCTTTTAGTGATTCCAGCGCAACCGATCCGCCCTGTGGATGCGGAGAAGCACTGATTGCTGCTGTCGGCTTATTGACCAGTTCTCCCGAAGAAACAATCCAGTCCAATGCATTTTTGAGAGAACCGGGAATCCCCCCGGCATATTCAGGAGTACAGATCAATACTGCATCTGCCGATCCCAGCAAATCCCGCCAATGCTGTATAGCCGCATGAGGTGCAATATGATCCTGGTCCAGATCGGGATTGAAATGCGGCAATTCCGAGAGCTCATGGTATTCAATACACTCTGTTCCAGAAGGCATCAGACTCATAATGGAAGATAGCAGCCGGGAATTGGATGACTGTTCGCGCAGGCTACCGGATATACATACTACTTTGATCGACTGGTTGCGCATAAATTCACCATCTCTCTATAAAATACAAGCTTATTTACCACACTATACACTATCTGTTTATCTGGTCGGCATACGTTAGTATTCCTATCTGATCTATACAAGATATTCTTCATACTATTCTCACATCTAAATTGCCGCCACACCGTGACACATTTGTGAGAACAATGATATACTATGAGGCAGCGAAATCAGACGGAATATGCAGCAGATTCGCCTGGTTGATATCTTCTAAACAGACCCGGAAGGATGAACAAGATGAACCCACTGGCAGGACAATTGAATGAGAACCTGAAAGAGGACAGTCCCTATATTTATGATATGCTGTCCCGGCTCGGCAAAGAAATGTATTTCCCCAAAGAAGGCATATTGAGCCAATCGGCAGAAGCTTCCAGCCAGGCCAAAAAATATAATGCCACAATCGGTATCGCTACCGAAAATGGTGGACCGATGCATCTGAAGGTCATTCAGGATTCCCTATCCGCTTTTCAGCCGAAAGATCTGTATCCGTATGCCCCACCGGCCGGTAAACCCGAGCTGCGCAGCGCATGGCGCGAGAAAATGATCAAGGATAATCCATCTCTGGCAGACAAAAAATTCGGCAATCCGATCGTAACCAATGCACTGACCCATGGTCTGAGCATCGTGGCGGATCTATTTGCCGATGAGGGTGACGCGATCATCTATCCGGACAAGAACTGGGAAAATTACGAGCTGACCTTCGGTATTCGCCGCGGCGCACAGATCGTCAATTATCCATTGTTCACCGAAGATATGAACTTTAACAGCGATGGTCTGCGCGATGCTTTGCTGGAACAAAAAGACCGTGGTAAAGCAATTGTGGTCCTGAACTTCCCGAATAATCCGACCGGATACACACCAAGCGTCGAGGACGGTCACCGGATCGTAGCAGCTATCAATGAAGCAGCATTGGCGGGCATTAATGTAGTCGTTGTAACGGATGATGCTTACTTTGGATTATTCTTCGAAGATTCCATACAGGAATCGCTGTTCGGCGAATTGAACAATCTGCACCCACGTATTCTGCCGATCAAGATCGACGGCGCTACCAAAGAAGAATATGTATGGGGCTTCCGCGTCGGATTTATTACGTACGGTGCCTCTTCGGATGTGGCATTGACCGCTCTGGAACAAAAGACGCTCGGTATTATCCGTGCAACGATCTCCAGCGGAGCACATCCGTCACAGACCTTTGTCCTGAACGCCCTGCGTTCCCCGGAATTCGAAGCGCAAAAAGCCGAGAAATTCCAGGTAATGAAAGGCCGTGCCAACAAAGTCAAACAGCTGCTCGACAGCGGCAAATACGGCGATGTATGGGAATACTATCCATTTAACTCTGGCTACTTTATGTGCCTGAAGCTCAAAAATATATCGGCGGAAGATGTACGTCAGCGCTTGCTGAGCCAGTACGAAGTCGGCACAATTGCTCTGGGTGATCACGATCTGCGGGTTGCTTTCTCCTGTATTGAAGAGCAATACCTTGAAGATCTGTACGATCTGATCCATCAGGCTGTACTGGATGTGCAGCAGACGTAACAAACAAGCTGACGGTTAGTTCTTTATTAACCAGCAATTCTTTTGATCATTATAAGATCCATAAATAATAGCAGGCTCCGGTCATGGATCGGAGCCTGCTTTTTGGCGTTCCTTGAATTAATAGCCGCCTTATTTCCTATCCATACAATTCCATTACAGGAAAATTCATTTCCCAAAAGAATAAAGTTGTAGTAATATGGATCAATATGCCTATTTTTGTAAAGAAAAGAGATAAAATTAGGTTTTTAAGACTATTTTAAGATTAGGTATAAAGCTTAAATTTATGGTTTATTGGGGGAACTTAAGGAATGTTAACGACGAAAATTCGGCCGTGGGCCATCCTGCTGCTGAGCACAGCCATTCTGCTGCCGACTGCCGGACTCACAGGAGCTGATCCGGTCAGCGCACAGTCAGTCAATACGACTGATATCCAGCATCACTGGGCCAAAAATGTTCTTATCGATTGGCAAAACAAAGGCTATATTAGCGGCTTCCAGGATGGCAGTCTACAGCCGGATCAGAGTGTAACCCGTTCGCAGCTGGCTGCACTGATCAACAAATCATTTGGATTCACTTCATCCGTACCCATTCATTATCGCGATGTACAGCCATCCGATTGGTACTATAACGATATTGCTATTGCCAAAGCGCAAGGCTATATGGAAGGATACAAAGATTCCACCTTCCATCCGGAGCAGCAAGTTACCCGTCAGGAGCTGGCGGTTATTCTGACCTCTATCAAAAAATTAAAATCATCCGGCTCGGCCAGTCGAATGAAAGATACAGCCAACAGCCCTTCCTGGAGCAAAGGCTCGATCGGTGCCGTGATCGATAACGGACTGATGAATGGCGATGAAAAAGGATTCCGTCCCAAAGACACAACGACTCGTGCCGAAGCCGTCACCGTACTGAATCGTTCACTTCAGTCTACCGGTGCTGCAGCGACAGTCTATAATACAGCTGGAGTCTACGGACCGGCATCTGGACAACAGCAGATATCCGGCAATGTACAGCTCAATGCCGCTGGCAGCACACTGCGCAATATGGTTATCAACGGTGATCTGTTGCTTGGCCAGGGAATTGGCGAAGGAGATGCACTGCTCGATCATGTGACGGTCAAAGGAACAACTACCGTCAATGGCGGCGGCAGCCACAGTATCCATGTCAAAGATTCCAATCTGGCTACTATGGTCATCAACAAAAAAGATGGCGATGTTCGCGTAGAAACCAGTGGTTCAACTGTGATTCAGCAGACTGTTCTTCAATCCGGTGCCATTCTGGAAGAGAAAACGAACGCTGGTGCCAGCGGATTTAACAATGTCGTTATGTCTTCACTACTGCCGACCGGTGCCAGAGTGACCATGAATGGACGGTTCGATGCAGTCGATATTGCCGCTTCATCACTTGACGTACAGCTGGTATCAGGTTCGATCGATAGTCTGGCTGTCGCTTCCGGTACGACAGGCAACCGGGTGGATACGACCAGTAGCTCATCTATTCAATCCGCTACCTTGAATGCCCCGGCAACAATCGGCGGCAATGGTACGGTCGAGAATGCTTATATTCGTGCTGAAGGAGTCACAATTACGCCGCGAGTGATGCAGACGAGTATAGATAATGGCATTACTGCCCGCGTAGGCGGCAATACGGTAGGACTTCCGTCGACCCCCACCAATACCAAGAAAAAAGAATCCAATCATAATGAGACCACAACGCCTGTAAACGAGACGAAGCCAACTCCGAACACAGATGTCACGGCTCCGCCGCAGATCCAGCATCTGGATGTCAAGAATGGTCAGGCCGTTCTGCCTCCTCAGGCAGGCGATGTGCTGTTCCTCAGTGATATGAATATTACAGCTACATTGGACGGTGTGCCTATCAACTTGCGCTCGATCAGCTATGACAGCGTGACGCGTACTGTGCACTTCGATCCACTTAAGCTACTGCATTATAATGGCAAAGTACTACAGGTCAAAATAGCCCCTGTAGCAGACTTTTCCCGTCTTACGCGTACATTCCAGGGCAGTGTACAAATCAGTGGTTTTATCGGCGTAATTACCGACACTCAAGGTGAGCCGGTGAATGGAGTAAAAATAATGTTCCGTCGAGGCGTAGGCGTAATGACCGGACCGGTAGAAGCAACAGTAACCACCGGCATGGATGGCAACTATACCGTTCAGCTTCCACCTGGTATATATACCGGAGAGATGCAAAAGGATGGATTCCTTACATCTTACATGACTGGCGTCTCATTAACAGGCATCCTGAATGATACCGAAAATGGAGTTATCATCCAGCAGGCGGATAAAGACCAGGTTCACATTATACTGACCTGGGATGAGTTCCCGCAAGATGAAGATGTGCATCTGCTCGGACCCACTCCGGACGGATTCGGATTTCAAACGGATTCATCTGAACAACAATATATCTACAATGGTGAAGTGTATGCTGAACTGAATTACGATGCTATACAGGGTTATGGCCCAGAAGCTCTAACGATCCGCAAACGTACACCAGGCACATATACATTTTATGTAGACAATATCAGTCAATTACATTCAGGCAGTACGGCTACTCTGCGTCATTCGTCTGCCCGTGTTGAAGTCTATGATGGTCAGTCTCCGACGCCAATCAAGACGTACCTGATACCTGCAGGTGACGGCAACGAGCCGTACTGGCACGTATTTGACATGAATATAGCTGATGGACAGCTGAGCTTTACGGATCGTAATCTGCTCTTGAATGCAGCACCAGTCTCCAAGTATCTGCCGATTCCAACTGCTGATTCGGATCAAGCTAAGCTGGAACAGGAAGCCGATCTTATTCCCGATGATATCGTGCTGCCATATGATACGAAGCTGAATCAGGAAATTACCCTGGCAGATAAGCAGCCAGCTGATGGTATCACCAGAACCGTCTCCTCTGTAGAACTGCTGTCTGCTATCGATGCGGATACAGATAACGAGTTTTCGGTCACCAATGATGTCTATCTCTCCACTGCGGATACGGGCAAAGGTCTGCAACTGCTCCAGTATAACGGCAGTCCGTATACTGCACCGTATAAAGTGACCGTTTCTCTCCGTCTCGGTGATACCACTATCCAAAAAAATGTGTACGTGGATGTACCCAATCTGGATACCTGGTTGAATCAAGCTGCAATTCAGGCTCAGAGCGTGCTGGCACAACCAGCTGCCGGACAGGATACGACCGGTTTGCAGACCGCTCTGGATCACAAAAATGCTCTACCGCAAGCCGCTGCTGTACAGGACAAGATCACTGTTCTACAGGAACTAAATGCAGCGCTGCAGCAACTAAAATAAACAGGCTTCATCCAAAAAACCAGCATGGGCTCATCCCGATGCTGGTTTTTTGATTTCAGTAAGTCTATCAATAAATCTATCGCCTGCTCAGGATAACGAAATACATATCTTCGATATAGACTAGGTGGAACAGACTGATGATATTTCAGACTTTGTTATGTCATACTCCTACGCCAGATACGCTTCCTTGACCTGATCATTCTTGAGCAGCTCTGCTGCATTATCCTGCAGAATGATCTCTCCTGTCTGGATCACATACCCCCGGTGAGCAATCTGCAGTGCCTGATAGGCATTCTGCTCCACCAGCAGGATGGTCATCCCCGACTCATTCAATTCCTGGATAATCTCGAAAATCTGATCCACAATGACCGGTGCCAGCCCCATCGACGGTTCATCCAGCAAAATAATACGCGGACCCATCATCAGACCGCGGGCGATTGCCAGCATCTGCTGTTCGCCGCCGCTCATCGTACCTCCTACCTGATGATAACGTTCCTTGAGCCTCGGGAAATAGGCAAAAGACTTCTCGATACGTTCCCGGATCAGGCTTTTGCTTTTAACCGAGAATGCACCCATTTCCAGATTCTCCTTCACCGTCAGTCGGGGGAAAATGCGCCGTCCCTCCGGGACATGGGCGATACCACTCTGCGCGGTAACATGCGGTGGTTGGTCAGATATATTTTTGCCGTTAAACCACACTTCTCCACGGATCTTCACCTGACCGCAGATCGACTTGAGCGTGGTCGATTTACCTGCTCCATTGGAGCCGATCAGCGTCACGATTTCGCTTTCATTCACATCAATCGTCACACCGCGCAGTGCCTGAATCGCACCATAATATGCCTCCACCTGTTTGAGCTGCAGCAGACTCATTCGACTACCACTCCTTCCTCGACAGCACTTTTACCCAGATAAGCTTCGATTACCTTGGGATTGGAACGGATATCCTGTGGATCGCCCTCGGCGATTTTGACGCCATGATCCAGCACCAGAATATGATGCGACAGCTCCATCACGAGCTTCATATCATGCTCGATCAGAATAATGGAGATATTCAGCTCCTCCTGAATACGGCGAATCAGCGAGGTCAGGTCTACCGTTTCCCTTGGATTCATCCCAGCAGCCGGCTCGTCGAGCAGTAGCACCTTGGGCCGGGCAGCCAGAGCACGGGCGATCTCCAGCCGGCGCTGCGCTCCGTACGACAGACTGCTCGCTTCGGCATTGTACCATTCCTCCAGCCCGACATACTCTAGCAGACGATACGCTTCCTGCTGCGAGGTATGTTCTTCATGCCGTACTCTGGGCAGATTGAGCAGTGTACCGACCACACCTGTTTTCAGATGAATATGCATACCTACCTGCACATTCTCCAGCACAGTCATACTACCGAACAGACGGATATTTTGAAAAGTACGGGCGATGCCTTTGCCGGTAATCCGGTCGGGTTTCACATTGACAATCGATTCCCCGTCCAGCTCAATCTGTCCCTCATCCGGCACATAAATACCGGTAATCATATTAAAAAAGGTCGTTTTGCCCGCTCCATTCGGACCGATAACGGCAGAGATTTGTCCCTTTGGAAATGCAAAATCCACACCGCTAACCGCAGTCAGTCCGCCGAAGCGCTTGGTGAGCCGGTTTACTTTTAGAATACTCATGACTGTCTCCTCCTCATAGGCGGGATTGGCTTGGCCCGGTGTATATGTCCGGCTCCCTGTTATCTCCGGTTATCGGAGCCATTTGTACAGGTGTATACCGATTCAACAGAGCAGCCGTCAGATGATCACAGGCTGCCCTCCATAGCATTTTATTCGGGATTCGCTTTGGCGCTGATGGGAGTCGCAGGTACTTTGTGATGTTGATGTGGACCACCTGTCACCACCTCCTTGGGAATTTTGCGATTTTTGGCGGCGATCAGACCATTGGGACGGAAGATCGCGACCAGGATCAGAATCATACCGAAAATAAACCGCTGCATTTTGGACGGTGACAGCGCATTGGGTACCTCAATAACCCCCTGCATCGAAAGTTGATTCAGCCAATTGGTCAATTCGGTCAGCACCTGCAGATTGAGTATCGTTACCAGACTGGCGCCGAGAATAACACCCGGCACACTACCCATCCCGCCAAGTACGACCATAACGAGAATCGTCGTCGATTCGATCAGCGTGAAGCTCGTCGGATCGATAAAAGTCTGCTTGGCAGCGAACACTACACCCATCATCCCGGAAAAGGAAGCTCCGATCGCGAACGCAATCAGCTTGGTGCGAATGAGTGGAATCCCCATCGACTGGGCAGCAATCTCATTTTCCCGGACTGCTTTCCAGGAGCGCCCCAACCGGGAATGCTCCAGCCGCCTTACAGCAAAGATCACAACCAGCAAAATCGCAATAACGATAAAATAATATTGATGCGGAAAGGTAAAATCAAAGCCGAACAGATCCGGCGGCTGGATCGAAGACAGTCCCATTGCACCATTCGTAATATTGACCGGCTTCTCTAAGTTATTGAAAATAATGCGGATAATCTCTCCAAATCCCAGCGTCACGATAGCTAGATAATCCCCTTTGACCCGCAGCACGGGCAGACCAAGCAGAATCCCGAAGATGCCAGCCATAAATCCGCCAATCAGAATAAAGATCCAGAACGTGCCGCCGGAGAGTGGAAACAAATCGCCCGATATAAAATTATTTGCCTGATCCGTAGCAAAGATACCGTACGTATACGCACCGACTGCAAAAAAGGCGACAAATCCCATATCCAGCAGACCGGCAAAGCCGACCACAATATTCAATCCCAATGCCATCGCCACATAGATTCCGCACTGGGTCGCCACTTCCATATAGGAGTCATATGATGTACCGCCGGAGGAAGCGAAAGGAATAACGACCAGCAGCAGGACCAGGGCAATGATCCATTTGATTCCATTGGTAAAGGACGTATAGTAGAGCAGCAGCAGAGAAGCCAGCAGCAGCAAAAATGCTGTGACCGAGCGCTCCATCAGATATACTGCTGCTGCCGTGACGAGTGTAAAGAGCACCAGCAGCACGATCTGCGCCAGCTTGTTTTCCCGCAGGGTAATGCGCATATTGTCCAATTTGCTCATTGAGGCCACCTACACTTTCTCTTTGACGGCTCTGCCAAACAAGCCCTCTGGTTTGAAGATCAATACAATGATCAGAATCGCAAAGGCAAATACATCCTTGTACTCCGCGCCAAAATTGCCGCCAGTCATAATGCCCAGGTTCGCGGAAGCGAACATTTCCAGCACGCCGATCACGACACCACCGAACATTGCGCCGCGGATATTACCGATACCGCCCAGCACTGCTGCTGTAAAGGCTTTGAGCCCCAGAATAAAGCCGATATACGGATCGATTGTGCCGTACTGCTGCGCAAACAACACACCGGTCGATCCACCGAGCGCCGAACCGATAAAAAAGGTTAGTAGGATCACCTTGTTTACATTGATCGACATTAGCGAAGCCGTCTCCCGATCCTGTGCCACTGCCCGCATCGCACCGCCCCATTTGGTCCGGTTAACGAATATATCCAGCCCGATCATCAGTACAATGGCTACGATAAAAATAAAGATCGTATTCGTCTTGACCGTGGCATTGCCAAACATCGCAGTCATGGACGAGAAACCCAGTGTGAAGCGTCCATCGAACAGCTGCGGTACGCTGATGATATAATTACCGGTTTTCAATTCGGCAATAAAGCGAACCAGATCCTGCAAGACAAAGGATACGCCAAAAGCCGAGATCAGCGAGATCAATTTGGGTGCCTTGCGCAGCGGCCGGTAGGCGACGCGCTCTATCCCCACGCCAAGTGCCCCGGTGACCATCATCGCGATAAAAATAATCAGTACATACGAGACCCAGGCGGGCAGATTCCCCAGCCAGCCAAACGACTGGAACAGCAGCAGCACCGATGTACCGGCAAAGGCCCCGGTCATAAAAATCTCTCCATGTGCAAAGTTAATTAGTTCCAGAATGCCGTATACCATCGTATAACCGAGCGCTACGACCGCGTAAATAGCCCCCAGCGCCAGTCCATCGATCAGTACCTGTGGCAGTGTTTGCAAAATACTTGCGAACATGAGCGCACCCCTTTCCATCGCTATAAAACAAGAGCCAACAGGTATGCCGTCAATCTGCACATACCTCTTGGCCGCATGTTCATATGCTGCAATTTGTGCTGCAATTATTGACTGACTTCGGATACCAGTTTGCCCGGATATGTATCACCGGCGAACTCGTAAATATACACTTTGGCAAACGAGTTATCCCCTTTATCATCAAAGCTGACCTCGGTAGCAATCCCTTTGAAATCCTTGGTTGCCCGCACTGCATCGCGAACGGTCTCGCGGGATGGCATCTCACCACCGCTGCTGTCCAGTGTCTTTTTGATCGCATCCAGCATGATGGTCATGGAATCATAAGCGTAGGCGGAATATCCTTCCGGCGCTTTGCTGAATTCCTTTTGGTAACGGGCTGCCCAATCGGAGCCGCCTTCCATTTTGGCAATTTCACCAGCTACCGAGCTGTACAGCGAGCCTTTGACATCGGCACCGGCAATCTCCACCAGTCCCGAAGAATCCAGTGCATCTCCACCCATGATCGGAGCGGTAATTCCTTTATCCCGAGCTTGCTTGATAATCAGGCCGCCTTCTGCGTACAGACCACCGAAGAAAATAAAGTCGGGGTTCTGGGTTGCCGCGATATTCAGTACGCCGTTAAAGTCTTTTTCCCCTACCGTAATTCCTTCATAGCCGGCAATGGTCGCTCCCAGCTCCTGGGCCTTGTCGCGGAATGCCTCTGCCAACCCTTGGCCATATGCCGTTTTATCCTGAATAACAAATATTTTCTTCGCACCAACGGTCTTCACTGCGTACTCTGCCGCCGCCGGCCCCTGGAAGTCATCCCGTGCAACGACACGGTTGGCTACTTTCAGCTTGCGATCCGTAAATTCGGTTGCTGTACTCGCGGGGGAGATCATCGGAATATTATACTTTTCATATACAACCGAAGATGGAATGGATACACCGGAGTTCAGATGGCCGATTACGCCCAGCACTGCCTGATCGGCACCAATCTGCTCGGCATTGGCTACACCTTTCTTGGGATCACCCTGATCGTCGTATGGAACCAGCTCCAGCGAATAACCCAGTTTGCTAAAGTCTTCCTTGTGATCTTCCATCGACATTTGAGCTCCCAATCGGATCGCTTCCCCTTGAATCGAGCTGCCTCCCGATAATGGAGATTGCGTTGCAATCTTGATGACTTTGCCACCAGAGCTACTGCTGCCTCCGGATGATGTACCAGCCGTCGTTGCACTTCCACCATTTCCGCACCCTGCCAGCAAACCTACGACTAGAACTGCAGCTGCTATACCACTCCATCTTCCTTTCATACTGTTAAATCCCCCTTTAATGTTATTTTATTTAACATAATATGGTACGATAACTAATTTAAAGTATACATAGATTGTATATATCGAGCAATCAGAAATTATGAAATCATTAATCATATTTTGGAATATATTATGAAATAATGATTTATAAAGACGAATTATTTAAGTTTAATATGTAGTATTCATTCGTTTTTTAAGTTTTTTTCTTGATCATTCGAATATTTTCATTATTAAACGTTTTCAAAAATGTAGGATTATATAGTTTTATATAGGTGTGATCTACAATATATGTATTTATTTTAAGTTACATAAACTAACATTAATTTTTTCGTTAATTGCTTATATTACATGTGATTAACATATAAACGTTTTCTTTTCATTTTGCTTTTTTAAATACCTCTGACGTACGGATTATCCTTAATCGATTGTATGTTTATTTAAGAAAAACAAAATATCACTCCTGGTATTCGGGAAAACACAAAGACAGCTCCGGCAGCTTACTCTCTTATGCCAAATTATGCACGAGAGAATAGATGCTCGGAGCTGTAGGTTTGTACTGCGTATCCATAAGTACATTGTGGGGCCAGGTACAGGGCCAGATGTTGTTCATGATACTGGCTTTGTGCTATTTAACACGGTTTATTTTTAGACGTTGTCACCATTCTGATGTTTGCTACGATGTCCATATGGATATATCGAATGCTTAGCTTGTTGCAGTAAAGGTCTTTTTCAGTGCTTCATCCACTGCTACATATTCATAACCCAGATCCCGCGCTACAGCATCATAGGTCATAGCTCCGGCAGCCGTATTCACGCCCAGCTTGAGTGCCGGATTATTCAACAACGCTTCACGAAGTCCCCGATTGGCAATCTGCATGACATACGGCATCGTCGCATTGGTCAGTGCCATCGTAGATGTTCTCGGTACAGCACCTGGCATATTGGCGACCGCATAATGCAGTACACCATGCTTTTCATAGGTTGGTTCGTTGTGAGTCGTAATCCGATCTACAGTCTCCACAATGCCGCCCTGATCAACCGCTACATCGACAATAACTGAATGCGCTTCCATTTGTTTAACCATTTCTTCGGTTACCAGCTTGGGCGCTTTGGCTCCCGGAATCAGTACGGCCCCAATCACCAGATCCGAACTGGATACCGCTTCGGCAATATTGTAAGGATTGGACATGAGGGTCTGAATCGAATGACCAAAGATTTCCTCCAATTGACGCAGACGGTCTGCACTCAGATCGATCATGGTTACTTCCGCACCCATCCCGATGGCTACTCGGGCTGCATTGGCGCCGACTACACCGCCGCCAATAATTGTAACTTTTCCCTTTTTGACACCGGGAACACCGCTGAGCAGAATCCCTTTCCCCCCATGAGGGCGTTCCAGGAATTGCGCGCCAATTTGCACCGCCATCCGGCCGGCTACTTCGCTCATCGGAGTCAGTAGCGGAAGGGTCCGATTCACCTCTACGGTCTCGTAAGCAATCCCGATCACTTTTTTCTCAATCAATGCTGCTGCCAGTTCGGGTGCGGCTGCCAGATGCAGATACGTGAACAGGATCAGCCCTTCCCGAAAATATCCATATTCCGATGGTAATGGCTCTTTTACTTTGAGAATCATCTCGGCTGTCGACCAGACTTCGGCTGGCTGCTGGATAATCGTTGCTCCTGCCTGCTCATAGACGGAATCGGTAAACCCGCTTCCTTTACCTGCTAGGGTCTCTACATATACTTCGTGTCCTGCTGCAGTCAGTGTCGTCACACCTGCCGGTGTAATGGCTACACGATTCTCATTGTTTTTGATCTCTTTGGGGATTCCAATTCTCATGCTTGTTCCTCCTTCAGATAACGTGCCATTTCGTACATTCATTATAAGATAGAAAAAATAGCATGTAATCGTCCAGTTCCCCAAATTTTAACAATATGAATTGTGTAAAAACACAAAAAGTATGCTATCATGTAAAAATTTATAACATGATTCTAAATTATATGTGCACTTACCTGATCGGGTCAGAAGCTTTTATGTTCGTTTCAGTTCTCTCTGTCCAACCATAGCAGCTTAAGTTCCAGATATAAAGTCACTTTCTCTGCCATGCTATCCAGATTCACATGTCCCACTTCGGCAATACGCCGTAGCCGATAATTGAGTGTATTGGTATGCACATGCAGCTGGGCAGCCGCCTGTTTGGCATCACTATCATGATCCAGGAATACAGACAGTGTCTGCAGCAGATTGCTGTTATGCTCCCGGTCATACGCTGCGAGCCGCTCGATCGGTCCCCAGCTTACCGGAAACTGTTCGGCTTCGCGCTGCATCGCATTGAGATAGCGGTAGAATCCGGCGTCCGGATAATAGTGGATCGTATGCGTCTCCGGCAAATGCTGATGCAGTGTAATCAATTCCCTTGCCTGCCGATAGCTGCGCTGGATATGCAGAGCAGAACCAAATCCCTCACCGGCAGCATAATAGATCCCTTCGACAGGCAGCAGCAAACGCAAACGGGTGATGATCATATGGATACGAGCAGATAATTCGGCTGAGCTATCGGATTGAAGCCTATTGTTCATTCCGCATAGCAGAATCAGCCGATTCGGCTCAAGTAGGTGCAAATGTACTTTTACAGCATATTCGCTAGATGCCTGAACAACTTTGTCATACCAGCTACGTGTATCAGGCTGTCCATTTTGCTCCATAATCAGTACATATCCCGAGACGGGAAGTTCTACTCCTGCTTCCTGTGACTGCTGCGCAGCCTCCTGCTCGGACTGGAAGCGTCCATTGAGCAGCCGGCGCAGCAGTTCCATCTTTTGCTGGCGCTGCTGCTGCTGCATCATTTTGGAGGCGGCGATCTGTGCGCCGCGCTTGAACTGCTGCAGCTGGGCTGTCGTATATGAACCGTCATTTTCCAGCAGCCAGATATAGCCAATTACTTCATCATAATGCCGGACTGAAATTGCCATCCGGCTGCGTAGTCCCACCTCACTCAGCTCGCGGATATGCTGCGGCTCTTCACTGTCAAGCAGCCGCTGCATCGCCCCCGATTCATACAAGGCACGCTGCACATGCTCCGGTACTTTGCGTCCGACAATTGTAGCGATACGCGCCGGATCGGTACTGGGATCATGCGTACTGTAAGCAAGCAGCCGATGTCCTTCGTCCTCAATCGTTACCGGACTGCCCATCACTTCACTGATCATCTCGGCCAGCGTCTGCAGGCTGTCTACCTGACTGTCTATGATATGCTCCAATGTCATGCACCGCCTGTCTTTTCTGTTTTGGTCACTGCTGTCCGTAGATCATCCCGGCATTCAGCAGATAGAAAAGACCGGATTGGAAATCTCCAACCCGGTATATCCAGCTATACTTGTCTATATAAGCAATGACCAATAATCAAAGATTAATAATTAATTAACTTGTCTTGTTTACAGCTCATCACCTGCGGCCAGATCACGTAGCCATTTGCGATTGAGTGAACTGCGATACAACCAGACCATGACCAGACCCGCAGCCAGTGTCCAGACAATCCGTACCGGGTCGCCGGCAGTTGCCAGCGGAATCCAGATCAGGATAGCGATCAGCAGCTGTACCTGTGTGATCAGACCGACGGTCTCCAGTCGCTGCGATGTTGGCGGCAGCGGATAAATGGACAGCCATAATGTATCGGTATGCTGCTTGCGCAGACTGGTCATCTGCATACCTGCCAGCAGAATAAACAGCAGATAGACAGCGACGCCGAACCATGACTCCCGTGTCAGTAGAACCAGCAGCATCCCGAAGAGCACGAACCGGATCAGTGTAGGCAGCAGTTCACTGCGTACCAGTGTTTTGGAGACGAGGAAGCGGAAAGCCCACTCCTGTTTCCAGGGCACCCGATTACCGGCAAAGGACAGCCAGCGACGGTGGTTGATCTTCCGTTCTCCGGTGGGCACATCCACAAACCAGCCCAGCATGCGCATAACCGCTGTCGCATGATTTTTCTCGGCAGCAATCAGGCGTTCCCAGGGAACCTGTGCCTTGCCCGGCATGCGCAGCAGACCATAATAAATGGCAGCGCCAACGATTAGCACTAGGGTACCTGTCCATAGTGGCAGCCACAGATAGGCAGCCAGCAGTCCAATAACAGCTACGTATCGGAGCAGCCGATAAATAACACGGACAGCATCACCATTGATACGCAGTTCCTGCCAGCTGCCATAATTACTTACTATTTTGAGTAGCAGCAGCAATACAAGCGTCAGCAGCAGAGGCTTGGGATCGGCAGCAGCCCGGATATAGAACGGCCAGGCAATCAGCGTCACCAGCAGTAGCCAGATGTACTTGCCGATTACTGCGCCACGCCAGCCAGGAGCAAAATATTCACGCATCCGTTTCTCCATCGGCAGCATAAACACGACATCAGCCGGACGCATATACGTTCGAACCGTACCATATACCGTCAGTGGAGTCAGCAGAATCAGCATGATCCAGTAGACCGGCAGACCCGGCGGCAGCTTTTGCAGAAACGTCGTGTACCAGGCGGCAAAAGCAATGAGCAGAAACAGGGTTACAACCGCCAGACCGCTCTGTATCACATACTGTGTATACGGGAGTATTTTGGACCAGAAATCAGCTCTGCGCTTCTGGCGTAATCGCAGCAGATCATTCATCGCTGACCGTCCATTTGGAGTCCTGAACCAGATCGTAGAAAATCTGCTCCAGCGGTACTCCCTGCTGACCCGTCTGCTCACGGATCTGTTCCAGTGTGCCCTGGACGATAACGCGTCCTTTGTGCAGCACGATAAATCGGTCACAATAATTCTCGATTGTCGACAGGATATGAGAGCTCAGCAGAATGGAAGAACCATTTTGCTTCGTTTCCACCATAAAGTCCAGCAGGGAACGAATACCAAGCGGATCCAGTCCCAGAAATGGCTCATCGATAATGTACAAAGGTGGTGCCGCTACAAAAGCGCACATGATCATAACCTTTTGCTTCATCCCTTTGGACAGATGCATCGACAGACTGTCTTCCTTGTCTCCCATATTGAACAGCTGAATCAGCCGGCGGGAGCGTTGCTCGTAATCTTCGGTACTGACATTATAGGCACGGGCAGTGAACTCCAGATGCTCGCGTACCGTCATCTCTTCATATAGCTGCGGCGATTCCGGTACAAAAGCCAGCGAAGCCCGGTACTGCTGGGTATCTGCTGCCAGTGTTGAACCCTGGATCTTCACCTCTCCACCTTGCGGTGTCATTAGTCCGAGGATATGCTTCATTGTTGTACTCTTGCCTGCACCATTCAGGCCGATCAATCCGATCATCTCACCACGGCCAACTTCAAAGCTGATATCGTGCAGGACAGGCTTGCCATGACTGTAACCGCCGGTCAGGCGGTCAACGTTAAGTACAGATACCTGTTCCATCATTTATAACCTCACTTTTCATCCTGGGAAGCTTCACGTTTGGCTTTTAGCCATTTTGGTGCTCCCTTGCTTTTTTGGTCGGCTTTTCTTGTTTTGGTTCTGCCATCTTTTTTGGACGCTGCACCATTTCGGCCAGCTGCAGGTTTGCTGCCGGAGACAGGTTTGGCTTTGTTTTCCGATGGCGTTGTACGTACTGGCTGTACAGCTGTCGGCTCTACAGCTTCATTCGGCTGTCCAGCCGGAGCCGTTTTCGCCGGGCGGGATGCTGCCGGCTTGCGTGCCGGACGTTTGACTTCATCGGTGCTAAGTACATGACCTGCTTCGAGCACCTGCTCCTGGAGATCAATATTCAGCGTCTCGGCAAATTTGCGCATAATAAAACGTTCGCGATCGGTGACAATCGAAGCGGATACGCCTTTTTTGCCCATACGGCCTGTACGTCCACTGCGGTGTACATAGAACTCGGCGTCAAATGCCGGGTCCAGGCTCACTACCAGATTCAGGTCTTCAATATCCAGTCCACGTGCAGCTACATCGGTTGCCACAAGTACCTGAATCTTGCCGGAGCGGAACTGGGACAGTACGGTGCTGCGGGTAACTTTGTCTGCATCGCCGTAAATTGCGCGTACTTTGAAGCCCAGATAATCCAGCTTGGACTCGATTTCGGCGATCAATTCTGTTGTATTTACGAATACGATCGAACGGGGGGCCTTGTAATGACGCAGTACCCGGCGCAGCGTATCGATCTTGTTGCGCTCTTCGGTTACAAAATACACATGTTCAATCGCAGATGCAGTATGGCGTTCCGGCTCAATACCAACAACAGCCGGGTCCTGCATATCCCGCTGAGCAACACTGCGAATCTGATCATTAACGGTTGCGGACAGGAAGACGAGTTGACGATCACGACGTGCGCTTTTGATAATACGCTGCACATCGGCGCCGCCGCCCAGACCGAGTACCTGATCGACTTCATCGACGACAATCACGTTCACTTCATGCATTTTCAGCTTGCGCATATTGATCAGTTCGTTGATACGTCCTGGTGTACCTACCGCAATATGCGGATGACGTTTCAGTTTCTCGACCTGACGCTTGATTGCTGCGCCTCCGATCAGTCCCAGCGTCGTAATGCCGCATTCCTCGCCGTAACGTTCGCTTTCGCGGACGATCTGCATCGCCAGCTCCTGCGTAGGCGCCAGAATCATAGCCTGCATCTGTTTGCGCTGCGGATCAATCTTCTGCAGAATCGGCAGCAGATAAGCGAGCGTCTTGCCGCTGCCTGTCTGGGACTGGGCGATAATATCCCGGCCTGCCAGCATCAGCGGAATGGTCTCCTCCTGTACCGGAGAAGGCGTTGTAATACCATAACGAGTCAGTGCATCGTTAAATACTTCTTCAATGCCGAGCTCGAGAAAATTCAATTTTGATTCCATGGGTTTCATCCTTTATCGTTCAAGTTAAAGTGTATGCAAATCAACGGACACAGCCAGAATCCTTACAGAGCACCATACCTTATCATTATATCAGCATTTGGTGCAAATCCGCACGGCAATATGCATTTCCTGATCGCGCGTTATTTGCGGTCAAAAAAGCGGTACGTCAGCCGGTCGACAAGCCGCGGACCAAGCGCATACAGCCGCAGGCCAAAAGCGGCAATCCCCGGCAAATCCGATTCTTCTTTCTTTTTGCGCATTACGCGCACAATTTCCCGGCATACCCGTCCGGGCGGCAACATAAATCCACTCACATTGCGTACATATTCACCGGAAGGATCTGCCCGGTCAAAAAAGGCCGTACTGATCGGTCCCGGATTAATAGAAGATACGGTAATCCCCGTACCGCGCAGCTCCTGGCGAAGCGAGTTGGTGAAGCCGAGCACGGCATGCTTGGTCGCCGTATAGGCTGTCGATTTGGCAGTCGCAAATTTGCCGGCCAGCGAAGCCACATTGACGATCTGTCCACTGCCCGCCTCCAGCATATGGGGCAGTACCGCCTTGGTGCAGCGGACAATTCCCATATAATTCACATCCATCATCTCGCTGTATTCCTCCAACTCCATCTCCTGGATACTTTTGAACTGACCATAGCCTGCATTATTGAGCAATATATCAATCCGGCCATACTTGTCCATGATCTGCCGAACCACCTGCTCGATCTCTTCGGCATTCTGCACATCCATACGCATCACCTCGTGCGGTCCGTTAAGTCCGCGCGACAGCTGAACCAGCTTGTCCTCGGAGCGCGCAGTCAGTATCGGAATAGCTCCCTGCTCCAGCAGCAGTGGCGCTACTCCTGCGCCCAATCCACTGGATGCGCCTGTTATCAATATCACTTTATTTTCCAGATTCATACCGTTCCCTCCAGTCTCTTCTATTCTAAGAGATTCATCATCAGATATCCAGCAGACAGCACCAGGGCTGGGCTGCAGAGAACACTCTTGACTCTTGCACTTTTTATCTACTGGAATATTCATACCCATTAGAGGAATTTTTCACCTGATTATCCAGTAAGCTTATGCTATATTGAAATGGATAGCTTAGCCTCTGTACAAACCATAAAAATAACTGACAGATAGGCAACAATTCACAAGGGGGATATTATGATACACTGCCATGTTTGTGGTGCACCACAGCAGGAAGATGCAGTTTTCTGCAGCCGCTGCGGTGCCCGACTCGCTGCGGAGACAGAAAGAGATCATACCGATGCGGATCAGCCTGCTGCAGCTGCGCCAGACGCACTCGATCTGTTGCTGCAAAAAAACACCATACCGGATTCAAAGGATACCGCGGAACCGGCTCCAGTCGTCGCAGAAGACACACCGACCGCAGCGAATACCGGGAATCTGCTTCCACCCCGACGTTATTCCCGTCATCCGATGATGTGGATCACGCCCATTCTGCTGCTGATTATTATAAGTGCCATGCTATGGTGGGCCTATCAGCATGAGCTGAAGCAGAATCAGCAGGCGATCCAGCTGCAGCAGCAAGCCCAAAAGCTGGCGCTGCAGGGCAAATACAAAGAAGCTGCAAATACGATGACCCAGGCGCATGATCTGCGGCCGGATGAGACTTCATTTGTCACCGATCTGAATCTGATCCAAAAGGCAGACCGGCTCCATACCAAGCTGACTGCTGTCTCCGGACGATTGAAGAACAATCAGCTGGACAGCGCCGACCATTCTCTTGGCATTCTGGAAAAGGAACTATCAGGACGGACAGAGCCTCTATTCCAGGCAGAGCGAAAACTAGCCGAACAGAATCGGAATCAGTTATCGATTCTTACGATCAAAAAAGAACTAAACAACCTCAATGACGTCGAATCGCTTGCCTACAAGCTGGACGAAGTAGACCGGCTGGACAGCAAAGATGCCAAAGAAGTACATGATCTGATCATCAACAAAATCGTGCTGCTTACGCTTAAACAGGCTGAAGAGCTAATCCAGGGTAGCAGTTTTGATGAAGCTGCCCAGATCGTACAAACGGCGATCCAGTATACCGGCTCCCAGGAAAAACTCAAAGATATGCAGACCCGGATTCGTTCAGAACAGCAAGCCTTCGAAAAAGCCGAACAGGAGCGTATCCGCGCTGCCCAACAAATGGCCGAAGCCGAAGATCTCAAAAACCGCACTGAAGGCGTACAGGTCAGTCAGGTCACCACCAACGTTACCGAGTATGGCGATCTGGAGACGACCGGCATTGTGGAAAATACAGCCACACAGCCGATCTATGGCATTACGATTCATTATTCCCTGTATGATGCGAGCGGCGCGTATCTCTCCTCTTCTACGACATCCACAGATCCTTATTATCTGGAGCCGGGAGAGAGTGCTTCCTTCAGCGCCTATGACTACGGGTACGGCTGGTATGATCAGGTACAGGTACAGCTCGATCAGGTAACCTGGTATCTGGATGAAGGAGGCTCCGATGAATAAAGGATGGATGATCAGTATCGTATCCAGTGTAATCATTATTGGCGCCGGTCTGGGTGGCTATACCTATATCAACCGGACTGTACCGGCACAACTAACAACCAAACCGCTGCTGGCGGTCACTTCATCATCAGCAGCATCCAAACCGAATTCACTCAAAACAATCATTCATGAAGCACAAAAAAAGGTAGTCATGATCCGGCAGGAAGATGGCATTCTCGGTTCAGGCTTTCTGTATAATACATCCGGTGATGTGATTACCAATGCGCATGTCGTTGCCGGTACCAAAAAGGTAGAGATCAAAACTGCAGATGCCCGGACGCTGGATGGTACCGTTATCGGCATTGGCACGGACACCGATATTGCTGTCGTAAGAGTTCCAGAGCTGGCAGATACCAAGCCGCTATCGCTGGCTCCTTCTTCCAAAGCCGATGTAGGCGATGATGTGCTCGCTTTGGGCAGCCCGCTTGGATTTCAAAATACGGTAACAACCGGTATTATTAGCGGCGTCAATCGCAATCTGACTATCGATCCGTACATCTACCGAAATCTGTATCAGATCTCTGCACCGATCGCACCCGGAAACAGCGGCGGACCTCTGATCGATGCTTCCACCGGCGAAGTGATCGGTATTAATTCGGCCGCTGCCACAGAATCGAATTCGATCGGCTTCAGTATTCCGGTCTCCGAAATACGGGATATGGTTACTGAGTGGTCGGCACATCCTGTACAGAATCTGCCGGAGACCGCATCCACGGATACCGGCGCTGACGAAGAACAGCTGTCACTCACCGATGAAGGGGAATATCTGGTGAGCTACTTTTATGACAGTCTGAATGCCCGTGACTATGTTACAGCCTATTCCCTGCTGGGCAGCCGCTGGCAGGGCAAGCTCGCTTATGCGAAGTTCCGTGAAGGCTATCTCAATACCGGTACAGTCACTGTCGATCGTATTTCTTCCGAGCGTAGTGGTGATCAGGCGATCGTATCGATCCGGATTACTGCTGAAGAACGCAAGGATACAGGCACCGTCTATACCTCCTATCAAATCAATTACACCGCCGGATACGAGAATAATGTACTGAAGATCCTCAGCGGCAAAGCCGAGAAAGTCAAATAACTCCCCTTCTGTACTGGAGAGTCCGACCGTCTATATGAATATCTATCCTGCTCACTTGTACAATCCTCATTAAAGAATATACAGACACAAAAAAAACGATGTCATAATGACATCGTTTTTTTGCTTTGCCTTATCGTGGATCAGGATACCATAACCTGAATATCCAGTTCGCCAATACCTTCCATGATCAATGGAATAGTCAATGCTTTGGCTGACGTAAAAGTGATTGCACTGGTTTTCATTACTTTTGGAGGCGTAATATCTACGGTTACACCCTGGTTGGACAAAATAGTACTTGCGTTACCGCTGATCATATTGCCGAGTTCGGAAATAGCACTTTGGCCCATCTCGTCCATCTCTGTCATTACAAATCCGCCCATCATCGCCGAAACCATCCGCAAAGCTACACTTTCATGAATACCAAAGATAATATCGCCGCTCATTTGCCCGGTCATGCCGATCTGGATCCAGATATGATTGTCTGCCATCTCAATATCCTTGATACCCAAACTTCCGGTAGAAGGGGCTACCTGAACCACCTGTCCGATAACCAACCTTGCTGCTTCCAAAAATGGATTAATAACTTCCGCCTTCATACTTTAATACTCCCCTCTACTTATGGGTTACTATTTTAAATGAAACTTATGACCTATGAATTGTAATGTTATTATAACTTATAACCTAGGACAATTCATCCAGAAACATTGAAACATTTCAAATTTAATTAAAATTGTTTTGAAAACAAGGCTTTCATCGATGCTGCAATGTCGAATACTAGGTACAAAGAATGGTGTGTTTGTTATTTTATAGGTCCAATCGACTGCCTTTTTATTATTATCGGATAGTAAGAGGGTTTTATGTAGATTAGAATGAGCTCAATAAATCGGTTTGGGATAATTATTTCGTATATTTTACAAAAGTAATGAACATTCACTCACGAATGGGTGTTCTATCGCATTGCCGCTTTTTCGGGAATCACCTATAATTTAATAATAGGTGTACATAAGGAGGAACTCATGAATATCAGTCAATTGGAGACATTATTGACCATTTCGCGGACGATGAGCTTCCGTAAGGCAGGTGAATTGCTCAATCTGACACAGCCTGCGGTCTCCGCTCAAATCAAAAGCCTCGAAGATGAATTCAAGACCCTGCTCGTCAACCGCAATCAGCCGGTTACGCTTACGGATCAGGGTACCGTATTTCTAGAGCATGCCGAACAGATTCTGGCTATTGTAGAACAGCTCAAGCAGCGGCTGTCCGATCTGGATGAGACTCCTCAGGGACGCATTTTGCTGGGGACCACTACATCGATCGCTATTCAGATTCTGCCGCGGGTATTATCCTATTTTCAGAATCAGTTCCCGCTGATCAAGACCATGATTCATTCGATGTCTTCCTCGCAGGTCTATCATAGTGTAGAAAACGGGATTGTGGATGTCGGCATCGGTTATCTGATCGAGCGCAATCCGAATCTGGAGACGTCCATCCTCTATTATGATATGTTCGAGCTGGTCGTCTCTCCCCAGCATTCCCTGGCACGTACCCGCAAGGCCACGATCCACGACCTGGAGAATCTTCCCCTGATTATGCTGTCTCCGGACACCGTAGGCAGACGCTTTGTCGATGATGTATTCAAAACGCACCAGATTGAGCCACAGGTTATCATGGAGCTGTCCAGCAGTGAGGAAGTGAAGCGAATGGTCGAGATCGATCTTGGCGCAGCGATCATTTCCAGACAGTCCATTACGAGTGAACTGAAGCACGGAACGCTCGTTATGATTCCGATGCCCGAGTTTGAAGTCAGTCATCCGGTCGGCCTGATCTACAAATCCGGTCGTTATCTCAATTCGGCAATGCGCCAGTTCCTCAATGATCTAAAAGGAATGCCGGAGGATCATTTTACGAGTCCGGAATAAATTAGCCAAAGGAGCGGTTGATAGATGAGATTTGACTTGCACACCCACCATTACCGCTGCGGTCACGCAGTCGGTGATATTCGTGATTATATCGAGGCTGCGATTGCCGCAGACCTTCAGGTGATCGGAATTTCCGACCATACACCGTATTTTGGTTCCAAAGAGGAACAGCCCTTCCCCAATACAACAATGGGCAAGAGCGAACTGAAAAATTATGTACAGGAAGTACTGGATCTGCAAAAAGAATACGCCGGTAAAATCGATGTACTGCTTGGCATCGAATCGGATTATTTCCCTGACCATGCTCAGCTGTATCAGCAGACACTGTCCCAGTACCCTTTTGACTATATTATTGGCTCTGTGCATTTCAGCGATGGATACAGCATTTTTGACCGTACCCGCTGGGAAGGCATGGATACGGCAGCCCAGGTAGCTGCCAAAACGGAATATTTCCGTCTGATCGGCGAATCGGCCAAAAGCGGCATGTTCCAGATTCTCGGTCATATTGATGCAATGAAGAGTAATTATCCCGCTTTTACAGAGATTCAGGCTCCACAGGCACTGGACCAGATGCTGCAGACGATCGCTGAATCCGGGGTTGCTATCGAGGTAAATACATCCGGCAAGATCAAAGTATGCGGACTATGGCATCCTGTAGACGATATTCTGGAACGTGCCCATCATTTTGGTGTGGAGGTTTCTTTTGGTTCGGATTCCCATATTGCCCAGCGCGTTGGAGACGATCTGGATCTGGTCGCACAGAAGCTGCGCGATATCGGCTACACCGAATGGGTCTATTACAAACAAAAACAGCGTCAGGCTGTTGCCCTGTAACCAACCAAATAGCCATCATAAGCAAAAAAAAGAGGACCTGCGCTAGGCAGGTCCTTTTACATGTATCAAAAAGGGGGTCTTGTCATTCATCATACAGTCAGCTTGTTAGAATCGGATTGCAGCTGTATTGCAGTTAAATGACAAATCGGTAACTTTCCCGTGTCTGTACCGCTTATTTACAATGTGCATATCTGTATTATGTCTACGATGCTGCCACTTTGCGCTGACGGTTCACCAGCAGGATACTTGCAGCAACAAGGCTCAATGCTACGAGCGCCCACAGGGAAATATGCTCACCCAACCATACTGACGACAGAACGACGCCAAATAACGGCGTAAGGAACAGATACATAGATACTTTGCCCACTTCATTGTATTTCATGACCATGTTCCAGAGGGCGAACGCTCCAGCAGAGACAATAGCCAGATACAGCAGCATGCCCACCCCTACCAGATCCCATTCAAAAGGAATCGGATTACCCGAGGCACAACCAAGCACCAGCAGCCCCAGACCGCCCCAGAACATCTGACGGCCAGTCAGACTGATTACCGGCTCTACAGCAGCCTCACGGCGTGCCAGCACATTACCTACACCTCCGGACAGCGCAGACAGCAACATCAGCAGTTCAGCCAGTCCGAAGACCAGCCGAAGTTCATTGCCCTGCGCCATGCCCATCACCGTAATACCGGAGAATCCAAGCAGCAGGCCTATCCATTTGCGAGCAGACAGCTTTTCTGTTCGTTCCATCCAGCGTACGGCCAGCAATTGGAACAGAGAGGTTGAGCCGGCAATAATAGACATCGTAATACCCGAGCCCAGACCCAGTGCAGCATAGACCAGAATATACTGCAGTAGTGTCTGCAGCAGGGCCAGCATGCTCAATCGTCCAGCTGGTATCTTGGGTATTTTCTGTCCACGCGGCTTGAGCATATAAGACAGCAGGATCAGCAGCAGCCCAGCCAGCGCAAACCGGTATCCGGCGAACAGCCACTGGGCAAACAGATCGTGGGAACCAATGCCCAGATGCTGATAACTAAGCTTGATAAAAGGCAGTGCACTTCCCCACAGAATGACAGCAATCAGCGAACTGACGAGTACACCGACCGGACTGGTAAACCAGCGTTCACCGCTCATGAAGAAACGGAACCGCCAAGATCATCGCGCACCTGCGAATGCATGGCAGCCCGTTCCTTGCGCAGCATGAATTCGCTGTTGGCTACCGAATACACGATAATGCCCATCTCCTGCCAGTAGCTTTTGATACCCAGATTGGCGGGTGGCTGCTGACGCATCCCGTTTTTTTCCAGTACCCGTATCGACAGCTGATTTTTCACATGACAGCGGCCTACAATATGAGACAGTCCCATTTCTTCAAATCCGAATGTCACCAGGCGACCTACCGCTTCCGTTGCATAACCTTTGCCCCAGAAGGGCTGGGACAGGGCAAATCCAATCTCGGCTCGGGCTGCATGTTCATCCCATCGCTGAAAAGAACATACGCCATACATTGTACCGTCTTCTTTGGAAGTGACTGCAAAATGAATCGATGTCATGCTGCGAAAAGCTTCCTCTACTCTTCGGCCCAGACGATCCGGCTGCAGTGCCTGATATTCCTTGATCTGGGGCGAACCGTACAGATACGTAATCACTTGCGGATCACTGGCATATTCCCACCAGCGCTCAATATCATCTGCAGTCAGACGACGCAGAATCAGTCGGTCTGTATCCAGCTCGGGGATTCCTTTTTTCAATTCCTCTTTACTAAGCATCGCCATTGCTTGTTTCCTCCCTGAGCTCAGGTCTGCAGTCCCCGGTACACGCCGGTGCGCAGCTCCTTGATATAATAATCCAATGCAGGAATCCCTGCTGCCCTCGCATCCGCTACTGCCTGTTCAATATCGTATGGCACACGGGCGAATTGCAGATAATAAGGCGATTTCTCGTCAGACAGATAATCTCCTTCCAGAATAGCATAAGATGCCTCCGGCAGGTCGAGCGGATTACCTACACTCCCTGTATTAAATAACATTCGGCCTTCCAGATACTGCAAATATGCATTATGGATATCTCCATAACCTACGATATCCGGCACTCGCGGTGTAGAGGTCTCTTCACCGGGTACAGGAGCAAACATCGCCAAACGCTGTTCCAGCGAATCCCACGGCTGCACACGCTGGAATACACTTTCCGGCGATGCATGTACGAGTGAGACCAACCGACCGCTCAGCATAAAATCATGCCGAAGCGGTAGTGAATCCAGATAATCAAGACGCTCCGTACCCAGACGCTGCGCATGCCAGCCAAACAGCTCGTCATCTCCGCTCATCCTTACAATCAGTTCTTCCCAGTTGCCGCGAATTACGACTTCGCAGCGCTCTCGTACACTGTCGGTAATACGGACAGTATCCGGTCCTTTGCCGACAAGATCTCCCAGACAAAAAATACGCCGGATTCCGCGGCGTTCGATATCCTCCAGCACCGCCTGCCAGGCAGGATAGTTGCCATGAATATCAGATACAAGTGCAATGCGTTCCATCGTTTTCCTCCATTTCCGGCGCTGCTTATTCCGGCTTTCTTTTCAGGGTAAAAATGGTCAATTCCGGACGGCACATAAAACGGACCGGCAGCTGGGACATGCCGATCCCCCTGTTTACATACAGCGGCAGCTGCCGTGTCGGTCCGGCCTGATACCAGCCCATAATATATTTGCGTGATCCTCTTGGTGTAATAACCGCTCCGAACATTGGCAGCCGAATCTGGCCGCCATGACTGTGCCCGGACAGCTGCAGATGAAAATTCAGCTCTGCCGGTATACGGTCGGCATAGTCGGGTTCATGCATCAGCAGAATCCGGCAGGCTTCTGCGGGTATGCCTGCTGCTCCTTTATGTATATCCGGATTGCCAAGCAGCTGATCATCCAGCCCGGCAATCGCCAGTACGCCATCTTCCCGGCGAATCTGATGATGATCATTCATCAGCAATCGGAATCCGCCCTGCTCCATCATACGCGATACAGCGAGTGCATCCTGCAGATAGTCATGATTGCCAAGCACTGCATATTGTCCGAGTGGAGCCTTCATCCGCCGGAGCGCTCCGATACCGGGCTGCAGGACAGATGAATCGTCATCGACCATATCACCGGTAAAACAAATCATATCCGGTTGTTCCGCCATAATGATATCGGCCAGTTTTTCCAGATCCTTGGCATGATTGCCCAGTCCAAGATGCATATCGCTAAATTGTACCAGCTTCATCCCATTCAGACTGGGTGGCAACTGTGGCAGTTCCAGATCGATATATACTTTTTCCAGCCAATTGGGTTCACCAAGCCATGTATAGCCAGCTCCACCTGCGCCCAGTGCTGCCAGCGCAGCGGCGCTTCCTTTGAGAAATTGTCTGCGTGTCATTGAATATAGACCAGGCTTGATCAGAGAACGAACTCTCCTACGGCCTGCTGCATTTAGTGTGTATAGATCATTCAGGCGAGGCCCCTCCTTCTCCGCTTGGCTGTCTTCAGCTCTATTCATTACAGACAGACCTGCCAGATGCTCAGGTCTGTCCATCCATAATGATTATTGTGCCGAATCCTGCAGCCTTCGTCAAATTCGGGATTACCAGTCACTGCAATTCATTTGCCTGCGCCGCCTGGAACGTAATCGTGAGCTGCTGCTCTTCCGCTGCTTCATAAGCTTCCGCCAATCCGGACTGCTGAATCTTCTCTTTGGATACTTCACGATAGATCAGCTGCACCTCGACCGGCTCGCGAAAAGGAAACGGACTCAGCGTAATCATACCCGGCTCTGTCCATTCCGGCATGATGGTCTGATGATTCGTAACATCGAGCTTTTTGCCGACCGCAAATCCGTCTTTCCACCAGTCCTGTTCCTCGCTCTTGTTAACTCCAGGGTCATTGAGACAGGCATACAGTGACAGATCATCGCACAGCTCCAGCACGGAGCGGTGATAAGCCAGCTCGTCATCCGCCGGAGACAGCTGCTCACGGATACGTTCCTGACGTTCTTTTTCCTCCTGCAGGAAAGCCTGGCAAAATGGATCTTCCTCGCCATAGTGGCTCACCAGCGCCGTATAATGCAGGCTTGCCAGCAATGCGCCATACGCGCTCATTTCTTCCAGCTGGCTAATGCCATACCGATAAAAGACCAGCTTGGCCGGTTCCGGGAAATTCATAAATGTAAATGGTTTTTCCTCCGCGTCATTCCATACCGGAATCTGATCCAGCGGAATCCATCCTCGATCATGCTGTTCACAGCCCAAAAGGACCTCATCCCAGCGCTTCGTATCCCGTGTTGGACCTGAATCCATATGTCGTGAGAATTCTCCGGATAATCGTGCATGATCATGTTGCCGGATCATAATAAAAGAGTGTTCGCGTTCTCGGCATATCATAGCCATAACCCCTCTCTACCTGCATTATGTAAAAGATTTATATCTAATATATATCCTTAACGATGCGTTTCCAACCAGCCTGCTGCGTAATCGACCAGTCCGCGCTGGGATAACAGACGTGCATTGGCACTGCCTATTTTTCCCTGTTTCCATAGATGGGGACAATCCGCTTCAAAGTCACTGCCAATCCGGTCAAAATCATCCGAATCAAAATTGAGATCCTTGAAGCTGATCCACTGTTTACCCGATTTTGTCATGACCGGTGCATTCATCTCGATCTCCTTTTTACCATGCCAGTCGGCCATGAATTCGGCGAGATGGATAGAGGTGTTCGTCAAATAATCGGTACCCAGCATCAGTACATGACCATCTGCATCATACAGCTTCTGCAGCGGCGAAGCACTGCCCAGTCCATAGTCCAGACTATGATCTTTCATCCATTCCTGAGCATGACGTCCATAGGCAGCAAAAGAGACGTGGGGATGATTGCTGCGGATGACGCCTTTTTGCTTGCGAAAAGTTTCTACGATTACGCCCATTCCCGAAGTGACGGTAAAGTCAGGATCGTAGGCAGGTGTACTCTCGCAAATCAAATCCCACCACTTGGGATCGGCAGGCGGGTATTTCCAGAGCTTCGGATGGGTAAGCTGTGAAGTCTGTGTAGGCACCATCAATGTACCTTCCTCTCCAAGCACTTGCTCCAGCGCCAGAATAACGGTCTCTGCCGCGCCGGGAATCCATCCTCCAATACTTTTCAGGGACGAGTGCAGCAAAATATTCATACCTTGCGTTACGCCCAGTGTCCGGAATTCGGCGACTAACTGATCAAAACTAATCGGTCTTTCACTAATCATGTATATTCCTCCGCTAATCATATGTATAAAAAAGCGGGCTTCGCGTTATACGCGTCACCCGCTTGTTCGGAGCAGAATGCTGCTGCTCCTATAATGCTGCTGGCTGCTGCTTATTATACACTCAACCAGCGCTTGAACATACGTTTGTTGGTTTCTTTGTTCAGATCGGCAATCGAAGTCGTGAGCGGAATTCCTTTTGGACAGGAACGCACACAGTTCTGTGAGTTACCGCAGGCTTCGATACCGCCTTCACCCATAATAGCATCCAGACGCTCTTCAGCGTTCATTTCACCTGTTGGATGTGCATTGAACAGACGAACCTGGGACAACGGCGCAGGACCCATGAATTCGGTTTTGTCATTCACATTCGGGCAGGCTTCCAGGCAGACGCCACAGGTCATGCATTTGGACAATTCATAAGCCCACTGGCGTTTGTTCTCTGCCATGCGTGGACCCGGACCCAGATCATACGTGCCGTCGATCGGAATCCATGCTTTGACCTTTTTCAGAGCACCGAACATACGGCTGCGGTCGATAACCAGGTCACGAACAACCGGGAATGTTTTCATCGGCGCGATCGTGATCGGCTGCTCGAGCTTATCAACCAGTGAGGAGCAGGCCTGGCGCGGCTTGCCATTGATGACCATGGAACATGCGCCACAGACTTCTTCCAGACAGTTGGATTCCCAGCATACTGGTGCGGTATCCTTGCCTCCACTGTTAACCGGATTACGCTGAATCTCCATCAGCGCACTGATTACGTTCATGCCGGGACGGTATGGTAATTCGAACTCTTCCGCATAGGATGGGCCATCCGGCTTGTCCTGACGGGTAATCACGAATTTCACTTTGCGGCCTGTTTGCTGTGTGGTTTGATTCTCAGTTGAAACTGCTTCCGCCATGGGTAATGCCCCCTTCTATCATTCACATTAATCTGAGTGTTCATTCGATATACTCACGACATGTCAATTGCATTCAAGCGACAGTTCCATAAGAGCTTAACTTAGCTCTTGGAATAGTCACGTACACGAGGAGGGATCAGGGACACATCGACTTCTTCATACGAAATCTGCGGTCCATCCGGTGTCCAGGTGGCTTTGGTTGTTTTGAGGAAGTCTTCATCGTTACGTACCGGGAAATCAGGCTTGTAGTGGGCTCCACGGCTCTCGTCACGCAGCAGCGCGCCAAGGGTCATCGCTTCGGCCAGCTCCAGCATGTTCCACAGCTGACGGGTAAAGGCTACTCCCTGGTTCGTCCAACGGGAAGAGTCATTCACGTCAATATTGCCGTAACGTTGTTTGAGTTCCTTAATCTTATTTATCGTCGCCTGCAGCTTATCATTGTAGCGTACAACCGTCATATTATCAGTCATCCACTCGCCAAGTTCCTTGTGGATCACATAAGCATTTTCGTTACCATTCATGCCAAGCAGACGCTCGTATTTCTCTTCATGATGCTTGCGTGCCTGATCATACAGACTCGTTGGCAGATCAGCAGAAGATTTTTTGAGGCCTTTTACATATTCGACCGCTTTTGGTCCGGCTACCATACCGCCATAGATGGCAGACAGCAGAGAGTTGGCGCCCAGACGGTTGGCACCATGATACTGGTACTCACACTCGCCGGCAGCGAACAATCCCGGAATATTGGTCATCTGGTTGTAATCGACCCACATGCCGCCCATGGAATAATGGACTGCCGGGAAGATCTTCATCGGAATCTTGCGTGGATCATCGCCCATGAATTTCTCATAGATTTCGATGATTCCGCCGAGCTTCACATCCAGTTCTTTTGGATCTTTGTGGGACAGATCCAGGTAGACCATGTTCTCGCCATTGACGCCCAGCTTCTGATTGACACAGACATCGAAGATTTCGCGGGTTGCGATATCACGAGGCACCAGGTTACCGTAGGAAGGATATTTCTCTTCCAGGAAGTACCATGGCTTGCCGTCTTTGTATGTCCAGATCCGTCCGCCTTCACCACGAGCCGATTCGGACATCAGACGCAGCTTGTCGTCGCCGGGAATCGCTGTCGGGTGAATCTGGATAAACTCACCGTTGGCATAATGTACACCCTGTTGATATACAGCGCTTGCTGCAGTACCCGTGTTAATAACCGAGTTGGTCGTTTTGCCGAAGATAATACCGGGACCACCACTCGCCAGAATAACCGCATCTGCACCAAACGTAACAATTTCCATGGAGCGCAGATTTTGTGCAGCGATACCGCGGCATACGCCTTCGTCATCCAGTACTGCATTCAGGAATTCCCAGTTCTCATACTTGGTTACGAGGCCAGCTGTCTCCCAGCGGCGCGCCTGCTCATCCAGTGCGTACAGCAGCTGCTGACCGGTCGTTGCACCGGCAAAGGCGGTACGGTGATGCTTGGTGCCTCCGAAACGGCGGAAATCCAGCAAACCTTCAGGTGTACGGTTGAACATAACGCCCATACGGTCCATGAGGTGAATGATACCAGGTGCAGCATCACACATCGCTTTGACCGGAGGCTGATTGGCGAGGAAGTCACCACCATATACGCTGTCATCAAAATGCAGCCATGGTGAGTCGCCTTCCCCTTTGGTATTAACCGCACCGTTGATACCGCCCTGCGCACATACGGAGTGCGAGCGCTTTACCGGTACGAGTGAAAATAAATGAACGTGAACGCCTGCTTCTGCCGCTTTGACGGTGGCCATCAGACCGGCCAGACCGCCGCCCACGATGATGATATTGGATGTTGCCATAAGAAATTACCCTCCCCTTTAACCTGCTTGCCCCTTAACGACTGTGAATACGGTTTGCTGTCTAACCTGACAGTCCTGTTGAATACTGGTTAGGATAGGACGAACCTATGACACAGCGGCAGGGTCATTTATGCGATAAAATGACGAATGCTTTGAAATGCAACGGTTGGGTCTTGGAAATCCATATTACGGAATGCTACCAGAGACAGAACGAACATAATCGATACGATCACAAACAGCGCCATACAGATGTATGAAGATACGCGCTGCGATCTTGGGCCTACTGTGATTCCCCATGTAACGAGGAATGACCAGAGACCATTGGCAAAGTGGAACGAAGCCGCTATCACACCAATCGTATACAGTACGAATGTAGCCGGGTTGGTGACGATATTATGCATGATGCCGCCTAGCTGCTCATGCGTCACATTGCCAAATGCAACCTGGAAGCGAGTGTCATATACGTGCCATGCGATGTAGATAAAAGTAATTACACCGGTTACACGCTGGAGCGTATAGCGCCAGTTGCGCTCATTTCCAAAATGAGCATTGTTCGGCTTGGCCTGGTATGCGATATACAGACCGTAGATGCCATGATAGAGCAGTGGAAGAAAAATAAAGAAGGTCTCCAGAACAAGTACAAGTGGAAGACCGTTCAGAAATTTCACTCCGGCATCAAAAGATTCCTTTCCTCCTTCGTAGGCGGAAAAGTTAGTGATCAAATGCTCCAGAAAAAATAAACCGAGCGGAATGACCCCGAGCAGTGAATGCAGCCTTCTGGCGTAAAAGCCTTTCATGAATGACGTTCCCCTTTCCTAATAAGAGCGTTTTCATATCGACAGGCATATTAAAATGCCGCCTAGACCCGGATGGACAGGCAAGTATCGGACCTCTATCCATCCTTGCTAGGAAGTTCCCCATCTTCCGTAGCTTTACAGCTTGTTCACGACTATAAATAAGGAGTCGTATCATGCAATATCTTTCTTCCGTAAAAAGATATTCACATAACGTTCGTATGTGAACAAGTTGTGTCGCTTTTTATGTTACTCTAATTTGGCTTATAATGGAATTGCAATATAATTATTAAATGTTATAACTTTTTTGCATAAGAGAGGAGATTATTTCCCAGATGATAGAAGATTTAGATGTTTTTGCTGTCGTTGTCGAGCAATCCAGTCTGAATCAGGCCTCGAGGCTACTGAATTTGTCACAGCCTGCACTCTCCCGCAAAATAGCCAAACTGGAAGAACAGCTGGGTGTCGCTCTGTTTAACCGCAACGGCAAACGGCTGGAGCTGACCGCTATCGGCCGGCTCACCTACACATACGCTCTGGAACAGCGCCAGCAGCAGCTGCGTTTCCTCCAGAGCCTGAACCGCTACAAGTCTGAAGATCAGACAACTGTTACGTTTGGAGCCAGCTTGACTACACTGCAGACCACCATGCCGCCGCTGGTGCGCAGCTTTACAGAGAAGCATCCATACGCGGAGGTCAAGCTGATTACAGGCAAGACGCATGAGATTGTCAATGACATTCGTGACAAACGGGCTGATATCGGTATTGTCGCTTCGTCTATCCATGAGTCGGGATTGGTCTGCGCACCGCTCTTTGACGACCATCTGGAATTGGTATTACCCAAAAATCATGCCCTTGCTGACAAAAAGCAGCCCGATATGCAGGATCTGCAGGGGCTGCCAATGATTATGTTCTCCAAGGGTACGTGGTACCGCAAATTGATTGATGATGTCTTTCACCGCTATATGGTGATGCCTGATCTGCGTATGGAGATCGATTCTTTTGAAGCGATTGTACGGCTGCTGCCGATCTGTATGGCAGCGGCACTGCTGCCCCGCTCCTATATTGGTGAACAGCTGCTATCCAGCAATGAACTGGTCTCACTGCATATTCCCGAGCTGGAGCAGACTCGCCGGACAACCTGCCTTATTTATAATGAAGCGGCCGAGCTGGGATCTGCTGCCCGCCAGTGGATTGCCGATACTACTGCCCGGTTTGATGATTCCTCGCGTATGATCAAGGACGCGAATATCCGTGTGGCTGATACGGCGCCCCGGCTGGAAAATGAAGAATGGTCGCCCTAAGATGACTTTCCTTTATAAAAGATCTATCGTTCATCAAAAAATCCCGGCAGATCAGGAGCATTACTGCTGCTCCGATCCTGCCGGGTACTCACTATAGAACCTATGTCTAGTCTGCTATGCAGTCTGTCATCAACCAATCATAATCTTGCCTTCGGCATACCGGAAAGGCTCTTTCTCCTGCTTCGGTGCCAGTGCATACGCCAGAGTAATCAGTCCCACACGTCCGGCGAACATTAATAGACAGATCAGCAACTTGCCTACTACCGTCAGATGCGGTGTCAGTCCGAGCGACAGACCTACCGTACCAAACGCAGAAGTAGCTTCGAATAAAACAGTCAGGAAATCGGTTGATTCTGTCATACTGAGAATCATCGTTGCCGTTATAACCAGCACCAGTGCAAAAATAACAATAGTGAGCGCTTTGAAGATACGTTCCTGTCCCAGCCGGAAACGGAACAATACAACATCCTTACGACCACGCAGCATGGCAAGTACGGCACCAAACATCAATAGGATGGTTGTCGTTTTGACACCGCCTGCTGTAGACCCTGGCGAGCCCCCGATAAACATGAATATAATGGTCAACATTAATGTTGCTTGCCGCAGCTGAGTCAGATCAATCGTATTGGCTCCAGCTGTACGAGTCGTAGTCGAATGGAACAAGGATGCCCAGAACTTACCTCCCCAGCTTAATTTGCCGAGCGTACCCGGATTGGTAAATTCAAACAGGAAAACAAGCACAAATCCGGCTGTCAGCAAAATACCGGTCATCAGCAGAACCGATTTGGTATGCAGGGACAGTCTGCGATTTTTGCGGAATTCAATCAGATCGGATAAAACGACAAATCCAAGGCCACCAAGCACAATCAGCAGAATAGCCACCAGATTCATAATCGGATCATCTACATATCCGGTCAGACTTCTATATCCACCAAACAGATCAAACCCGGCATTGTTAAACAGCGATACAGCATGAAAAATCCCAAAAAAGACAGCCTGACCAGGCGGATGATCCATCATCAGACGCAGGCTGAACACGATCGCGCCTGCCAGCTCAATAGCAAAGGAATAATAAAGCACTTTTTTGATCAGGCGTACGATGCCTTCCATATCGCCCTGATTCATGGACTCCTGCAGAATCAGGCGCTCCCGCAGTGATATTCTCCGGCGGAAGACCAGGGCGATCAGTGTCGCCATCGTCATGAATCCAAGACCTCCGATCTGGATCAGGCACATAATGACCGTCTGACCAAAGGTGGTGAAAAATGTCCCTGTGTCTACGACAACCAGTCCTGTTACACAGGTAGCCGATGTAGCGGTAAAGAACGCATTGAGAAAACTCATCCCTACTCCGCTCTGATGCGACTCGGGCAGCATTAACAAAGTGGTGCCGAGCAAAATAATGATGGCATATCCCAGCGCCAGTATACGCGGCGGCGTCCATACTCTCGTATTTCCTTTTAACTTCAAACTCATCTTCACCTTATGTACACCTCTGTTTGTCATGTTATTAAGTAATCGGTACAGGCAGCTGCAGCAATATCTATTTAAATATGAAGCTTTATTCCCCTGTCCTTTCGTTTCTGTATCTTTAAACCAGATGCCTATTGATTATAATCCCTGTTTTATCGTATCACAAAGCTATTTTGCAATAGTTTACAGATTACGCTAAACTTGCATTATCTGCGCCTTTTGTCACGTAACACCCGAATCCTTTCTTTGATCCAATACGTATGGGCTGGTAGTTGAACGGACAAATTACATGATCGCACCAAGGAGGACATTATGAACCCAACAGGTAGGCCTGTGCAGCTCAAACCCAATTACAAGATACTAAGTATTCTGGCAGTAATCGCTCTGGTTATCTTTTTATTTACCCAGGTGATTCCGCTGACCGCTTCGGAGACGCTCGAAGTGGACCAGACCAATGTAATCAGTCAGGACAAGGCAATAGCCAGTGCCGATGCATTCAAAAATAATCTGCCACTGACGCCCGAAATGATCAGTAAGCTGCACTCCCCCAAAGCCAGCTATCATACCGATTCTGAGCTGAGCGGCTATGTAGCCAAGGAAAAATTAAGCCAGCAGTACAGCAAACAACTGGAAAAGCTCGCTCCCTATGATATATTCCGTGTACATTACAAAGCAGGCGGCTACCTCTCTTCCGTAGACATCGATGTACATATGAATACCGGAAAAGTAGTCGCTTTTATGATCAAGACCGATTCGAATACACCGATGGATAACAGCAATCCATTGTCACCCAAACCGTCTTCCATTAATGAAGGCAATATGACACTGACACAAAAGGTCGAACAGGCCCGCCCTCTGTTGAAAACAATGGGCTATGATCCTGCTTCACTAGAGCTTCAGACCGATGGAGAATTTGGACTTGATTATACACTGCGTGATGGCGGCAAGCTCGGTGAAGCCCAGCTGCATCTCAAATTTACTTTTGAAGAAGGCGAACTGCGTTCGTTCCAGCCGGTACTGACACCGCCTGCTTCCTACACCCAGTATATTGAAAAGCAGACTTCACTCGCCTACTGGCTGACCTTTGCCGGTTATGGACTATTCACACTGGTACTCGGTGTGCTGGCAATTGTGTTCGCTTCATTGAAACGCAAGCATACTTCCTTCAAAAGAGGAATTGTGCTGTCCCTGATCTACTGTGCGGTATCGGTAATCAGCGTTGTGAATATGTGGCCTTATTTTGAAGCCAGCTTTGGTAGTCAAGATTATGGTGTATTCATGACATTGTTCCTCGTAGGCCTGCAGCTGATGCTGAACGTATTGATGGCTGTGCTGCTCTACTTCTCCCTGGTCGGCGGCGATGGCCTCTGGCGGGAACGCGGCATGAATATGTGGCCGCGCTCCAAAGAGGTAGGCTATGGCAAGTACGTACTGCATAGTGCAGCACTCGGTTATCTATTCGCTATTATTTTGCTGGGCGTGCAATCGATCATCTATCTGGTACTGGAAAATGCACTTGGTGTATTCTCGTCCAGTGATGATTCCAGCTCTCCTTATAATATGGCGATACCTGCGCTGCTGCCACTGCTCGCCTGGATGGCCGGCATTGGCGAAGAGGGCGTATACCGACTATTCGGAATCGGTATGCTAAAAAAACTGCTGCGTAATACCTTTGCCGCTTCGGTGATTACATCGATCATCTGGGCGCTCGGTCATACGCTGTATCCGATCTATCCGGTCTATTCCCGTCCGGTGGAATTATTGATTATCGGACTGCTGTTCAGTCTGGTCTTCCTGCGCTACGGCTTTATCGCTGTCGTATTCGCTCACGTGATGTTCGATACGATTCTGATGTCATTCAGTCTGATGACTGTCGGCGGAGCAGGCAATATTGCGCTAGGTATTTTCTATATTATTATGCCGGGTATTATTGCGTACATTATCTACCTGTTCACTCGCAACAAAGGCGTAGACAACGCGTATCCACCGTATACGCCACCGCAGCCGGGAATGCCGGTCTATACACCAACAGGGCAGCCGGATCTCGGACAGCCGCCGCATTCCTATTACAATCCTGGTGCGCCAACGCATCATGGACAGGGACTGCCGACTGATCCGAGTCGATTCCATCAGTATCAGGAACCACAGGCTCCTGCTGCACCGGTACAGCCACCTGTCCATAACGGTGAAGGTGAACATCCACAACATCCGGATCATTCGCAAACTGTTAATCTTACCAAGCAGGAAGACACTTCTTCTGCATCATCAACCGAGCCGGTGAAGCCAGACATGGAACACCAGCAAGGATCTGTAGACCCACTGACACCACCTGACGATGATACAGACAAATCATCGAAATCATAAACACAAAAAAGAAGAGTAGCCGCTATAAACTGTACCCTTTGTAAAG
>NZ_AOIG01000020.1:0-564 GCF_000346635.1 Paenibacillus shenyangensis
AGTCCTGTTCGGGGAGCCATATGCTCTCATAGCTCAGTAGGTAGAGTGCATCCATGGTAAGGATGAGGTCACCGGTTCGAATCCGGTTGAGAGCTTACTTTAGTAAGGCCCGTTGGTCAAGGGGTTAAGACACCTCCCTTTCACGGAGGTAACAGGGGTTCGAATCCCCTACGGGTCATATTTATGGAGACTTAGCTCAGCTGGGAGAGCATCTGCCTTACAAGCAGAGGGTCGGGGGTTCGATCCCCTCAGTCTCCACCATAGAATATTCTTGATTGTTGGGGATTAGCCAAGCGGTAAGGCAACGGACTTTGACTCCGTCATGCATAGGTTCAAATCCTATATCCCCAGCCATTTGAGAGCCATTAGCTCAGTTGGTAGAGCACCTGACTTTTAATCAGGGTGTCGAAGGTTCGAGTCCTTCATGGCTCACCATTTTATTTTCATTATGCGCGTGTGGCGGAATTGGCAGACGCACTAGACTTAGGATCTAGCGTCTTACGACGTGGGGGTTCAAGTCCCTCCACGCGCATCCTTATTTTTGCGGACGTGGCTCAGCGGTAG
>NZ_AOIG01000021.1:0-157145 GCF_000346635.1 Paenibacillus shenyangensis
CTTATTACGCGGACGTGGCTCAGCGGTAGAGCATCGCCTTGCCAAGGCGAGGGTCGCGGGTTCGATTCCCGTCGTCCGCTCCAATACGCGCCCTTAGCTCAGCTGGATAGAGCGTTTGACTACGAATCAAAAGGTCAGGAGTTCGAATCTCTTAGGGCGCGCCATTTTTTATTATAATGTATATCGGGATGTAGCTCAGCTTGGTAGAGCACCTGGTTTGGGACCAGGGGGTCGCATGTTCAAATCGTGTCATCCCGATTGATGCGGGTGTAGTTCAATGGTAGAACTTCAGCCTTCCAAGCTGATAGCGTGGGTTCGATTCCCATCACCCGCTCCAATATGTGAATGAAGACCGGTAACGGTCTTTTTTTGCTATATACAGATTTATAAAAAGAGGTAATAAAACAGAGGCTCTGCTTTAATAGTTACTAATCTTATTATTTTCTCTATGAAAATAATAAGGCTTTTAAAAGGATAAGAAGTAATAATACTTTGTCGAGAATGTAGAATGTAGAATGTAGAATGTAGAATGTAGAATGTAGAATGTAGAATGTAGAATGTAGAATGTAGAAGTGGAACGGAATATTTTCTGTGAGACTTCATACAATAGGTATGGAAAAAGTATAGTATAATATTTTTGCGCAATAACGCTGTGAAGCATTATGAATGAATGATAGAATGTTTGCATAATTAATCATATTACTCAAATTAATTAAAGTAATCATTCCGGCTTTGTTGTATGATGTTAAGAAGATGTGAACCTTTAAATAGAATGAACCACCGGGAACGATAGGAGGAAGAGCATGTCTGAGTTGACAGTCAATGTGAGTAAAAATCATTCTAATAATTTGCTTCGGCGTGATGTACGTTTTTTGGGCAATATCCTGGGAGAGGTACTCGTACACCAGGGGGGCCAGGAGCTGCTGGATATCGTCGAAAAAATTCGTGAGCTGAGCAAATCGTTGCGGGCAGTTTCTTTGCCTGAGGTATTTGAAGAATTCAAAACGTTAATCAAGCATCTGGATTCGGACAACAGGCATCAGGTCATACGTGCTTTTGCGGTTTATTTTCAACTTGTCAATATTGCAGAGCAAAATCATCGTATTCGTCGTAAACGTGATTATGAACGTTCTGCTGGTGAAAATGTACAATCCGGAACGATGGAGAATGCAGTTCAGGAACTAAAAAACAATAACTTTACTGCTGAAGAAGTTGAAGCGATCTTTGCAGATCTTTCACTGGAACTGGTTATGACGGCTCATCCAACTGAAGCAATGCGCCGGGCTATTTTGGATATCCATAAGCGTATTTCTGAAGATGTCAAACTGCTGGATAATCCGACCCTAACTTTCCGTGAACGGGAACAACTGCGTGAGAAGTTGCTGAACGAGGTTATTACTCTCTGGCAAACAGACGAGCTGCGTGATCGCAAACCAACGGTACTGGACGAAGTACGTAACGGGATGTATTACTTCCACGAGACGCTGTTTGATGTACTGCCTGAGTTGTATCAGGAGCTGGAGCGTTCGCTGTCCAAACATTATCCTGAGCACGACTGGCATGTACCGGGCTTCCTTCGCTTTGGTTCTTGGATTGGTGGAGACCGCGATGGTAATCCATCCGTTACAGCAGAAGTGACTTGGAAGACTCTGCAGATGCAGCGGAAGCTGGCTATTCGTGAATACCAGCGTATCCTGCGTGAAATGATGCAATCATTGAGCTTTAGCACAACGATTATTGATGTATCAGAAGAACTGTTATCTTCTATTCAAAAAGATCGTCTGCATGTCACTATCGATAAAATCTACAGTTGGAATAATGAAAACGAGCCTTATCGGATCAAGATCGCTTATATGCTGCGCAAGCTGAGCAATATTGGGGATGATTCCAAGCAGGGTACTACAGAGCGTTACAATGATGTATCTGAACTGCTGGAAGATCTGAAAGTGATTGATAAGAGCCTTCGTCATCATTATGCTGATTATGTAGCGGATACATATGTGAAAAAAATGATCCGCCAGGTCGAGCTGTTCGGGTTCCATACGGCTACACTGGATGTTCGCCAGCATAGCCAGGAACACGAGAACTCGCTCAAAGAAATTCTCGCTAACATGGAGATTGTGGAGGATTACTCCAAACTTCAGGAAGAGGAGAAGATTGAGCTGCTCGGCAAACTGCTAAGCGATCCAAGACCAATTACCTCACCTTATTTCAAATATAGCGAGAGTACCGAAGAATGTCTGGCCGTCTATCGTACGATCCATAAAGCGCAGCAGGAGTTTGGTACTAACTGTATCTCCAGCTACCTGATCAGTATGACACAGGGAGCCAGTGATATTCTGGAAGTCATGGTGTTCGCCAAAGAGATGGGATTGTTCCGTCAATTAGCTGATGGCAGTGTACAATGTACATTGCAAGCAGTTCCGTTGTTCGAGACGATTGACGATCTGCACGAAGCACCACGGATTATGCGTCAGGTACTTGATTTGCCTGCTTATCGTAAAGCGGTCGCTGCGATGAATGATCTGCATGAGATTATGCTTGGTTATTCGGACAGTAACAAAGACGGCGGCGTGGTTACGGCGAACTGGGAATTGCGTCTTGCCCTTAACAACATTACGGCGATGGGCCAGGAATACGGCATCAAGCTGAAATTTTTCCATGGTCGTGGTGGAGCACTCGGTCGCGGAGGTATGTCGCTGGATCGCAGTATTCTCGCACAACCGCCTCATACAATTGGCGGCGGGATCAAGATTACCGAGCAGGGTGAAGTATTATCTTCCCGTTATTCTCTGCAAGGAATTGCCTATCGCAGTCTGGAGCAGGCTATCTCCGCGCTGATTCGTTCGGCTACTATTGCCAAGACCGGAGCACCTGCAGGTGAAGGAAATGAAGAGTGGGAAGAAATTATCCGTGGTATTTCGGAAGTGTCGCTGGATAAATATCAGCAGTTGATTTTCCGTGATCCGGACTTTATGAGTTTCTTCAAGCAATCGACACCTTTACCGGAAGTAGGCGAGCTGAATATTGGCTCTCGTCCTTCCAAACGTAAAAACAGTGATCGATTTGAGGATTTGCGGGCGATTCCGTGGGTATTTGCATGGACACAGAGTCGTTATCTGCTGCCAGCATGGTATGCTGCCGGTACGGGACTACAACATTTTTATCAGAATCAGCCAGAAAACATGGCTGTTCTGCAAAGAATGTACAAAGAATTCCCGTTCTTTACCACACTGATTGATACGCTACAGATGGCTATTGCCAAAGCGGATCTGACTATTGCCAGGGAATATGCAGGAATGTGTCAGGACGACGACTCTCGTACACGCATCTTTGGATTAATCGAATCCGAGTTTAACCTCACTCGTGATCTGGTACTGCAAATTACCGGACAGCAGGATATTTTGGATAATGTTCCTGTTATTCAGGAGTCGGTACGTCTTCGTAACCCGTATGTAGATCCTCTGAGCTATTTGCAGGTTCAACTGCTCAGTGAACTGCGCCAGATTCGTGAAGAAGGCGCAGATGATCCTGAATTGCTGCGTGAAGTATTGTTGACGATCAACGGTATTGCAGCAGGGTTGAGAAATACGGGCTGATATCACTAGTATTTGTTTAGAAGCCGAGTAGACTATCCGGATAGCAGATAGCAGATAGCAGATAGCAGATAGCAGATAGCCAAACAGAATTGATTTGATTTGGTTTAAGTTAATGGCTATCATCATGAATCTCTCAAATTATAAAAACAGTATGATAAATATCTCCATATAGACTGTATACATCTCTGGTTGTATCAAGACCGGAGAGTGGATACAACTCAAAAGGCTGACATTATTGTTTGGAAATAATGTCAGCCTTTTATTATGGAGAAAAATTAGTACGCACAGAAGATCATTAGCATGGAGAAGATCATTATGGAAAAGACTAAACTGATTTGTAGAAGATTTGCGGATGTTTATTTTACTATTTCCCAAGAAATAAAAGAAGTTTGAAAGAAACAGACGATTAAGATTGCAATTTAAGGTATCATCCAGTACGATTTTAATTGGATTGTAAAATGGTTTTACAGAATACTATACATACCGGGAACTGAGTCTGGGGGAGTGATGGTGGATAATCTGGATACGAGATTAGTCAAATTGGCGCTAAAAGGTGATCAGCGTGCATTTGCCGAAATCGTTGATTTATACAAAGACAAGATATTTCATTTGGGTTACCGTATGCTGAGTAATCGTCATGAAGCGGAAGATGTGGTACAAGAGACATTTTTGCGAGTCTACAAGAGTCTTGATCGTTATGATCCAAAGCAAAAATTCTCGACCTGGATTTACCGGATTGCTACCAATCTGTGTATTGACCGGCTGCGTAAGCGCAAACCGAGCTTTTCACTGGATGCGGAATTGAATGACCAGGATAGTGCAGACGGCTATGCCCTGATCCCGGGCGATGAGCGTACACCTGAGAGTGAATACCTGCTTACAGAGACACAGCAGCTGATTCATCAGGCAATCGATTCTTTGCCGGATAAATATAAAACGGTCATGATTCTGCGTTATCTGCAGGAATTGTCTCTGCAGGAAATCAGTGACGTTATGGATATGCCGGTAACGACAATCAAAACGCGTGTCCATCGTGGCCGGGAATTTCTTCGCAAAAAATTGGAATCCAAGCTGTAAAATTAAAAGTGCAATAAAAATGCTAAGCTGGATTTCAAGTCGAGATGAGTATAAAAGCAGGAAAATGGGCAGTATTGCATACATCGTGTAAAACAGGATGATGGACTATTTAAATCAATAGCAGGACCTCTCCAAATGTTCTTACATTTTTTATGATGTTTGTATGCAATAAGGCGTGTATAATGATTTATCAGTGTAACTGTTGGATCATCTTCGATAGGAATATCTTGTGATTCTTTCATCAACTGCTATAGAATGGATCTGGAGTCCGGGTACCGGCAGCAGCCGGTATTTTGGACTGTTTGCATGCCTGAATAGCATAAAATGATAAGGTGAGATTGTTTATAAGGCGATTGACTGAGTTTATGATTTGCACAGATTAGCGAGGATGTTCTATTTGCCTGGTATCAAGAAGTCCCATTATTTTTAAAAATTGTTATGAAAATCAAAAAAAGCTTCAGGTTTATGAAACGGTTTGAAACCTACAGCGTATTTAACAGAGTAATCGCAGTTCCAGACATGGTCCGGCTGTGATATGATGCTGGAATAATTATATACAAGAAAGGAATGGCTCATATGGATTGCAAACTGGCCGTCTCATTTATACATGAGTACCTGGACGGCGACTTACCTGATGAACAGGCAAATGAGCTCAAGCAGCATATGGCTGAGTGCTCAGAGTGCCGTGCAGTTTTTAAAGAATTGGAGCAGACTGAATTGCTTCTGTTTGCCGTCAATCACCGCAAGCCGCCAGTATCTGATGAGCTCACCGACCGGATTATGCAGGCTCTTCCCAAAAAGAAACAGCCTCCTGCCTGGACGACCTGGTTAAAGAGACATCCGGCGCTAACGGCAGCAGCAGCATTTTTCGTGATTCTGCTCGGTACACTTCCATTCTGGAATGAAGGTCCTGAAATGATCGTCAAAGGGCAGAATCTGGATCAGGTTGTGATTGAAGGAAATACGGTGATTGTACCGGAAGGCAAGACGATTGCCGGTAATTTAACGATAGAAAAAGGACAAGCCAAGATTTATGGCGATGTGGAAGGCGATGTAACAGTTATCGACGGCAGCATATTCCAAGCAAGTACAGCCCATATCTCCGGACAGGTTCAAACGGTAGATCAAGCAGTAGGCTGGCTCTGGTACAAAATTTCAACTGCATTCTCGGAAGTCGCCTCTACTAATTAAATGACTTTTTGTAAGGCGCCTCTTATTTAGAAGGCGTCTTTTTTGCATGTTCACGGATAAAACGTGTAAAATAAGGCAGTGGACTTCGATCAACATAAATAGCAGTCTGCAGCAGTCAGATGAAAAGTTATAGGTGTTTTGTGAAAAAAGGTAGTAAATTTAAGGGCAGGTTAGGGTAATATTATATATTATACTGCTAATAAGTACGGGAATGGTGTGAGTGTTCATAGTACGCGTAGTCCTGGCCAATGATGCAATATAGCATATACAGTACACTAACAGCCTGAAGCGAGTCTGTACGCATTAAAAGATACAGGCAGCGGATATGCCAGGTTAAGGGTCCACCAGATAGAACATAACGGGGGTTGCAGTATGGAGTATTTTGCGGACTTGACTTGGAAAGATTCCATTAAAGATATAATCGACATATTGATTGTAACGTACATTATTTATCAGCTTATTCTTCTGGTACGTGGTACCCGGGCAGTACAGCTGCTAAAGGGTATTCTCGTGCTTGTCGTCATCTGGGCGCTCAGCACCTGGTTTGACTTGTATACATTAAAGTGGCTGATGAACCAGGCATTTACTTTTGGAGTACTGGCCGTGTTTATCATTTTCCAGCCGGAACTTCGCCGGGGGCTGGAGCAGCTGGGACGTGGTAAAATATTTGGACGCACGATAGCGGAAGACGAAGAAATTACCCGGATGATTAACGAGGTGATCAAGTCTGTCAATTATCTATCCAGACGAAAAATTGGCGCGTTGATCGTATTTGAACGGACTACAGGGTTGAATGAGTACACCGAGTCTGGCATCAAAATGCAATCTGTCGTCAGTTCGGAGCTTCTGATTAATATTTTCATACCGAATACGCCGCTGCATGATGGCGCAGTGATTATACAGGGACAGCAGATTTCTGCAGCAGCCTGCTATCTTCCGCTGTCCGAGAATCCTTTTATCAGCAAAGAACTTGGAACACGTCATAGAGCAGCAATCGGCATCAGTGAAGTGGGCGATGCGCTGTCGCTGATTGTATCCGAGGAGACCGGACAGGTATCCCTTGCAATGAATGGACAGGTTATTCGTGATATTAACGAAGAATCTCTAATCTCCAAACTGCATGAAGCTCTCAAACCCAATGTAACCACCAAGGAGAAAAAGGGCCTGTTCTGGAAGCGAAAGGGGGATAACAAGGATGATGGACAAATGGATTAGTAATAACACGGTAGCCAAAGTGCTAGCATTGGTTGTAAGCATACTGCTGTGGATTATGGTCCATATGGATAACAATACTCTTCCTATGCAATCCTCAGCCTCTCAGGTCGGCACCAGTGTCATTAATGATGTGCAAGTGCAGCCATATGGATTTGATGAAGACAAATATGTATTGAAATCGATTGAGCCTTCGACAGTCAGTATTGAAGTCAGAGGTACGCGCCCGGATCTTTTGCCTTCGGACAGTTATAAGGCAAAGGTCGATCTGAGCCAGATCAAAGGAGCAGGAACGGTTAGTCTTCCGCTGATCACCGATACACCGGCTAGCGTACAATATGTCTCTTCTACACCCAGTGTGGTCAAAGTAACGATTGAAGAGAAGACTTCTAATGCCTTTGTTCCTGAGATTATCACGCAAGGGGAGCCTGCTGCAGGTTATCAGAAGGGTACACCGGTTATTACGGATGGAACAGACAAGGTTAGTGTTACACTGCCGCAGAGCCGCCTTGAGGACGTGCAGAAGGTGCAGGGTGTAATCAGTGTGGCAGATGCAACCGATACCGTATCCAAAACAGTAGCGCTGGCTGTCTACGATAAGGCAGGAAATGTAATGAAGGATGCTGTTATTTCTCCTTCTTCTGTCAAGGCAGAAGTACCGATTGGAGCAGCCACCCGAACGCTGCCGCTCAATCTTAGTTATACCGGTCAGCTGCCGAATAGCCTGGTGCTGGCTGGGACAGAAGTGAGTGCAGATCAGATTACCGTATATGGCTCCGAGTCTGCACTTGCTGCACTCGGTGATTCGATTACCGCTTCTGTGGATCTAAGCTCTATCGAACAGGCAGGAACGGTAACATTGACTGCCAAGCTGGATCTTCCAGAGGGAACTGAACGTATCTCGCCTTCTTCCGTACAAGTGAAGATCACTACAGAAGAATTCTCCGAACGGGTTATCCAGAATGTACCGATTGGTCTGGTAGGAACAGGTTCAAATCTGGAAGCAGTAATTACGAAGCCGCAGAGCAAGCAGGTCAGTCTGAATATCAAGGGTTCCCCAGAAGCACTTCAGGCTGTGAAGCCCGAAGATATTAAAGCGACAGCCAATCTAAATGGCCGTGGCCCGGGTACCTACACGATTCCGGTGCAGATTGTACTGCCGGAAACGGTCAGCCTGACCGACCCGGGAATCAAGCTGAATGTAACGGTCACTATTACAGAGAGTGCCAACAGTTCAGGAGCAGGCAATGGTACTGGAGACAATGGACAAAGTAATGGGGCTGGTACTACAGAAGAGGGGGAGGCTGAGTCAGGTGCAGGAACAGGTACTGCTGTACCTGACTCCTCCAACCCGGAAGAACAGCCTGGCACAAACTCTGGTACAGGTAATGAACAGCAACCGGACACACCTCCAGCAGAAGGAGAACAGCCGGAAGCGGGGACTCCACCTGTATCCAGTAATGAACCGACAACACCGGCTACTCCATCTACAGAAGAGAATACCGAGCAAAAGCAGGGTGCTGTAAGCAAGAATGGCGAGACGACAACAAGCGCCAAAGCGGTTTTTTCCACAACTTATCATTAATTTGGTATAAATGATCCGAATAGCTATTGACAGTAAGGTAGGGAAGACGTATAAAGAAATGGTTGTCTGATGCAGTCCGGTCGGCGATAAAGATAGCAGAGTCGCCGCTGCCGGGCTGCTTTTAGACTGTCCAAACAACAATTTAATTTATTATTAATATCATAAGGGAGCACAATTATGGGTAAATATTTCGGAACAGACGGTGTACGTGGTGTAGCAAACAAGGAATTAACAGCAGAAATGGCGTATCAGATTGGCCGCTGTGGAGGTTATGTACTAACACATGGCGCAGAGAAGCCAACAGTAGTGATCGGAATGGATACCCGTATCTCCGGTCTGATGCTGGAATCGGCGTTGATCGCCGGTATGCTGTCCATTGGCGCTCATATTATTCGTCTGGGTGTAGTAAGTACACCAGCGGTAGCGTACATTACCCGTTTGCTTAAAGCAGATGCAGGTGTGATGATTTCTGCTTCACATAATCCGGTAGAAGATAACGGCATCAAATTCTTTGGTGGCGACGGATTCAAGTTGTCCGATGAAACCGAATTGCAGATCGAAGCACTTATGGATGCAGAAGTTGACCAGCTGCCACGTCCGGTAGGAGCAGATCTGGGAACGATCGTTAACGATGATACATCCAAATACAAATATCTGGAGCATCTCAAGTCTACTCTTACGCACTCTTTTGAAGGTGTAAAAATTGTAATGGATTGTGCCAACGGTGCAGCCTATGAACTGGCGCCTGCTTTCTTCAAGGAACTGGGTGCGGAAGTTATCGCTATTGGAGCAGAACCGAATGGTCTGAATATCAATGACCACTGTGGATCTACACATCCGGAAAAGTTGAAGGAAGAGGTTCTGCGTCATGGTGCACAGATCGGTCTGGCTTTTGACGGCGATGCGGATCGTCTGATTGCTATTGATGAAAAAGGTGAAGAAGTCGATGGCGATTATATCCTCTGTATCTGCGGCGATGCGATGAATCGCGCCGGCAAGCTGAAAGACAGCACTATCGTATCCACAGTTATGAGCAACATCGGCTTCTACAAAGCGACAGAAGCTCTGTCTCTGCGTACTGCACAGACAGCCGTAGGCGATCGTTATGTCATGGAAGAGATGAGACGCGGTGGTTATACCCTGGGTGGCGAACAGTCCGGTCATGTTATTTTCCTCGATTACATCACAACCGGAGATGGCATCCTGACTGCCGTTCAGCTGGTAGATACACTGGTAGGATCCGGCAAGTCGCTCAGCGAACTGAAGTCCATGATGAACAAATATCCACAGGTGCTGGTGAACGTGCGCGTCGAAAGCAAAGCTCGTTATGAAGGCAATACAGCCATCGCTGCTGCTGTCAAAGCGGTTGAAGATCAGCTGGGCAGCAATGGCCGTGTGTTAGTACGTCCATCCGGTACCGAGTCGCTGATTCGTGTAATGGCAGAAGGACCGGATAAAAATGAACTGGAGCAGTACGTTGCCCAGATCGTGGATGTCGTGAAAAAAGAACTGGTATAAATCTCATTTATCTGGTTATTCGTTTATTCAAAAGTGTGCGGAGTGTTATGAAGACGATCGATTCGGCAGCTTGGTAATAACCGAAATGCAGCTTTTCAATAATATGTTTAATGATACAAGTAAAGTAAAAGACAGTAAGCCTGTTCACGCAGACTCGCTGTCTTTTTTACTTTGGGTATGTATAGTTTATTTAAATATGGTTGGTTGAGCGTTGAATATTAAACATGAAATACAGCAGAAAGAACACGACGATAGAAAATGAAGAATTTAAATGGATATAATTGTAAAATATTTTGGGTATAACGGTTAATTCTGCAAGTTGTCGTGTAAATGTAGGATATATGCAGCCAACCAGCCTATAATTATGGCTTTAATTCCATATGAAAAGCATTTGTTCTACTCATGACAATCATGTCACATTTTTATCATTGCCTTATCCGGTAAACATGCATATAATGAAAAAGTTGCTATTTGTAATATAACTGTAACATTGCAGAGCTTACAATAGCACTACTTTGAAAAGGAAAGTGAGGACTGTGATGTTACCAGGCAAGACCAAGCGCCAGAGCTCGAAGAGACGGAGAAAGTAAATATCGAGCTGACGAGGTGAAGGTGTTCGAAACATTCGGCGGGGACCTTCCGGTGATGCATCAGGCCGTAAATTGGAATCCAAATGCAGAGAGTGATCTCTGCCACAAAGATCCATTCGATGCTAGCTTTATACTTATAAGAATGTGCATGTGACATGAATAGGAATACAGCATTATCAAGTGTGCATTCATTACGAATCTATAATTGCATAGTACTGATTTCTATTCCTCATGTACAACCAACGTCAATGGACGTACTATCGAACGGAGGAATATAAACATGTGTGGTATTGTTGGATATATTGGAGATAAAAATACGCAGGAAATTTTGGTAGACGGGCTTCGCAAACTGGAGTATCGCGGGTATGATTCCGCAGGTATCTCTGTATTTACAGACACTGGTCTGCAGGTTGTAAAAGCACAAGGTCGCATGGCTAACCTGGAATCCAAACTGGAGCAGCATCCACTGATCGGCAGAGCGGGTATCGGACACACGCGCTGGGCGACTCACGGTAAACCATCTGATGTAAACTCTCATCCACATACAGACGAGAAGCAAAAATTCTCTGTTGTACACAACGGCATTATCGAGAACTATCTGGAACTGAAAGATGAACTGATTCGTTCCGGAATCCACTTTGTATCCGAGACCGATACTGAAGTTATCGCGCATCTGGTTGCTCGTGAATACGAAGGTGATATCGTCAAAGCTGTACAAAAAGCAGTAACTTACATGCGCGGTGCATTTGCACTGGGCGTTCTGACAGAGCATGAGCCGGACAAACTGGTAGCTGTACGTCAAGCCAGCCCGCTCGTTATCGGCGTAGGAGAAGGCGAGAACTTTATCGGTTCCGATATCCCGGCTATTCTGAAATATACACGTAACGTATACATTCTGAATGATGGTGAAATGGCTGTTCTGACCAAGGATGCTGTTGAACTGATGTCGATTGAAGGTAACTTTATTTCTCGGGAAATGATCCATGTAGACTGGGATGCAGTAACCGCAGAAAAAGGCGGATTTGACCATTTCATGCTGAAAGAAATTCACGAGCAGCCAAAAGCGTATCGTGACACCATGCTGGGCCGTGTGAATGATGACGGTAAAGGCGTTCACTTCAGTGACCTGAAACTGACAGCCGAGCAGATTCGCAATATCCGTAATGTACAGATCATTGCATGTGGTACAGCGTATCATGCAGGTCTGGTAGGACGTAACATTATCGAGAAGCTGGCTCATATTCCGGTTGAAACGGATGTGGCTTCCGAGTACCGTTATCGTTCTCCGATCATTAACAAAGATACACTCGTTATTGTGGTGAGCCAATCCGGTGAGACTGCGGATACACTGGCAGCACTGCGTGAGGCACAGGCCAATGGTGCACACGTTATTGCAATCACCAACGTGGTAGGTAGCTCGATCGCCCGTGATGCAGATGATGTCATTGCTACACTGGCAGGACCGGAAATTGCTGTAGCTTCTACCAAAGCATACACTTCGCAGCTGATCGCATTCTATCTGTTCGGTCTGTATATGGCTGAGATTCGTGGCACACAGACAACTGAAGAGATTACACGTACACTCGCAGCGATGGATTCTCTGCCGGAACAGGTAGAAAAAGTGCTGGAAATGGCACCGGAAATCAAAGAGTATGCAGAGCATATCGCTCAGCACAAACACCTCTTCTTTATCGGACGCGGTGTGGATTATGCGGTTGTACAGGAAGGTTCTCTGAAACTGAAAGAGATCTCCTACATTCACTCTGAGGCTTATGCAGCAGGTGAACTGAAACACGGTACACTGGCTCTGATCGAAGACGGTATTCCTGTTATTGCCCTGGCAACACAGGAAGATGTAATCGAGAAAACAGTCAGCAACATCAAGGAAGTCAAAGCTCGTGGTGGCGAAGTAATGGTAGTCTCTTATGAAGAGAACCGTGAAGATCTGCTCAAATCGGTAGATACCGTGATGACGATTCCAAGAACTCTGCCAATCCTGAGTCCTGCACTGTCTGTTGTTGTACTGCAGCTGCTGGCTTACTACGCTTCCCTGGCGCTGGAGCATGATGTGGACAAACCACGTAACCTGGCGAAAAGCGTAACGGTTGAGTAGTAGTTTACGAGTTGAGCATATTAATAATATGTAAGGGATAATTAAGTGTAGCCCTGCATAGAATCATAAATAGAAAATGCACCCTTTCCCTCAACAGGCAGACCTTTTACAGGTAAGCAGTTGAGTCGGAATGGGTGCATTTTTATATGCATTATGGTAAAGGTAAATTCTCAAAATAAATATCTATTTGAGAGCGAAATGTATAGGGATAGTGAATGTATACTTTGAAGTGAAGAGTACATTTGAAAATGAAATTGGATAGGTAGCAGCAGAATACTTACGGTTGAAAACGATAGCCAGCTCCCCATACCGTCTGAATGTAACGGGGATTACCAGGATCGTCTTCAATCTTCTCACGCAGTCGATTAATATGAACAGCTACGGTAGCATTGTCACCTACCGAATCAAAGCCCCAGATACGTTCATACAGGGTATCTTTGCTAAATACAATATTGGAATTGAGCACCAGAAAATGCAGCAGATCGAATTCCTTTTTCTTCAGTTCCAACTCGCGACCCTGAAGATAAGCGCGATGGGCATGGGTGTTGATCACAAAACTTCCCATCTCGATGGTGCCGCTTTGCTGGGCTGCGCCCATGCCTTTTTTGAGCCGGGCGTACTGTGCCAGATTGGATTTGACCCGGGCAATCAATTCATTGGGGGAAAAGGGTTTTACAATGTAATCATCTGCCCCCAGTCCCAGTCCACGAATCTTATCGATATCTTCCTGTTTGGCAGTTACCATCAGGATTGGAATATCGAGCTTCTCCCGCAGCTGCCGACAGACGGCAAATCCGTCCTGACCCGGCAGCATCAGATCAAGTAAAATCAGCTGAAACTGGCCGGATAATGCTCTTTCTGCACCGGTAATGCCATTGTCTGCGATCTCGACAGCAAACTGGTTGATCTCCAGATAATCCCGTTCAATCGCTGCGATGGCTTCGTCATCTTCGATAATTAATATCTTGTTCATTATCATTCCTCCTGCTGAAGCACTGGCAGAATAATCTCTATACAGAGACCGCCTGCTGGTGCGAGTCTGGCTTCAATATGACCACCCATGCGTTCTACAGCTTTGGCAGTGATAGCAAGTCCCAGTCCGCTGCCCTTATGGGGAAGATTGCGTGAAGGATCACTGCGATAAAAAGCATCAAATAACTTGCCAAGCGATTCCTCTGGTACACCGGGACCATTATCGGTCAATGTAATGACCAGCTGGTCTTGATGAAGTCGGGTGCTGATCCGAATCAGGCAGCGTTCCTTGTCTTTGTAATTCAGACTGTTCTCCAGAATATTTGTAAAAATACTATCCAGCTGTACCTGATCAGCCACAATTATAGCAGAATCATTAGAGATATCCATTTCGATATCAAGACCTCTTGTCCGGTATTCCTCAGCGGTCGCCCGGATCAAGGACAGTAGCTCCTGATTGACATCCAGCCTTTCGGGATCATAGGGATAGTCACCCATATCCAATTTGGAAAAAAGGAATATTTTGGATACCATGCGATCAATATCTTCCGCTTTGGTCTTAATCATCGAAATATACTTCTCACGGGATTCCGGTGTGCTGGCTACACCGTCCAGCAGTCCTTCAGAATAGGCACGGATCGAGGTCAGTGGAGAACGCAGGTCATGAGATATGCTGGCGAGCAGCTCTTTGCGATTCTCTTCCTGCCTCTGGATTAGCTGCAGTGATTGCTTGAGCTGAACAGCCATATCGTTAAAATCTTTGCAGACCGCAGCAAATTCGTCATTATTCGGATAATGGATATGTGCGTCGAGATTCCCATCACGAATCTCGTGAACCGCATGAACCAGATTGTCCAGCGGCTGCCGAATATGCCTGAACACAAAATGAGTCAGAAAACGGTTGGTGAAAATCACAGTAATGATCGTTCCCAGCCCCAGCATTATGAGGAAAATATTACTCAAAAAACTGTATAGTTCGTAATTGTTGTCTATCGAATTGTAGTGATCGAATTTGCTGAAAATGGAGACGGTATAATCATCTCCATCCACCTTAACAGACTGGGTATAAATACTTTCTTTTTCCAGGGAAAGACTGGATTCTCCATCCAGCGTCCAGATCATTTTCATTATTTTGTTATCGCGATCAATATCCAGCATACCAAAGTTATAGATCAGCTTCCGGGAAGAAGTAGAATAGATACTTAGTTTCATGGAGTTTTTGTTCAGATATTCGTTTAGTTTTTGGACTTTCCGGGAATCGGGATGGGGCTGTTCATGAATAAGTTCCTTGGTAACGTTCAGCAGTCTACTAGGATCCGCATACGTACTGTTTTCGCTCTCATCAATACTTTTCCAGTATTGATCGGAGAGTAACTTGCCGGACAGAATAATAATGACAGAAATAAATACAGGTATTACAACCATAAGAATGTTAGAGATCACCAAGCGCTGTTTAATTGTCATACCTTTATCCTTTCTGTGATCATTATGGTAATGCTATACAATTAGTCGGTCCGCAGCGCATAAATCGGACGCAGCCGGGATGCTTTGTAGGCAGGGCTGATGCCGAATACAAGGCCAATAAAAAAGGAAAATAAAAAGGCGATCAGTACCATATCCCATGCGTAGGCAATCGGATTCCCGATCAATTGGCCAGCCAGTGAGGTCAGTCCGAGGCCTGCTCCGATCCCAATCAACCCTCCAAATGTACTGAGTACAATCGATTCAAACATAAACTGCATCAGAATATTGTTTTTTTTGGCGCCAAGCGCTTTGCGGATACCAATTTCCCGGGTACGTTCGTTGACCGACATAATCATAATATTCATAATGCCGATCCCGCCGACAACCAGTGAGATTCCTGCAATGCTGGCGAGAGCGGTAGACAGCATCGCAGAGGTTTTCTCCGAGCTCTCTATCATCTCCTGAGCATCAAATACATTATAGGCTTCAGGATGATTTTTAAATGTTTTACCCAGACTATTTTCCAGTTGGGCTTTGACTTCGGGGACATCCTGACGATTGGCTGCTTTGACAACAAAGGATTGAATCCCTTTGGTCTGCAGAAAACGTTCGGCAGTCGCTATCGGAATCAGGACCTTGTCATCATTGGAACCGGTTAGATCGGAGCCTTTGGGCTGCAGCACGCCGACAACTTTGAAGGAAATACCGTTCAATCGTACATCCTGTCCAACCGGGTTACCAAGTCCATACAGCTTGCTTGCAACCTCGGAACCGAGTACAGCGACTTCCTGGCGATACTGACTGTCGATATCAAGCAGGAAACGTCCTGCCCGCAATCGGTAATTTTTGAGTGGGCGGTAATTGGGTGTAACGCCTTCCAGCGAAGCATCCATATGACGATTGCCATATTTGGCAGTCGCACTGCCGGAAATGGTAGGCGAGACCAGATCGACTCCTTTTAGATGACTATAGGCATCGACTTCTTCATAGGTCAGGGAACTGGTGACACCAATCCCCATAATGGATACCATAAGCTGATTGGTACCCAGATCGTCAAATTGTCCGGTGATGGTATCGGTAAAGCTTCGACCGACAGATACGACCAGGATGACCGAAGATACACCAATAATAATACCAAGCATCGTCAGAAAGGAACGTATTTTATTACCGATGACACTGGTCATTGCCATCCGTATACTCTGAAAGAAGATCATGATTGTGTCCTCCGATCTTCCGTGACCTGTCCATCATGAATCCGGATCACCCGTTTGGCCTGCTCGGCAATCTCCAGATCATGCGTAATCAGAATAATCGTATGTCCCTGGGCATTAAGGGATTGAAGCATATTCATCACTTCTTTGCCTGTTTTGGGATCGAGGGCGCCAGTAGGTTCATCAGCCAGCAGGATAGGAGGCTGTCCAGCAAGCGCGCGGGCAATCGCTACCCGCTGCTGCTGTCCACCGGAGAGCTGATTGGGACGATGATGAATTCGTTCCTCCAATCCTACCTTGGTCAATGCTTCTGCGGCTTTTCTTTTTCTTTCGCGATAGGACATTCCCCGGTAGATCAGCGGAAGTTCTACATTCTCGATTGCCGAAAGTTTGGGCAGGAGATTAAAGTTCTGAAAGATAAATCCGATTTTCTCGTTGCGGATTCTGGCGAGCCGATTATCCGATAGCTTCCGTACATTTTGCCCATCCAGCAGATAATCCCCTTCATTGGGAAGATCAAGACAACCAATCATATTCATCAATGTGGATTTGCCCGATCCCGAGGGTCCGATGATTGCGACAAATTCTCCATGATCTATCGTAAAGGATATTCCCTGCAGAACCAGCATCCGTTGTCCTGCCATCATATAGCCATGCTCCAGATTTTCTATCCGGATCAGCGGTTCTGTACTCATTGGCTGCTTCCTCCGGTGGAAGAAGTACTATCATTCGACGTACTGCTTGTGGTCGAGGTACTATCGGTTGATGTACTATTGTCCGAGGAAGAAGTGCTATCCGTCGATGTATTACTGTTTGTGGAATCTGTACTGTCCGTCGATGTACTGCTATCGGTAGATGAACTGGAATCCGTACTTGTGGAACTGTCAGTATCTGAAGCAGTCCCTGTATCTGCTGAAGAGGTATCCATCGCCGCATCGCTGCTATCCATAGACAATCCGGTATCTCCAAACATATCAGCTTCCGGACCGATTACCTGATCGCCTTCCTTGAGGCCGCTTTTGATTTCGATCAGGCTTTCGTTATGGATGCCGACTTTGACTTCCTTCTCGACCGGGACAGGGGATGTGCCTGCTGGTGCCTGTGGGTCAGGCTTACCTTGCAGCTGAACAAAGTATTTGCCATCTCGCTGATTCACGGTCTCTAAAGGAAGTACAGGAATATTCTTTTTTTCCTCTACAAAAATTGTAGCCTGGGCAGACATACCTGCCTTGGCATTGGGTGCCCGATCCAGATGAATAGTTACAGCAAATGTAGATACTCCGTTTTTGATCGAACCTTCATTGGCTATAGCCGATACACGCCCGGTATAGGTCTGATCGGGTAGTGCATCCAGTTGTACAGAAGCTTTCATGCCGGTATGAATCTTGGGGATATTCATTTCGTCCACCTGAATCGTAGCGCTCAGGTCATGATAGTCCACAATAGTAAATACTTCAGCTCCATTGCTGACTGCACCGCCAGGAACAATGCTGACTTTGGTAATCGTACCGCTGACCGGTGCAACCAGTGGATTATGGGGAATCTGGTCTTTTTGCAGCTGTGCAATTTCGGATTCTGTGCTGGCGATATCGGTTTTGGCTTTTTCAATGCCGAGTCGGGCACTATCTATATCGGTTTGGGACGTACCGTCCATAACGAGCTGTTTGTACTGCTCCTGCTTGTCATGCAGATCACTCTGCTGCTGCTGAAGCGTGGTTGTACGCTGGCGCATATCCTTGGAGACATCGGTGCCTTTGTATGTCATCAGCACCTGTCCTTTTTTGACGTCCATATTCAGCTTGCCCAATACTTGATTCACATTTCCCTGATCAGCAGCATAGACGATGGTCTGTTCGGTAGCTTTGGTGGCACCGGAGCCTTTGATTTGAACAGAGATAGTATCTTTTTGGACAGTAATCAGATTGGGAACAATAATCGGCGCCGGTTCGGGCTTGGGCCAGAAATGGTATATGGCGGCTGCCGCCGCCGCTGCGACTACAACAGTCACAGCGGTGATCCAGATTGCTTTTTTACTTCTCATGCTTTGCCTCCAGTTGTATTCGATGCGTTATTTTGGCTTTTATCCGGACTGGTAGTTTTACCGGCATTGCCAGCAGTAGCGGAACCGTCTGTTGTACCAGGTTTGCCGGTATCAGGAGTCTCGGGTGTGTCCGGTATGGATGGGACAGGTGACGAGCTGCCCGTATTGGATGAAGAGTCGATAGTCGTCAGAACCATTTCCAGGTTATAGCTCTGGCTTCCCAGCTGGATCCGTTCACCCTGGAATTCATCATAGACATTCATAGTGAATTTTCTGGATTGGGTCGTTTTGTATGCATTGCTCGTCAGGGAAGTAGAGTAGGCGAGCGATTGACCTGTGGTCAGATCGGTACCCGGAACCATTACTTTTTCCTGAATTTGTCCGGATGGATCAACCCACTGCAGGATCAGGCGATGACCGGTATCTCCTGTCTCATAGTTGTTATTTTTGGTCAAATTATAGGTCATGTTAAAGGAAACGGTATCCTGACCTTCTACCAGTGTGCCTGTAGCACGTGTTATGGCAAACGTATACGGGAACAATTCCATATTGCTGCTGAGCGTAGTAACCGGAGTCGCTGTTTGCTTTTTCAAGGACAGTTCAACAGCATTGATATAAGCAGTTGGTGTATCGCTTGCCTGTGCCAGTTGGCCTTCTTTGACGCCTTCACCAATATATAGGGTCAACTGGGACATGTTCACATCGGCAGGAAGCTGACTCCACACCGTAACCAGATTTTTACCTTTTGGACGAATTGCTTTGCTCGATTGGATTACTTCTGCTTCGTAGTATTCGTTATCCTGTGTTTTGTAGTAGGCGACCAATCGGGATGGATTGGATGTACGTGTCTCTTCGCTGCTCATCTCCAGCTCGGTATAGGCGATATTCTGTCCTGCGCCTGTATAGGTTACAGTACGACGTTCCTTGACTTCGGCACGTTTCCCGGCTGTCTGGATATGGAAGGATGCACCGCCGCCAATTCGGGAAACGGCAGAGCTGATTGGTCCGGTACGCAGTGTCAGGAACGACTCGCTGGCATCTGCAGTAGCATCTGATTTGTCGGCTGCCGTATTCAGTTCAAGCTGAAGCTGATTCAGATTGTGGTCGTACGGGAATCTTCCGATGACGTAATAGACTGCACTGTCTCCGGCTGCCAGTGAAGAGGTCTCGCTATTTTCGGCTACCAATTGAATTGGACTGCTCGTACGATTGTTCTCGGCTCTCATCGATCCGGTTAGCTCCGGTAAAGTCACAGAAGAAGAACCGGCATTGCGCAGACGGATCTTGGCCACTACCATATCTTCTGTAGACCATGGCATACGCTGGATCGACTCCAGGGTCACACCAAAGCTGCCATAACTGTTATCCACCGTATATTCGGCCTGCTCGGATTGGGTCTGCTCTGGTGTATACGGAATTTTGTAAAAGGCGGTAGGCAGATCAATCGACTTTGCAGCAGGTGCAGCAGCTGTCTTGGTATCGGTATCGCTGGAACTGTTGCTATCAGCTGGTACGGAAGGTTCCACCAATTGCAACTGCAGCGCGCTTTGTTTAAGTTTGAGCGGCACTTCGGCAGACAGCTGAATGACTTTGTCTTCCAGGGGCTTGAGTGTAAGGCTGCCCAGTGCTTTGGTACGGATCGGGAAGGCATAACCTTCGGACGATTTGAGTGCCAGTTCATAAGCAGGCAGCGCAAGTGCCTGGGTGCCGGTGTTTTTGACGCGGAACTGGATCATCCATGCAGCTTTGTCGCCACTGGTGGACATACTGGCCTGCTTCAGCTGTGTTTCGATTGTGCTGCTGCCAATAGTCAGTGTTTTGACCTTGCCCGCAGGTACGACCAGATTGGATGCCGTCACATCAGGCAGCTGAAAAGAAGCGACCGGAAGTTCGGTTTGTAATGTCTGCTCGGTACGCGTGATCAGCAGTGACATTTTTTTCATTTTTAGCGAAGCTGGAATCTCGGTGAGATAAGTGACAGTCTTACTGCTTCCAGGGGCAATATCATATTCACGACCAGCATGATCCAGACGAAGTTCGAATGTGGAGCCACCCGGGGACTCAAGGTAGGTTTTATAATTGGGGGAGTCCAGTGTCTCGGCACCCTTATTGGTAATATTCAGCATAACGACAGCATAGGATGTATTGTTGAACCGGATGGTTTGTAATTTTGCCGGTTTCAGAACGATGGGGAGATTATCGATAACTACTTTTTGGCTGTGTCCCTTGGCAGCAGCAGGAGAATAGGAAGCAGGGATATTGAAGCTGCCCAGCTTTTTCTCATAGTTCGAACTGTTAAAGTCCCAGCCGAACATAGTGATTCGGGTACCGTTCAGACTGGACGTGGTCTCGGGCTTGATATAGTAGGTAACAGACAGCTGGTTATGAGCAGGGACGATCGTTTTGGTCTTGTCTTCCGGCAGAACCGTACCGCGGGTCGTGATTCCCTGTGAGGTTGTCACTTTGGAAAAGGCATTGAGCAGCTTGTACGGGCTGGATGTATTATTAGTATAAGTCAGCGTGTATACGAGAATACTGCCGGTATTTTTGCGGGCGATCTGCAGATTACTCAGTTTGGCGCTGACACCGGACTGCAAAGCAACCGAAGAGACGGAACCCAGTGAGCTTACATGCTGTACCTGGATATGAGGTGTAGTAATATTGGCAGATACCGGGGTAGCTATACTCTGACCGGCGGTTACGATTCCGGCCAGAAGTAAAAAATACGTTGGATAATTCTTCATTTATATTCCTCCTGATATGTAGAACTCTGTCTAGGACGATCTTCATGTGCCGAGCTACTGACTTATCATAGAAGAAGGTTCTAACACATCGATAAATAAAAGAATGCCAATGATAGACAGAATCTAAAATAAAGTTAAACTTTTCTTAAACCGGATGATTATAGTTTATATAAGATATATTGGATTGAAGATATAGCACAACAAACCTGGATCGAGTATGGTATGTGCTCAAATAAAAATCCCCATACGGTCAACAATGACCATACAGGGATATATGCAGTAGCTGCCGGAGCTGGGGGAACATCATTTATTCGTTAGCGAATAGTCGGCCCACCCAGTTTTTTGAGGTAAAAGAAATACGGCAGCGGATGATTCTTCATATCCATCATGCCCATAACAACATCTACACTGACCTTGCGGAAATGGTCCATAATCGGTAAATGGTCATAGATCATCGTCGCAGTAATTCGTCCACGGTGTTCCACCATACGCAGTCGGGCTTCTCCGCCATCGCTGGGTACCAGTTTCATTTTGTCCACCAGGCGACCGGGATCGGCAGGGAAAATGCTGCCGTTCTTTTTATAAAAAAGCAAAGGATCGACATTGTCCACCGAGTGAAATGCCTTGCCATACCAATGCATTTTCTCCAGTATTCCGTCCATCGGATGACCGGTGCGCAGTTCAAATCCGCGCCAGGTTCCTATCATTTCTTCCAGTTCTACGGCATCCAGTTCATCATAGAAGTTCAGTGCTTCTTCTCGGGTAATCTGATCCTGATAGGTCATACTCCAGAATTGTGGTTCCATTGTCTCGATCATACGATTTCCTCCCTTAATGATATTCTTGCTGGCTGTATCGATAGTTCCATAGCAGAGGAATGCGTCTAGCTATTAGATAGAATAATAGGTCTTATTTAATACTTATACTGGTTCGGAGGTCTTTAATCGCCAGTTCCATAAAAAGATATACATAGTCTGCAAAAATGCTAGATGGATCATGAAGAAGGCTGAAATAAGACTGTGATTCCCTGATTTTTATTTGTAAACCCTGCTTGATTGTTATAAAATGTAAAAAATCAAAAACAGAAAGGAGAAAGCTCAATGAACCGCATCCACAAGCAATCCGAAGCACGACAGAGAAAATATACTCAGTACCCAGGGGAGTTATTTAAATCAAGCTTCATCAGGCGGCAGAAAAGAGGAGCTCCGGATCATTTCTTGAGAATAGACCTTAGAAGAATATGATCCATTTCATGGACTTCCGGCATATATAGCCGAAGAAATTATTCCGGATATCTCCATGAATCTGCCCCTGATCACGAGAGGGGTTACTAGGAATGAAATACATAAATCGATCGAACTGGAAAGAACAGTTCTCTTTTTGGAAATATCCGTCGATTCTGCTGACGGGTATCGGCATTGCTTATACCGGTGACTGGATCTTCCTGATTGCTCTGAATCTGACGGTACTGGATATGTCGGGTTCGGCGCTGGCTGTTGCCGGATTGTATATGCTTCAGCCTTTTGCCACGTTATGCATGAATAGCTGGGCAGGTAGTCTGATTGACCGTATGAACAAGCGTAATCTGATGATTCTGCTGGATCTGACCCGGTCGGTGCTGTTGTTTGTACTTCCTTTTGTAGACAGGATCTGGATGATCTATGGAGTGGTCTGGTTTATTTATATGGCCAGTGCTGTTTTTCGTCCTTCATCAATGGGATATATTGTACGGTTGATACCGGTAGAGCATCGCAAACGATTCAATGCAATTCAGGGGCTGATCAGTTCGGGAGCTTTTTTAATTGGGCCGGCGATAGCGGGGCTGCTGTTCCTGATTATGAGCCCGCAATCTGCCATTATTTTGACAGCATGCGGATTTTTGTTTTCAGGGTTGATTACGATGATTCTGCCTGATCTGGAAAGCAATAAGGCTGATCAAACGTCATCAAGTCAAGCTGGAGCCAATGGGCGTGGGTTACGAGGCTGGTTGCGGCTGAGCACAAACAAACATGAAGATGGACAACCTGTATCTTCCGGTTTATCATGGACGGTATTGAAGCAGGACTGGAAAGAAGTGGCCGGGTTCAGCAGTCAGCACCGGATACCGACGCTGATTTATCTGCTGTTTTATCTGATTCTGGTACTGGCCGCCGGACTGGATTCCCAGGAAGTAGCGCTGACCAAACAGGTACTGCATGTCTCTGACAGTGAATACAGCTATCTTGTCAGTATCGCCGGTGCCGGTCTGGGTGCAGGTGCATTGGTCAATATGCTGATCGTCAAGCGTCTGTCCATAGCCTGGCTGCTTGGAGGCGGAGCGATAGGAACAGGAATCGGTTATGTACTTTATGCTTTTGCAGGTTCATTTATGATGGTGGGAGCGGGATTCTTTTTGCTGGCTTTCTGTCTGGCCTTTGCCAATACCGGATTCACTACGTTCTACCAGAATCATGTACCCACACATATGATGGGACGGATCAGCAGTATATATGGGCTGGCGATGGCTGTACAGCAGATCATCTGTGTGTTCCTCGTTGGAATGGCAGCTGAGCTCTGGTCCATATCGGGAGCGGTACAGATTGGTGCTGTTATGATGATCGTAATTGCGGTCATTCTCCATATGGTGAGCATTCGTCATTTCAAAGATCAACCCGAACGAGCATCGACAGCAGTTGTTGCCGGTTCGAATCATACAGGGAACTAGGATGAAAAATATAGAAGATCATCATTATTGTGCAGAAATATCATTCCAAGAAACAGCTTATACAGACAAAAGCAGAAAATATTAACAGTTTATCCACGTTATCCACGGCATATTTACTTTTTTGAGAGTTATCCACTGTGGATAAAATAATAAAGAATCCCCGGTGCATGGATAGTTGGCAGCCGGGGATTTATTTATGATCTGATTGTAATCCAAAAAGGATTATTCTGCTTTTGCAGGTATTTGCCAGTATAATGGCGCTTCTTCGCCAAGCGTACCTTCTACTGTGCCGCCTTCTTTGCGCCAGTACTCCATGCCACCGGGCATTTCCTTAACCGCAAATCCTAGCCGGGCAAGCGTAGCAGCTGCGCGTGTGGCTCCATTACAGGCAGGACCCCAGCAGTACGTAATAATTGTCTTTTCCCGATCCCATGAGGCGGTCGTCTCTGCATTAATCCGGCGTCCGGGCAGTGAGATAGCGCCAGGAATATGACATTCTGCATACGACTGTTCATCTCGTACATCCAGCATCATAAAAGAAGTAACACCTTTACCCAGATCCGCAGCAACATCGGCTATATCGGTCTCATAGGCGAGACGCATAGTAAAATGGCGATACGCCTCTTCGGGTGCAGCCGCCGGTATTTCTGTAACGGATGAAAAGCGTGAGCGTGTATTCATATTAGTCATCTCCTTTATATTATCTAGATTATTGATCTGAAGCCATAAAAGGATCAGGTATATTCCTGCTCTGTCTGTCTTCTCTACGGATTGTACAGGATCACGAAGTGCCTGGTACGGTGAAGTTATGAATAGCAGCTATCGATATGATCGATAACGTAGTTGGAAAAGAATTAATTTAAGGCTCTATTCTCTATGAAAGTAATTATTTGCTGCAATACAGTGCTTATTTATCGTAAGCTAAAGCATATCTAATATCGGGGAGAAGGTACGGAAATGGAGCTGCTTTATTTAAAAACTTTTTGTGCGCTTGTTCAGTGGGGGAATTATACGCGAACTGCCCTGGAACTGGATTATGCCCAGTCCAGCATTACGAATCATATTCAGCGGCTTGAACAGCTCTATGGCGGTCAGCGTTTGCTGCAGCGGAGCGGCAATCAGGTGGTGCCAACAGAAGCGGGTCAGCGGTTGCTGCCCTATGCCCGGCAGATGCTGGAACTGCAGCAGCAGGCCAGAGAAGCAGTGACTGATCAGCATCCGGAGGTACCGGTGCTGACAATTGGTACGATCGAATCACTGTCGCTTTATTACCTGCCCGAGCTGCTTGAAGCTTTTCGTCATCGTTATCCTGCCTACAAAGTCAAAATTGTTCTCGGGCAGGAAGCTGAGCTTATGGAGCAGGTCAGACAGGGCAAGCTGGATCTGGCACTGATCCTTGATCAGCCTTTCACCCATACAGGCATCGAGTGCATGTTGCTGTTCGAAGCACCGATGATGATCGTTATGCATCAGCAGCATCCACTTGCTGGTTCAGCATCTCTCTCGGCGACGGCACTGGCAGAGCAGCCGCTGATTCTTACAGAAGAAGGATGCACGTACCGTGCCGGACTACTGGAGACGATGCAGCAGGCATCATTATCTGCAGATGTACGCTGGGAACTGAGCAGTATTGAAGCGATCAAACAAGCTGTGCACAAACAGTGGGGAATCGGATTTTTGCCTTCATTTACAATAAGGGAAGCAGATCGGCTGCAGGGAATAGCAGCTATCCCCTGGATCGAGCAGGGACGCCGATTGTATGGGCAGCTTGTGTATTCCGGACAAGTGTCGGTAGGTGCCCGGGCATTTATGCAGCTGGAACAGCTGTATTCACATGCCGCTTCACCAGCTATTATGCATAGTGTGAGTACAAAGACGGATACAGCACGCCAATAAATATTCATTTATTCCTATAAACTTAGTCTGGATTAACTTCATTTTAATTTGGAAACAAGGTATACTATTGAAGAAAACGGGCAAGATAAGATATACTTTTCCCGCAAACCCTATATCGCTAAAGGAGTGTCATTATGCCACAAGTATTGGTTTTTGGTCATAAAAATCCGGATACGGATACAATCACATCCGCTATCGCCTATGCAGCACTGAAAAAAGAACTGGGTGTGGATGCGGAAGCTGTACGTCTGGGTGAAGTAAATGGAGAGACTCAGTATGCACTGGACTACTTCAAAGTAGCTGCCCCTCGTCTGGTAGAGAAAGTAAGCGAAGTGAAGGAAGTTATCCTCGTCGATCACAACGAACGCCAGCAAAGTGCAGATGATATCGATCAGGTTACCGTTACCGAAGTTATCGATCATCACCGTATCGCCAACTTTGAGACCAGTGCTCCACTGTACTATCGCGCTGAGCCTGTAGGCTGCACCGCTACGATCCTTAACAAACTGTACAAGGAAAATGGCGTAACCATCACCAAGGAAATCGCTGGTCTGATGCTGTCTGCGATCATCTCCGATTCCCTGCTGTTCAAATCGCCTACCTGCACCGAACAGGATGTAGCTGCTGCGCGCGAACTGGCTGAAATCGCTGGTGTGGATGCCGAGAAATACGGTCTGGATATGCTCAAAGCCGGTGCGGATCTGAGCCGGAAAACGGTAGAACAGCTGATCTCCCTGGATGCCAAAGAATTCCAGATGGGCGATGCCAAAGTGGAAATCGCACAGGTAAATACAGTAGATGTAAATGACGTACTGTCCCAGCAGGCTGCTCTGGAAACAGCAATCAATGCCGTTATCGAGAAAAAAGGTCTGGATCTGTTCCTGTTTGTCGTAACCGACATTCTGAACAACGATTCTGTAGGCCTGGCACTGGGTAAACGCACGGATGTAGTAGAAAAAGCATACAACGTATCCCTGGACAACCATACCGCACTGCTCAAAGGTGTTGTATCCCGTAAATCCCAGGTTGTTCCGGTTCTGACCGATACATTTGCCCTGTAATCTACTTGGTAACTGGATCGGCAGTTGCTTCACCTGTTATTGAATACATAAGGTGACGCTATCGATCATATATGAAAAAGCTGCTCCGCCAGCGCAAGCCAAAGAATTCCCTCTGAGACATTCGGGATAGTTCTTTGACTTTCGCGGTGGAACAGCTTTTTTGTTGTGTGTTTATAGAATGGTTAACTGGATATTAGAAGATGATGACTTATCCTGGCTCCTGTCAGCTGCGTGAAGGTTCGTGAGCCGGAGCAGGAGGTCCGCCTGGCAGTACATGCGGACCGGGCGAGCCGGAAGTTCCCGGCATGCTGCCTGCTGCAGAAGATCCGGATGACGAAGGAGGTGCGCCGGATCCGGGTGGCCGACCTGCTCCCGGCGGCGGACCACCAGGGAAACCGCCAGCCGGTGCTACTGCAGCCTGTTTGGCCAGCTTTTGCTTTTCCCAAAGACCACGGGCAATGACGAGCATAGCCAGTACACCGGTATACAGCATCATGGAGCCAAGCTCTGGCAGCATCTCGCTGAATGGTGCGCCGCGAAGACCGAGGCTGCGCAGGAATTTGAACATCCATACAAATGGGAAAAAGTCACTGATCTGCAGCGCGAGTGGAGGGAACAGCGCTCTGGCCATCGTACCACCGGACAACACAAAAGCAGGCATGAAAATAAAGATCATGCGCGAGACCGCAATCCCCGGATGTGCTGCTCCCCAGGCGACTAGAATATTGATACATACCGATCCAAATACATACAGCATGACCGGAATCATAAACAGAAACGGACTGCCGACAAAGCGGGTATCATCAAACAGCTTCAATACACCCATCGCAAAAATCAGACCGGCCGTAGAAAACAGCAGATACGGTATAATCCGGAACAGCAGATTAAATGGATTCTGCAGCTCGCCTGCCAGACGATGCGATACACGCAGCCGGGCGACGATCGGCAGACTGTTAATATTCAACATCATAAACGAGAACATGCAGACAAATGTCAGAATCGTCGTGTTCTGATAATTGCTGGTCGGATTGAACAATGATCGGACTTCAACCGCCAGATTACTTAGCGTCCCTTGCGCCTGAGTACTGCTCATTCCGGTTCGTGCCAGAGCCGGTACAGATAGCTGCATATTTTCCGTAGCGGTAATCTCTTGCATCGCTGTCCGGATAAAAGTAACCGACTGGCTATTCGTATTATCCAGAATCAGCCCCAGACGATTCGATATTGCCCGGTTGTGATTATCCTCCAGTCCCTTGGGCAAGGAGATCACTGCCAGATACTGCTCGTGATAAAAGTATTCCTCCGGGTGCTCGGCATAGGATACGACCTGAGCCACATGAATATACTGGGACGAATCGATTTTCTGAATCAGCTGCCTGCTGTAAGCCGTATTGTCCTGATCGACCACTACGACGCGGGATTCGTTAATCTGACTGCTGGGCAGCAGCAGGGTATAAGCGAGTACCGCGACCAATGGGAACATAATGGCGATAATCGGATACTTGGATTTGATCAGGTAGTTCCATTCATCAAGAAGTGATTTCATCAGTATTCACCTCAGCGGTCATGCCCGGCAGCAGTGCACCGGTTTTTGGTACATAGATGCGAACCTGGAAGGTGGCGATATCCGCTTCCCCTTTTTCACGGGACATACGCAGGTTGGCGAATTGCGGTGCAGAAGTAACATAGCGTACCTTGCCCTGTATGTCCTGATTGGTAGCAGGAAGATGAACTGGTACCTGCTGATTGGCTTTGAACTTGCTTGCCTGATCTTCGCTCACATAGAGATCAAAGTACATTTCATTGGTTTCGAGCGTAATCACAGGAGTGCCCTGAGCGATATTTTCACCGACTTTGGTACTGACTGCGGTGATTTTACCATTTTGCGGAGCTTTGAGTACCAGACGGGATTTTTTGAGCAAAAGGGTCTTGAGTTCGACTTGCTGTGCGGCTTTTTGCTGCTTCAGCAGTTTGACGGATAACTCCTGGTCAGCCAGCTGTTGCCGGGTCTGAGCAACCGTATCGAGCTGGGTCGCAGAATTCTCGGCTGCGATCCGGGAAGCTTCGATCTCATCTTGCGCCTGGGTGATGCTTACTGCAGCCTGACCGACCTGTTCGGTCGCCTGATTCGCCTGCTCGGAAGCCTGACGGGTACGTTCATTTGCCTGTTGGCGTTCTTCAGCAGTAGCGCCGTTTTTCATTTTGGTCAGTGCTTCCTTCTGCTGGCTAAGCTGGTTTTTGGCTAGTGTCAGCGCATTGTCGGCGCTGTCCATTTCAGCCTTGCTGCTCAGACCGGCGTCATATAGCTTTTTGGTGCGCTCATAGCTGGTCTGGGCAGTCTGCAAGCTTTTGGTAGCAGATTGGACAGCGATTTGCTGCTGCTGCAGATCTTCTTTGCGGGAACCGTCATTGACTTGTTTCTCAGCTGCTGCAGCTTGGCGCTGGGCAGACTCAGCCTGACGGCGTGCCGCTGCAGCTTGACGCTGGGAAGCCTTGGATGTCTCCAGAGCGGCCTGACTTTTACTCTGATTTACCTGTGCCTGTGTAATCGCCAGTTGTGCCTGCTTTTCCTGAGTATTGGCTTTGGCATAACCCAATTGGATCGATTGCTCCTGTTGCTGGATCTGGATGTCAAACTGCTGAATTTGCTTTTGTAACTGCTCGATCTGCAGATCCACATCGGTGCCATCCAGTTTCATTAATACATCGCCTTTTTTGACGACTTTTTCTTCCTGATAGGGAATGGTGGTCACTTTGCCGCCTACCTGTTCAAAAGATACATGAATCGTATCCGAGCTCAAGGTAGCACTGCGGGAAGACTGGGATAGAGTAACCTGATCCTGACCCTTGGCCTGCAGCAGAAATCCGCCCCCCAGCAGACAGGCGATAGAGATAACGGGGATAACGAGACTTGCGATTTGATTGCGATTCATGAATAGAACTCTCCTTGATCATTTGAATAAATACATAGCCAATCTTTGTTGTTTAACACGGGAAAAATGCAGCCCTAAAATTTCTCTTCCTGTCCATCAACAGAACAGAATCGAAATGGATACAGTTTAAATCCCGAATAGCTTTAATTTGTAAAGTAAGCCCACTAACTATTGGGCGGATAAGGGCATAGTTATGCCCGGATGAATGGAGGTTATAGCTGTTCCGTTTCCGAAATGCCCTTCTGTATTTTCTGCATCAGACTCAGCAGAACTTCACGTTCCTCCTCGGATAAATGGCTCATCATATGAGAGGTACTTGTGAAGTGAAGAGGGAGCAATTCATTCATTAATGCTGTGCCTTCATCGGTCAGATGAATAATACTCATTCGGCGATCGGTTGGGTGATCCTGGCGGGTAACTAGTCCATCACGTTCCATCCGCTCGATAAGTCCGGTTACTGTAGCTTTGGTAATACCTGCCCGTTCTGCAAGTTCCGTCGCCAGTAGCCCGGTATCCTGATAACGATACAACAGAATCAACAGCGCGAACTTTCCGCTGGAAATACCAAATTGCTCATATCGTTGCGTACTGACTTTGAAAATATTGGAGGAGGTTCTCATGAACAGCAGCATTGCCTCTGTTGCAGTAACATCAATTTCGGGAATACGCTCGGAGAACTTTTGAAGCATCTCGCGGGTAGGCAGATCACGCATATCAAAATCCATAGCTAATTCTTCCTCTTCAAAAAGATTCGCAGTCATCCCCATGTACAGATAAGTAATCTCCATGGCGGCATCGTCGCGTGTCCTATGATTATACAGGGAAAGCGCTTCTGATGTCTCGGAGGATCGCCAATTGTCCTTGACCAATTTTGTTCCTCCTTTCTGATAAAGTGGGTTTGTTAAACTTGTTAGCGAGCTAACTACAATTGTAAAAACATCCATTGATCCGTGTTTATCGGTCTTCACGTACTAGCCTGATTATGATAAGCCAGATTTTATATTTTTGCAATTTAAATTTTTGGCATCCAGTTAAGTACAAAAAGAAAGGAATGTACGAATTCGCGTTGCTTTGCCTTAATGACTGAGCTAAAATTTTAAGTTAAGACAGGGGGGAAGGTTATGACTACATCTAGAACCAGATCGATTGGACCGGCCCGCTTCAATACGGCAGTTCAGGCCTTGGCAGGGCTGGCTTGTAATGGGGGAACGGTATCGAGTTCAGTCATTGCTGCACAGGTTCAGTCACATGCGACTTTTCTGCGCAGAATTCTGGCTACACTGGCAAGCCACGGAATCGTAGATACACGTGAAGGCAGAGACGGTGGCTATTCTTTGAAAATATCGGCAGATACATTGACACTGGCAGACATTTATCAGGCGATCCGCAATGAGGAAGTGCAGCAGGAATCGCCTGCAGAATGTATGGAAACAAGCAGTACCGAGATTGGAAGCATCCTCAAAAATGTCATGATGGACGCAGAGCGACAGGCGATCGAATATCTCAAAAAGTATACCCTGTCCGATCTGCTCCACGAAGCCAATCAGAAGAAAATATCCAATATTGCCGAACTACTGAATAATTAAAACGTAATCAGGGGAAAAGCAGCAGACCGTATTGGAACAGCAGCAAGCCCGGTGGGCGATGATCGATACATCGCTTACCGGGCTTGTTGTCTGTTATGGATTATTGAACGGTAGAGGATAGCTTATCCGTGTTTGGCAGAGTGAACAGAAGTCGCATCCTGCTCTTCTTTGGCTGTCCGGCGGGCAAACCAGGTCGCGAGCAGGGAGCCGGAAATATTATGCCATACACTGAAGATAGCACTCGGTACAGCAGCCAGCGGATTGAAATGAGCAGCAGCCAGACTGGCACCGAGCCCGGAGTTCTGCATACCGGTCTCGAATACAATCGCTTTGCGCTGAGCCGGATTCATTCGGATCAAGCGGGCAAACAAATAGCCAAGCAGGTAACCAAGTCCATTGTGCAGAATAACAACCGCAAAAATTAATAATCCGGATTCTACAATGTGGGGCTTGTTTAATCCCACTACAATCGCTACGATAAGAACAATCGCCAGTGTCGATACGGCAGGAAGCGCTACAGTAGCCGCTTCCGCCTGTCTGCGGAACAGCGCCTTGACGATAACGCCAAGCACGATAGGTACGATTACGACCTTGAGGATGTCGAGGATCAGACTGCCTGCACTGACATTCATCCATTGTCCCGCCAGCAGCGAGATCATCGCCGGTGTAGCAAGCGGTGCAATCAGCGTGGAGACCGAGGCGATCGATACCCCCAGTGCTACATCGCCACGAGCCAGAAAAGTCATCACATTCGAAGCTGTACCACTTGGGCAGCATCCTACCAGAATAACTCCCACGGCAATATCCGGCGGCAGATGCAGTGCTACTGCCAGTCCGTAGGCAAGCAGCGGCATAATTACATAATGGCCGACAACGCCAAGTGCCACATCCAGCGGCCGGCGGAATACTTCACGAAAATCTGCCGAAGATAACGTCAGTCCCATTCCGAACATGACAATACCGAGCAGTAGAGAAATTTGTCCTTTAAGCCCAATAAATAAGGTGGGCAGGAAAAAGCCGAGCAGGGCAAATAAAATGACCCACACGGAAAATGTATTACCGATAAACTTGCTGATTCTTGCAACTCCATTCATGGCTCATTCTCCTCTGTTATGTCTCTATGTAGTATGCTGTTTAAATAACAGTGTCCAAAATTTTACTATAAAAAACCTTACATAGCTATTGTCCCGCATCCCAGAAAAATAAAGGTTTTTTATTATTTTATTTGTTCACGATGCACAAATAGATGCAGAAAGAATGCATGATACAGACAAGATAGAATCTGTCTCTGTATTCCGAAGCAGAAATGGGGATATTAATGACGGATATCAACGTACCTGTATACAATGTAGGCATATTTATGTTCAATGAAGTGGAAGTGCTGGACTTTGCCGGCCCATTCGAAGTATTCTCAATTTCGGTGCGCAATGACCAGAGCAAGGCTTTTCGCGTATATACCGTATCAGAGGACGGACAGATGATTTCCGCCCGTAATGGCATGCTGGTGCAGCCTGAATGCAGCTTTGCTACCCTTCCGCCAATCGATCTGCTGATTGTGCCCGGCGGATATGGGGCAGAAGAAATCGAGATTCACAAGCCGCAGGTAATGGAGTGGATTCGCAGTCATGCCGAGCAGCAGCGAGTCGTTGCTTCGATCTGCACAGGTGCTCTGTTGCTGGCTGAAGCCGGTCTGTTAAATGGACTCTCTGCGACGACTCACTGGATGGATCTGGAGCGTCTGGAACGTGATTATCCACAGGTTCAGACCCGTTCCGGTATCAAATATGTAGATCAAGGCCAGATTCTGACTTCTGGTGGAATCTCGGCTGGCATTCATTTATCCCTGCATCTTGTCAGACGGTACATGGGGATGGAGACTGCCCAGCGAACAGCCAAGCGGATGGAATATGACTGGAATGAATAAATAGGCAATCTTCCTCCATAATAGTAATAGTCAGCGGGTTGGTGCTGCTGTGGATGTCTTATGCAGATTATTGACCCGCTGTCAGCAGGATGAAATTCAGGAAATGAGTGATTACACGATGTACGAAGGACAGGCTATTTTACCGGCTGCCAAAAATATGAAGCAGTTCGAACAGCTACTGGACAGCTCTTATCAATATGGGGTGTTTCTCGATACCCATATTGCCCAGTTGAAAAGTATCTATAGAATGGCAGGCAGCCACAACAAAAAGATGTTTTTGCATGCAGATCTGGTGCATGGACTCAAAAATGACGAGTACGCAGCAGAATATCTTTGCCAGGAAATCAAGCCGTTTGGCATTATTTCGACCCGCGGCAATGTGATTATGAAAGCCAAACAAAAAGGCGTGCTGGCGATTCAGCGTATCTTCATGCTGGATACGATCGCGCTGGAGAAAAGTTATGCCCTGCTGGAGAAAACGCAGCCGGACTATATAGAAGTGCTGCCTGGTGTCGTTCCTCATATGATTCGCGAGGTCGTCGAACGTGCAGGCATCCCTGTATTCGCTGGTGGTCTTATCCGTACGGTAGAAGATGTGGAGAATGCGCTGGCTGCCGGAGCAACAGCAGTGACTACCTCTAATTCGTATCTATTTAGCCAGTATCAGCGATGATGAAGATCACAGATTTGTATGAAGAACAAATGAAAAAATGATGTTGACACCGCTTACATGTTACGATATGATGAACACAAGTTAATACATGTGACGGAGAACCGGAGAGCCACGCAAAAGCCCTTGATACATCATGAGGGAGATTTGCGATGGCTCTTTTGCGTCTGCTCACGTTTATTACTATAAAACACATACGTAATGTAACCAGACAAAAACATTTTCCCAAATCGAATGGAGGTTATATGATGTCACCGTTTATAGCTGAACTGGTAGGAACGATGATTCTGATTGCTCTGGGTGGCGGTGTCTGTGCAGGCGTATCACTTCGTAAAACGTTTGCCGAAAATTCAGGCTGGATGGTCATCGGAGCAGGATGGGGACTCGCCGTTGCCATGGCCGTATACGCTGTAGGCAGCGTGAGCGGCGCTCACCTGAACCCGGCAGTTACACTGGCACTGGCATTTAATGGCGATTTCCCTTGGAGTCAGGTTCCTTCTTATATTCTGGCCCAGATTATCGGCGCCATGGCAGGTGCACTGCTAGTGTACTTCCAATATCTGCCGCACTGGAAAGCAACACCGGACCCGGGCACCAAGCTGGGCGTGTTCTCGACTTCACCGGCGATCAAGCATCCGGTGGGCAATATGCTGAGTGAAATTATCGGTACATTTATCTTTGTCATGGTATTGTTATCTATGGGTGCCAACGAATTCACACAGGGTCTTCATCCGCTGATCGTTGGTCTGCTGGTTGTGAGTATCGGTCTGTCTCTTGGTGGTACAACCGGATATGCAATCAACCCTGCACGTGACTTTGGTCCGCGTCTGATGCACTTCCTGCTGCCGATCCCCGGTAAAGGTCCTTCGGACTGGAAATATGCCTGGGTACCGGTTGCAGGTCCGCTGCTGGGCGGATCATTGGGCGGATTATTTTACAAAACCGTATTCCTGGGACAGAGCACACCGCTGCTGTGGGTACTGCTGGCAGTAACCGCTGTCTGTCTGTTCTTCGCTCATCTGGCTGGACGCCGGATTCAGCGTTCCACTTCCGGACAGGCAGCTGCCTAAGCTGCCCTTCGGATTCCACTTTTTCATACCCAATACAACAAATTATGATATTGCAAATTCGATAGTGATCATTCTGAGGAGGAACTAATAGATGGAACAGTATATTATGGCATTGGATCAAGGAACCACAAGCTCCCGCGCAATTCTTTTTAACAAAAAAGGCGAAATTCACTATATGGCACAACGCGAATTCCCGCAGTATTTCCCAAAACCAGGTCATGTCGAGCAAAATGCAGACGAGATCTGGAGTTCCATTCTGGCAGTTATCGCTTCCTGTCTGTCCGAATCCCATGTCAAACCGGCTCAAATCGCAGGTATCGGTATTACCAACCAGCGTGAGACGACTGTTATCTGGGATCGCAAAACAGGAGATCCGGTCTACAATGTACTCGTATGGCAGTCCCGTCAGAGTGCATATATCTGTGAAGAACTCAAAGCCAAAGGGCTGGAGCAGACATTCCGCGACAAAACGGGTCTGCTGATCGATCCTTATTTCTCCGGTACCAAAGTAAAATGGATTCTGGATAATGTGGATGGCGTACGTGAACGCGCCGAGCGTGGGGAGCTGATGTTCGGAACGATCGATACATGGCTGATCTGGAAACTGTCCGGCGGCAAAGCGCATGTAACGGACTATTCCAATGCTTCCCGTACACTGATGTACAATATTTATGATCTGAAATGGGATGAGGAGCTGCTGGAAATTCTGGATATCCCGGCATCCTTGCTGCCGGAAGTTCGTCCTTCCTCCGAAGTATATGCTCATACCATCGATTATCATTTCTTCGGTCAAAGCGTTCCGATTGCCGGAGCAGCCGGTGACCAGCAGGCAGCTCTGTTCGGACAAGCTTGTTATGAAAAAGGATCGGTTAAAAATACGTATGGTACAGGCTGCTTCATGCTGATGAATACCGGCGAAGAGCCTATCCGCTCCGAGCATGGACTGATCACGACGATTGCCTGCGGTGTAGGCGACAAGATCAGCTACGCGCTGGAAGGCAGTATTTTCGTAGCCGGTTCTGCGATTCAGTGGTTGCGTGACGGACTGCGCATGTTCCGCGATGCCGCTGAAAGTGAAACCTATGCTTCCCGCGTCGAATCGACAGAAGGCGTCTATATTGTACCTGCTTTTGTCGGACTGGGCAGCCCTTACTGGGATAGCGATGTACGCGGTGCAGCCTTTGGCCTGACACGCGGTACAAGCAAAGAGCACTTTATCCGTGCAACACTGGAGTCCCTGGCATATCAGACCAAGGATGTACTGACAGCGATGGAGAGCGACAGCGGTGTAACTGTAGGTTCCCTCAAAGTCGATGGCGGAGCAGTAAAAAATGAATTCCTGATGCAGTTCCAAAGCGATATCCTCGGCGTACCGGTAGAGCGTCCGGCTGTTAACGAGACGACAGCACTGGGAGCCGCTTACCTGGCAGGTCTGGCTGTTGGTTATTGGGAAAGCCTGGACGAGATCGCGTCCACACACAGCGATCTGATCGATAACTTTGAACCGAAAATGGAAGATAAGTATCGTGAAGAACTGTACGGCGGATGGCAAAAAGCAGTACACGCAGCAATGGCATTCAAATAATACAGTATGCAGTAATATAATAAGTAATACCGTATTTCAATCATGCACGAGGCAGCGTACCCTACGCTGTGCAATATGCAAATAATACAAACCAAAAGCACTCGTTGCCCATCAGCAGCTTTTACAGTCTTGCTGAAGGACAAAGGGTGCTTTTGGTTTGCAAACATAGCTGCTTATTATGGCAACCTGTACACAGCCACATAGTATAACGCTTACATATCAGACAAAAACAGTAGCTAGACGCTGACATTTGTGCTAAGATGTCAATTGCGAATGATAATCTTTATCATTTAAAAAGATCTACCAATCCCATCAAAGGCGGTCTTAACGTATGCATAAACAAAAAAGATTCACCATGATTATAATGGCGGTTCTGCTGATTAGCATTCTGGCAGCCTGTGGCCAATCCGCAACAAACGGCGGCAGTACAACTCCTACAGCAGGTACAGATACTGCTCCGGCAGCACAAGAGAGTGCAACGATTACTTACAAAGCAGCCAATGGCGATGTAGAAGTTTCTCGTCATCCACAGCGTGTGGTTGTACTCGCAGACAGCTACTACGGCTATCTGTATTCACTCGGTATCAAACCGATTGCTACAACAAACAAGCCGTTTGACAGTATCTATCTCAAAGACACAACAGAAGGTGTCACCAATCTGGGCGAAACGCCTGAAGTAGAAAAAGTGCTGGCACTGAATCCCGATCTGATCATCGTTTGGGATGGAGACGCCAATCTGGACAAATTCGCCAAAGTGGCACCAACAGTAGCGATCAAGTATGGTCAGTACACGTACAAGGAACAGCTACAAGAATTTGGTAAAATGACGGGTACCGAAGACAAAGCCAAAGAAGTGGCAGCTGCCTGGGAATCCAAAATCAATGAAGTCAAACCACAAGTACAAGCAGCAGTAAGCGACAAAACGGTCTCTATTATCCAGCCTTATGCCAAAGGTGTATACGTCATGGGCGACAGCTTTGGCCGCGGCGGAGAGATTATCTATCAGGAGTTAGGACTCAAAGGTACAGAAATGACGCAAAAAGAAGCGATCGATAATGGTCCTGGTTATGTGAGCATCTCTTTGGAGAATGTTCCCGACTTTGCAGGTGATTATATCTTCACCGCTCCATGGGGCGGGGATGCCGACAAGGAAGGCACCTCGCTGTATAACAGTAGTCTATGGAAGCAGCTGCCTGCAGTGAAAGCCAATCATGTGTTCAATATTGATCCGATTGCCTATTATTTTAATGATCCAATCTCCATGAATGCACAGCTCGACTTTATCGTGAAAAGCCTGACAGGCAAGTAAATCAACGAGAAAGGTCAATCAGGTTAATGTGGAGGTATGGAGATAACAGTGACTCGCAGTCGTTATACGACCACTACTCTGTCAGCCGTACAGTTAAGAACCGATTTTTTCTGCTGTAAATTGTAATAATCAAAAATAATTATAAAATTTAAACGTTTTCTTTGCCTGAGTACAGTGCGGTATGTTATAATCGGATTACAAGTTAATAAATTCGTCATTAGACTTTGGAGAGACCACGAATACACGCGGCAGCAGCCGTTTATGTGTAATGTTCGTGGTCTCTTTTTTGCGGTTTTAACTGGGATAATATAGCAATTTAATCGGCTGAACAGCCACATACAAATGAACTTATTACAGGGAGGAAATAATAATGAACACGATGTTTGCAGCACAGGAACGAGCAGCCGTATTACAGAAAATGAGTCAGGAACCACTGGATGTACTGGTAATCGGAGGCGGAATTACCGGATCGGGGATTGCACTGGATGCTGTGACCCGCGGTATGAAGATTGGATTGGTCGAGATGCAGGACTTTGCAGCCGGAACATCGAGCCGTTCTACCAAGCTGGTGCATGGTGGACTGCGTTATCTGAAGCAATTCGAAGTGAAAATGGTTGCCGAAGTCGGCAAAGAGCGCGCGATCGTCTATGAGAATGGACCCCATGTGACGACACCGGAGTGGATGCTGCTTCCTTTCCACCAGGGTGGCACATTCGGCAGTTTCAGTACATCGATTGGTTTGCGGGTATATGATTTCCTCGCTGGCGTCAAAAGCAGTGAGCGACGCAAAATGCTGAGTGCCCAGGAGACGCTGAACAAGGAACCTCTGGTGAAGCAGGATGGACTCAAAGGCGGCGGTTATTATGTCGAGTACCGCACCGATGATGCACGCTTGACGATTGAAGTGATCAAGGAAGCCGTTAAGCGCGGAGCAATGGCTGCCAACTATACCAAAGCTGTTGATTTCATTTATGAAGATGGCAAGCTCAAAGGCGTTAAAGTCAAAGACACCATCAGTGGCAAAGAATACAAAATCTTCGCACGCAAAGTGATTAATGCAGCAGGACCATGGGTCGATACCCTGCGTAAAATCGATAACTCCAAGAAAGGCAAAACCCTGCAAATGACCAAAGGGATTCATCTGGTCATCGACCATGAACGCTTCCCGCTGGAGCAGGCGGTTTACTTTGATACACCGGATGGACGGATGGTATTCGCGATTCCAAGAGATGGCAAAACCTATGTGGGTACGACCGATACGGTCTACAAAGCCGATCCGATCCACCCGCGTATGACCACAGCCGATCGTGATTATGTAATCAAAGCGATCAACTACATGTTCCCGACTGTCAAAGTGACTGCTGAAGATGTGGAGTCCAGCTGGGCAGGAGTACGTCCGCTAATTCATGAAGACGGCAAATCCCCATCCGAGATTTCCCGTAAAGATGAGATCTGGCAGTCCGACAGTGGCCTGATCACAATCGCTGGCGGCAAGCTGACCGGTTACCGCAAAATGGCTGAGATGGTCGTTGACCTGGCAGCCGAACTGCTGCAAAAAGAAACTGGTCAAACCTTCAAGGCTTCCCAAACCAAGCACATGGCAATCTCCGGTGGGGATGTAGGCGGCTCGGCCGGTCTGCCAGCCTTTATCCGTCAGCATGCCGATGCCGGGGTCAATGTAGGTTTGACTCGCGAGCAGGCAGAGAAGCTGGCTGGTTTCTATGGCTCCAATGTGACCCAGCTGTTCGCTCGTGTGAACCAGCAGGATGCTATTGCCGAAGAACTCGGTCTGCCAGCCGATGTGCGTGTACGTCTCGTATACGCGATGGAAGAAGAAATGACAGCCAAACCGGTTGATTTCTTTATCCGCCGTACGGGTGCTTTGTTCTTCAATATCGCCTGGGTACAAGAGTGGAAGCAGCCGGTTATCGAGTATATGGCAAGACGCCTGAACTGGAATGCCGATCAGAAGCGCCGCTATACCGATGAGCTGGAAGCTCAGCTGCATGATGCGGTAGTGCCTTCCGATGCGGAAGCTAGCAGTGAGTTTGCGGTATAAAATAGGTGGCCCAGTATTTTGATAAACTGAATCACCGCTTACAATGATTGATATCAATATCAATATCAATATCAATATCAATATCAATAGACGGCTCTCCTCTTTGGGGAGCCGTTTTGCTATATCCGGAATCAAAAGAAATAATCAAAAAAGACATCCCCGACCAAAGTCCAGGTGCAAAATCATCCAGAGGCTGAGGTTAACTCGTATAATCCCATGGTATGCTGGATATACTCAGGTATACCATAAGGATAAAGGGGAGAAATAATATGATCAAAAGGGCGATTCTTGCGCCGGTGTTGCTGCTGCTGGGCGTGTATCTGTTTTTGAATCCGGGAGGTTCTGGCGGAGCGGGCGAGATTTTTGCGACATTCTGGCCGACGCTGTTCGTTATACCGCTTGGCCTGCTGTTTCAGTGGATGTATTTTTCACTGGTTGGGCCCAAAGGAGTCGGACTGTTGGTGCCGGGAGGTATACTGCTGACAGCCGGAGCGGTGAGCCAGCTGGCACAGATGTTTGGTATCTGGAGTTATATGTGGCCGGGCTTTATTCTAGCGGTAGCTGTAGGGCTGTTCCAACTATACTGGTTCGGTTCGCGTAACAAATGGCTGCTGATTCCAATCAATATTCTGACTGTACTGTCGCTGCTCTTTTTCGCCGTATTCTCGATTGATTCATTGTTGTCACGACTTATATTTGTTCAGCCTCTGGTCGCTATTGCACTCGTACTGGGCGGAGCCTGGATGCTGCTTGAACGCAAAAAAGAATGGTAATGCATCCGACAGCAGCTCCGCCATGTTACACTCGCAGATCGTAGAATGGCGGAGCTGCTGTCAGCACAATGTACATATCAGCATCTCGATCAGACATTTCCTATAATGTACAAGCCATACTGAAAAGCTGCCCAATCGGCAGCTTTTTTGACGTTTACCCATTCGGCAGCATATTCACGAAAACAGAGTCGGTAATTTTGGGTAATGGTATTCAGTGAATGCAAAAGCATACATATAATCAATATACATATACGTGGAAGGTACATGTACCCGCTATCGTCAATGGAAAAGGAGGCATCACCCCGCCTATGGAAACACTCAATGTCATTATCGTGATTTTACTTATTCTGCTCACATCCTTTTTTGTCGCATCAGAATATTCAATTATTCGGGTGCGGATCTCGCGGATTAATCAGCTGGCAGAAGAAGGAAACAAAAATGCCAAAGCCGTACAGTATATTATTTCCAAGCTGGACGAATTCCTGTCTGCCTGTCAGCTGGGCACTACGCTCACATCACTGGCACTCGGCTGGCTCGGGGAGTCGACGATCGAGGAACTGCTGCATCCGCTGTTCGTCTGGCTGCAGATCCCTGCATCTCTCACGTCGGTACTGTCTTTCCTGATCGCGTTCCTGCTGATGACGTATTTTGAAGTCGTTATTGGGGAGCTCGTGCCCAAATCATTTGCGATTCAGGTGGCTGAACCGATGGCACTGTTCTTTGCCCGTCCGATGATTATTTTCTACAAAATCACCTTTCCGTTTAACTGGGTGCTCAGCCGTTCGGCTCGCCTGATCACTGGACTGTTCGGAGTAAAGCCGCTGTCTGAACAGGAGGTAGCACAGAGCGAAGCAGAGCTGCGATTTGCCCTCTCGGAAGGATACAAAAGCGGCAGCATTACGCCAACCGAATATCGTTATCTGAACAATGTATTTGATTTTGATGAACTGGTCGGCAGTGAAATTATGGTACCGCGTACAGAGATTATCTATATTGCACAGGATGCTTCTCTGACCCAATTTTACGATATTATCCGCGAAGAGCCGTACAGCCTGATTCCGGTAGCGCTTGGCGGAGACAAAGACCGGATTATTGGTCTGCTCAATGTGAAGGAAGTACTGCGTGATGCAGTGAACCGGCCACATGCGCCAACCGATCCGATAGCTCCTTTTATTCGTCCTGTGCTGCAGCTGATCGAGACGGTCCCGGCACGTGAACTGCTCGGACAGATGCAAAAGGAAAATATTCATATGGCTGTTCTGCTGGATGAGTATGGCGGTACAGCAGGTATGGTTACACTGGAAGATATCCTGGAAGAAATCGTTGGCGATATTCCTTCCAAATCGGATATTGAGCCGCTGTCCACGCCAGCGATCAGCAAGCTGGGCGACAAGCATTACAAACTGCAGCCACAAGCTTTGATTCATGAAGTCAACCGCCGCCTCGGTACAGATATTGAAGCAGGCGAAGCCTATACCATCGGTGGCTGGATTCTGTCACGCAAATTCAATATTCGCGAAGGTCAATCGGTCGTGGAAGAACATTATGAATTTACAGTCACACGGATGGATCAGCACCATATCCGCGAGATTGAAGTACAGCCCTATGAACCCGAGGAAACAGAGGAAGAGAATGACTAAACATTAGAGACGTCCTCGATAAATACAAGCAGCTTCTATCGTACAAATCACTATCTTGGAAGCAGACGTAGTATAAACAGCTGTGTGACAGGAAGCAAGCCCAATAAACAGCCGTGAAATCAATACAAAAAGAAACTGGTGACCTAAGCATAGGCATAAGGGAAAAGTATAAAATTAGCTTGCCTCTTCACTGGAATCACCGGGAAATGATATAATATAATGAATGCCAGCCTTTACGGATCAATAATCATACATGACCGAATGCGGCTGATATTCCAACTCTGGATAACGGGGGAATACAAGATGGCCAAGAAAAATAAAGCTTCGGCAAGACCGGCAGCAGCACAGGATAAACCGGCTACACTCAAGGATCTGTTGAGTGCAGATGTACTCGATAAGCTCAAAGCCCAGGCCAACGAGATGCGCGAAGAAGAACAGCAGCGCCAGGAGCAGGAGCGTCAAAAGGCGGAAGACGCCCGCAAAGCCGAGCAGAAGCGCAAAGATAATGATTTTGAGTATCTGCTGGAGAACAGCAAGCAGGATTGGAAAAAATACAAATAAGCTGGTTATAGCGCTGCATAACAAGCCATTCGAGGCATCGAGAAACCGTATTCGATGTCACCGAATGGCTTTTTTAATGATCTTAATGATAATGATTATCAAAAAAAAGGTTGATCAATGATAGATAAGTAGCTACAATGATACTTTGTAATCTATTGATAATGAATATCATTATCGAATGTAAAAAATTCCATATTACATAACAGGTCAGGCATCAGGAGGGAGGATTACCTTAAAAAGGAGCATACAGACACGTATATCGCCTTTTTACAGGACTATATCTGCATATGAAATTAAGAACACTTCTTATACTATTTGCTCTTCTGGCGATCAGCTCTTTGTTCGTAGGGGTTAAGGATCTTCGTCCATGGGAAATGTTCAGCTGGACAGCCGAGCAGCAGCAGGTATTCTGGATCAGCCGGATCCCGAGACTGATCAGTATTATTATCGCCGGTGCCTGTATGAGTATAGCCGGACTGATCATGCAGCAGCTCAGCCGCAACAAATTTGTCTCTCCGACGACAGCAGGAACGATTGAATGGACACGACTCGGGATCCTGGTCTCGATGATGCTATTCGCAGCGGCAGCACCACTGGTCAAGATGAGTATTGCTTTTGTATTTGCTCTGGGTGGTACTTTCTTGTTTATGCAAGTAATGAATCGGATCAAGTTCAAAGATACGGTGTTTATCCCGCTTGTAGGGCTAATGCTCGGTAATGTGGTCAGCTCGATAGCGACTTATTTTGCCTATCGGTACGATCTGGTACAGAATATTTCTTCCTGGCTGCAGGGTAATTTCTCGTTGGTATTGCAGGGACGATACGAGCTGCTGTATATCAGCGTGCCTCTCGTCATTATCGCGTACATCTATGCCAATCGGTTTACGCTGGCAGGTATGGGAGAGGATTTTGCCACCAATCTGGGACTGAATTATAAAAGGGTAGTCACACTCGGGCTGATCATCGTCTCACTGATCTCGGCATCGGTTGTATTGACGGTCGGCTCGATACCTTATCTTGGATTGATCATCCCGAATATCGTCAGTATTTATCGCGGCGATCATCTCAAGAAAAGTCTTATGCATACCGCATTGCTTGGGGCGAGCTTTGTACTGCTGTGCGATGTGCTGGGACGAATTATTATTTACCCTTATGAGATTCCGATCGGGGTGATGGTGGGTGTCATTGGCAGCGGCATTTTCCTCTATCTGTTGTTAAGGAGAGATGCATATGCGGCTTCAAGCTAAAATCTGGTGGATGACCGGAGCCTCGCTTGTATTAATTGCCCTGTTTTTGCTGGTCAAGCTGAATCCGGTCAATCTGGATTATGTACTTCCCCGGCGGGGAGCCAAGATTACGGCGATTGTACTGACCGGTACAACGATTGCATTTGCCTCGGTTATTTTTCAGACGATTACGAATAACCGGATTCTAACGCCGAGTGTCATGGGACTGGATTCGCTGTATGTGTTTATCCAGTCGGTGATTGCTTTTGTGTTTGGAACATCGAGTCTGTTTATGCAAAATGCGAATGTGAACTTCCTGCTCTGTGTGATCGGGATGATCGCCTTTTCCGGAGTGCTGTACCGGCTGATGTTCCGGCGGGAGAATCAGAATATCTATTTTCTGCTGCTGATCGGTATGATCCTGGGCAGTTTCTTCTCCAGTCTCTCGACCTTTATGCAGGTGCTGATTGATCCGAATGAATTCCTGATTTTGCAGAACAAGCTGTTTGCCAGCTTCAACAAGGTCAATACGGATCTGCTCTGGCTCGCCCTGATTGGTACGGTAGCGGTCTTCGTATATGTGTATCCGTATATCAAGTACTTTAATGTACTGGCACTGGGCAAGGATCATGCGGTCAATCTGGGCATTGATTATGACCGTGTCGTCAAACGATTACTGCTGGCAGTAGCGGTACTGGTGTCGATCTCGACAGCATTGGTTGGACCGATTCTGTTCCTTGGACTGCTCGTGGTCAATCTGGCACGGGAGTTCCTGCCGACCTATCGGCACAGTTATCTGATTGCAGGCACTGTACTCATTGCCATTATCACGCTGGTAGGTGGGCAGTTCATTGTGGAGCGGATATTTGCTTTCTCGACACCGCTCAGTGTGATCGTGAATTTCTTTGGCGGCAGTTACTTCCTGTATTTGCTGCTTCGGGGCAATATCGCGAGATAGACGGCTGCAGGACAGAAGATCACATCACGAATCTGCGCAGAACAGGAAAACCTGATCGACGTGGTCATGAAAGGAAGAGAAATCATGCTGGAAGTCAAAAACCTGTCCAAAACCTATAACGGCAAAAAAGTGGTCGACGATGTCTCCCTGACCATTCACAAAGGGCAGATCACTTCATTTATCGGTCCGAACGGTGCAGGCAAAAGTACCCTGCTCTCCATGATCAGCCGCCTGATTACGAGAGATCAGGGTGAGGTATGGCTGGAAGGCCGTGAAATTAGCAGCTGTGACAGCAGAGAGCTGGCGCGTACGCTGGCAATTCTCAAACAGGCCAACCATATCGAACTGCGACTGACGATTCGCGAACTGGTTGCTTTTGGCCGGTTTCCCTATTCACAGGGCCGGCTGAAAAAGGAAGATGAGCATCATGTTAATAAAGCGATTGCCTATATGGGACTCACCGAGATGCAGCACAAGTATCTCGACGAACTGAGCGGCGGGCAGAAGCAGCGTGCCTATATTGCGATGGTGCTCGCCCAGGATACGGAGTATATTCTGCTCGATGAGCCGCTTAATAATCTGGATATGAAACATTCGGTCCAGATTATGCAGACGCTGCGCCGGATGGTACAGGAACTGGGCAAGACGATTGTGCTGGTCATTCACGATATTAACTTTGCCTCCTGTTACTCGGATCGGATCGTTGCACTCAAGAATGGCCAGATTGTACAGCAAGGCAGTGTGGAGGAGATTATCGATACCGATGTACTGCGCGGTATCTATGATCTGGAGATTGGTATCCAGGAGATTGAAGGACAACGTATTTGTACATTTTACGCCTGATATTTGTATGGGAAACACTAGGAAAACTGCTGCGATATAGCAGGTAACGATGCACAATTCGCAACTGTCTACACGAGTAATAGAAGAACCCGCTATCTGCAGGCCGCTATACGGCTCAGAAGAAACTGCAAATGGCGTGCCCAATTTGAATAAAGTATCTATGCAAGAACCAATATACGTATTAAAGGGGAGTTTATAATGAAAAAATGGACACTGAGTCTGACACTTATTCTGGCAATTCTGGTACTGGCCGCTTGTGGCAAAGAAGCCGGATCGACGACCGGGGCAGCCGCAGGAAGCGATACTGCACAGGCAGCTACTGTCAAAGTCGCTCAAAAAACAGGAGATGTCGAAGTACCGAAAAACCCGCAGCGTGTTGTTGTATTTGATATGGGTATCCTGGATACTATGGACCAGCTGGGGATCAAGCCTGTTGCTTTACCACAAGATGGTCTTCCTCCATATCTGAAAAAATATGCAGATAGCGAGTATATTAATGCAGGCGGACTGAAAGAGCCCGATTTTGAGAAAGTCAGTGAAGCGGCACCGGATCTGATCATTATTTCCGGTCGTCAGGCCGATTCCTATGAAGAGTTCAGCAAGATTGCACCGACAATCAACTTGAGCGTTGATACCAACAATTACATGAAGTCCTTTACCCAAAACATGAATACAATAGGTGAAATCTTCGGCAAGCAGGATGAGATCAACAAAGCGCTGACTGCTATTAATGATGAAGTCACAGCTACACAGGAAAAAGTGAAAAAAGCAAATCATAATGCGCTGATTGTACTCGCCAACGAAGGAAGCCTGAGTGCGTATGGAGCCGGTTCACGCTTTGGACTCATTCACGATGTACTGGGCTTCAAAGCGGTTGATCCCAATATCGAAGTATCTACACACGGACAAAGTGTATCTCCGGAGTATGTAGCAGAGAAGAATCCGGACTACCTGTTTGTGGTAGACCGTGGCAGTGCGATTGGTGAAGAGTCTTCTGCCAAAGCAACAGTAGAGAATGCACTGGTCAAAAACACGAATGCTTACAAAAACGGACACATTGTCTATTTGAACCCATACTACTGGTACCTGTCCGGTGGCGGTCTGCAATCCGTATCCGAAATGATCAAAGAAGTAGGCGATTCAGTACAAGGTTAAGAATGTACGTTTTGTAGAGTTCATATAAATGGAACTCCGTGAAAACAGGAAAATAAGCAAAAATATGCCAACAGTCCTGTAAAGCTGGTTATACGGATCTATTTCCAATTCATATTCTAGTCTAAAGGAAGCTACGAGTCATATCGTAGCTTTCTTTTTGTTATATAAAGTGACATGAAAAGGTGATTAGAATGTTGGATATCCGCTAAAATTCGATTTTTACAGCTGAAAATTAATTTTATTGATCAGACCAATTAACTATTTTAATAACTACATTACATAAAAAGAGAACTATACTCTAGAAATTAATCATTATTTCATTATAATGATTATAACAACAGGTGCTGCTCACAAAACTTTCAAGGAAAGAAGGTGGATGATGGTGTCTGAAAATACACAGGTCATTACAGGTCAACAAACCACAGCCGTCCGCAAAAAATGGCTGCGTTCCACCGATATCGCCGGCTGGTGCTTTGTCCTGCCGCTGCTCGTCGGAGTACTGGGTTTCTCCCTGTATCCCATGGTCTCTGCACTGCTGACAAGCTTCCGCGGTAATGGCGCTGCCTCTGCGCAGTGGGTAGGATTGACCAACTATTCCAGGGTGCTGCAGGACGATCTGTTCTGGGGTGCTCTCTACAACACAATCTATATTGGCGGGCTGTCGGCCATCCTTGGTATTGTGTTCTCCTTTATTCTGGCGAGCCTGGTGCATCATCTGCCCTGGCAGCGTACACGCAATTTGTTCAAGGCGATTTTCTTTCTTCCCAATGTAGTTTCTGCCGTAGCGACAAGTCTTCTGTTCAGTCTGTTGTTTCATCCGGGCAAAGAAGGTCTGATCAACTATGCGCTGAACTGGTTCGGTATCGATCCGGTTGGCTGGTTTACTGATCCTTCGATTGCACGTCTGAGTGTGGTCTTCATGATTCTGTGGAGTGCACTGGGATACAACACGATCATATTCCTGGCTGCGCTGCAAAGTGTACCGCGTGAACAGTACGAAGCTGCGGATATCGATGGAGCGAGTGCACTGGGCAAGTGGCGTTATATTACGATTCCGTCGCTGCGTCCGATCTTCCTGTTCATGATCGTAATGGGTGTGATTAACGGAATGAAGCAGTTCACCAACGTATGGCTGATCGGCGGCAGTGCCGGTAATCCATCCGGTGCGTTGATGACTTCGGTGCTTTACATTTACCGCAATGCCTTTTTATCTTCCCAGCTGGGAATTGCAACGGCAGCGTCGTATCTGCTGTTTGTATTCATTCTGCTGCTGACACTGGTTATCCTCAAGGTAAACGCCAGAAACCAATTGAACTAGGAGGCTGACGACATGGATAAAACTGCACCATCCCTCCCCAAAGCTCCGATAAAGCTGGGACATCAAACCAGTCGCAAGTTCACCAGCTTTGCGATCATGTTCATTCTCTGCGCCGCCTCTGTGACGATGGTATTACCGTTTATCTGGATGGTTATGACCAGCTTTGACTGGGGAGCACGGCTCAATATTCCATTTCCGCCAAGCTTCTGGCCGGAAGATCCGTCACTGCGGACATACCGTGCAGCACTGACCAATGTCGATCTGATCCGCTATATTCTCAATTCATTTGTTGTCGCGATCGGTGTGATTGTAATCAGTCTGTTCTCTGCACTGCTGTCGGGTTATGCACTGTCCAAGATCCGTTTCAAAGGAGCGGGCATGGTGCTGGTATTGGCACTCAGTACGATGATGATTCCTTTTGAAATGACGATGATTCCGCAGTACATGCTGTTTAACCAGATCCATCTCCTGGATACATATTGGGTTTTCTTTTTGCCGGCACTGAATTATGCGTTTGGGACTTTCTTGTGCAAGCAGTTTATTGACGGACTGCCGGGTGAACTGCGCGAAGCGGCATTGATCGACGGAGCGAGTGAATATGGCATCTTCCCTCGGATTTATCTGCCGCTCTGTATGCCGATTTTTGCCACGATGGTCATTCTGCAGTTCCTGGGTGTCTGGAATGAATTGATTTGGCCGCTGCTGGCGCTAAATAATCCGGACAAATACACGATTCAGCTCGGTCTGGCCATGTTCAATTACAATAACGGTTCCCGTCAGATGCCATCGATTATTATGGCTGCAACCTGTATCAGTCTGATTCCGGTACTGGTGCTGTATATGTTCCTGCAAAAATATATTGTAGAGAGTATCGCAACAACAGGTCTGAAGCAGTAACCAAATCCGACAAAGGTGGTAATCCGATGAGACGAAATTGGCAAACGGTATGTATTGTGCTGCTGGTGATGATCCTGACAGCGTGTAGTTCCTCGGCAGAAGGTGAAGCGGGTTCGCAGACGTATAGTACGGAAAATGTAAAAAAAGTGTCCGATGTATCTGGCACGGTACGTCTTTCCCTGGCGGGCTGGCAGCTGGAGAATGGTATCGATCCGGTGACCGGACAGGAGACGACCGGATTTAACCAGTATATTGACGATACATTCAAGAAGATGTATCCGAATATCAAACTGGAGATCACCCAGGTGCCGTGGGAGAATGCCCAGGCCAAGCAGCGTGCTCAGCTGATGTCCGGTGATGTGGACGTTATTTATACCGGCGGAGCTTTTGCTGCCCAGTATTATAATGAAGGATTGCTGCGCGATCTGGATGATCTGATCGAGAAGGACAAGACTTTTGATCCAGGTATCTATCTGGAAGGAATCTGGAACAGCTCTTACAGCACACGTTCGCCGGATGGAGAGCATCAGTACGGAATCCCGGCTATTCTCGGCAAACGCGTCACCATCTATGACAAGCAGATCTTCGCCGATTGGGGCGTAGAGCCACTGTCCGAAGTCCCAACCCCAGAAGAAATTCTGGAAAAAGCCAAAAAAATGACTGGTACCGATCCGAAAACCGGCGAGCAGACGTACGGTCTGTGGTTCTCCGGTAACTCGATTAACCAGTCCACCTTTGTCGCACTGAGCTACTATTTTGGTGAAAAAGGTGGCGAAGGCACACTCGACAAACCCGGCGATATCAAATGGTCGCTGAATACACCGGGTATGGTCAAAGCGCTGGAATGGATGGGCGAAGCAGCCAAACTGGCACCACCGGCATTTGTAAATGGTAGTGGCGAAGAAAACTTTGGTCTTGAAAAGAACAATGTCGCCATGGTACTGGATAACAGCGGGACTACAATCATGAGTGAATTCCGTGCCAATGGAGACAAGGAACTGCTGGATCGTTATGTACCGGTCATGAATATTGGTAAAGACGGTACCGGATGGGTAGCGGTAGACCCATTTATTATGGCCAAAAAAGCCCAGAACCCGGAAGCTTCGTGGGAAGTGATGAAGTTCCTGGCGAGCTATGACACCCAGAAGTGGGCGTATCTGAATTTTGACTATACGCCGACACTGAAAAAAGCAGACTTTATCGAAGAAAATAACGGCTACGTCAAAAATGCCATGAAGATGGCGGACATTACCAAGCCAACACTCATGGACGAAGCCAATCCATTCTACAACAGCGAAATTGTACCCGCGGTCAACGGTTATCTGAGCGAGTCGGCCAACGGCAAGTCACCGGATGCCAAAGCACTGCTGGAACGGCTGCAGTCGCGGGCAGAAGACTGGTCGGCTAATCAGAAGTAATAAAATAACATAGATATTCTATAAGCGAAAATTAAAAATTTTAAAGAATACCTTAGCGGAATTTAACATTCGCTTTTAAAAGGTATTCTTTTTTTTGTATGATTTGTTCTCGAATGAGGGTAAAGTTGAAATCCAAAATGTGGTTTGTTAATATAACAAACAAATAATAATCATTATTTAAAAAATACAGTGACTAACAATACTTATACCACAACAGATCAATTAAAAAGTAAAGATGTTGAGGCTATACTATCTGCTCCTAAAAAAATCTAACTTTTCTTAAAGGTGATTTTGAACATACGGATCATTTAGAATATACGTATACACAAAATGAAAATAAATATAAGCTTATTGAAGATACGTATGGAGACTCGCTTGGCACAGACAGTGTCCTATATAAAGAAGAAACACCAAATAATTATAAGGCGATTGGAAAATATAGACTTAGAATTGTAAATGGAAATGCGAATTATACTATTTCCACTATAGATTCAAATACAAATATGCTTAATACCTTACAATCCACAACTGAAGAAAAAAGCAGTCAAAGTGATACAATTACAGGTACTATTGAATTAAGCAAATTAGAAAAGATAGAAAATGAACCTTCTGCGATATCGACAGAAACTAATACATTATCTGTAAATAATCCTTCTGGATTACCTATTTCAGATTGGCAGCACCAAGGTAATTTTTTCTATACTACTACCGTTCCTATTCACACCGTTAATGCAGTAAATATTTTAGTGGGGTATATTGTCAATAAAACAGATGGTTTGGGAAAAAAAGCTACTGCAAGAATTACATCAACTTTAGCTATTGTTACTTATATTGTAAATAATTTTATTCCTAAAATTTGGTATACGGATAAGGTTTATTACAAAACAGTAGTGCCTAATGATCCTAATAAATTTAAAATGAAAGTGGCTGAGAAACGAATTCATACATTTTATGAAGATGCAGGACGTACAAAGAATATGCAAGGAAGTCCTGTAACCTCGGAAACTTGGCTGGAAGGGTATAGTGGTAATTGATGAGTTGGTTATATCTTTTTGTGAGTGTATTAATAACTATACTGATATGTACAATCTTCAGTTTGATTATGTATAATGGAGATTGGGAAAAAATCAATTGGGTTTCCATGTTGTTTTGGGTTGTTATATTGCAATTTATCCCTCTTACAATAAGTAAATTTAATAAAAAAAACCATAAATAGATATTTTTAAAAGGAACGATAAAAATAAATTTTATCGTTCCTTTTAATTTATTCAAGTCTAAAATTGTGTATATAATAGAAACATTAAAATCACTTTAGTTCTAGACTTCTATTTTCAAGATAAAATCAACAAAAATAAAATGTTTTGATGCGAAAGGAAACACACTTATGAATGGACAGACACGCGCCAATATCAAAGCAGGCCTGGAAGTGGATATTGTGCTCAAGCAGGATCAACGTACAGGCAAGCTGACCCGCGGGGTAGTCAAGGATATCCTGACCAACTCTCCAAACCATCCGCACGGAATCAAGGTCAGACTGACGTCCGGCCAGGTAGGACGGGTAAAGAATATTATTGCTCCTTCCTGAACATCGCAGATCGATTCAGCTGGAAATAGGCTTTGCCTTATTTTCCATAAGAAGTTGAATAGAGCTCACCACAGAATAGAGACTAGGAAGCAGTATCATACACTAAATAAAATACAAGAGAGGAGCACACATAATGAAACAGAACAAACTGGGAGGTACCGATCTGGTAGTCGGTGAAATTGGAATGGGCTGTATGTCGCTCAGCACCGAAGAGAGTAAAGCCATCGCACTGCTGCACGAAGCGCTCGATCTGGGCGTCACGCTGCTTGATACAGCAGACCTGTATGATGAGGGACGCAACGAAGAAATTGTCGGCAAAGCAATCAAAGGTCGCCGGAGCGATGTTGTACTCGCTACCAAAGTCGGCAATCGCCGTATTCCGGGCCAGGACGGCTGGGTATGGGACGCATCCAAGGAATATATCCTGGAGGCGGTCAAGGACAGTCTGCGCCGCTTACAAACCGATTATATCGATCTGTATCAGCTGCATGGCGGTACGATGGACGATAATATCGATGAGGCTATTGAAGCTTTTGAACAGTTGAAAAACGAAGGACTGATTCGCCAGTATGGCATTTCTTCGATTCGTCCCAATGTTATTCGTGAATACGTGAAGCGTTCGCATCTGGTCAGCGTGATGAGCCAGTACAGCATCCTGGATCGTCGTCCGGAAGAGGAGGTTCTGCCATTGCTGGCAGAGAACGGTGTCAGCGCTATTGTTCGTGGTCCGGTAGCCAGCGGAGCTCTTGCAGACGGACGCGAAGACAAGGCGCAAAAGGGCTATCTCGGTATCGATGGAGCCGAGATTATGGATCTGCGTCGTCAGCTCGAAGCGTTATGCGGATCGGAGCGCAGCATGAGTCAGCTGGCAATTCGTTATGCGCTGTCTCATCCGGCCGTTGGTGCTGTGATTCCGGGAGCGAGTTCCTCGGAGCAGTTGCGTCATAATGTAGAAGCCGCTTCGTCACCAGCATTGACCGAGGACGAAGTACGACTGATCCGCTCGATCCGTCCGGCCAATCAGTATACCCAGCATCGTTAAGCAGGGCAGTTGTAGTCATTTGGAGCATCTCCTATGTATGGGAGATGCTTTTTTTGTAATGTTCGTGCTGCGTCGGCAAAGAATATGTCCATAATAGAATAAAGGAATGTTCCTTTGACTATCATTTCTGGTTAATAAGGGACAGGTTAGTTGTTACATAAGGAGGCGAAAAATATGTGGAGTGCGTTAATGTGGGGAGCCATTGCCGGCTCGGCGGTGCTGCTCGGAGCATTGGTAGCAATGTATTTCAAAATTCCCAAAAAGATTATTGGCTGGATTATGGCATTCGGTACCGGTACGCTGATCGGGGCGGCTTCATTTGAACTGCTGGAAGATGCGATCGAGGATGGCGGACTGGTCGCTACAGCAATTGGATTTCTGGTCGGGGCTGTTGTCTACACCGTATTCGACTTGCTAATCTCTTCCCGGGGCGGTGCCAACCGCAAACGCTCCTATTACAGCCGGGCGGAAGAAGGAGATGATCAGGATAGCAGCGGACAAGATGATTCTTCGAATGGCAAAAAAGGCAAATCCAAAGGCGGCAGCGGTCTCGGTATTTTTGCCGGTACGGTAATGGATGCTATTCCCGAGTCCATTATGATTGGAGCCAGTCTGCTGACTGGACAGGGCGTCAGTGCCGTGCTGGTCGTGTCTATTTTTGTAAGTAATATTCCAGAAGGACTGTCCAGTACCGTAGGGATGCAGCAGAGCAATTATTCCCGCGGCAAAATCTGGGGCATGTGGATCGCTGTATTGATCGTATCCTCGCTCGCTTCCATGCTGGGTTATCTGTTCCTGGAAATGCTGCCCAATGAGATCAAAGCAGGGATCGGCGCCTTTGCCGGCGGCGGCATTATCGCTATGCTGTGCTCTACGATGGCACCGGAAGCCTATGAAGAAGGTGGCCCGATGGTTGGCTTGATTGCTTCACTGGGGCTACTGACTGCGCTGGTACTGAGTATTTAATATTTGATTACAGGGTAGAAAGTAAAATGATCACAGTAAATACATCAGCTGATTTTCCGATTGAGGAATCAGCTGATGTATTTTTTGGTAAGATAAGGGAAATAAAAAATGTTATTAGGAATCATGTTATCCCGGAAGGGTATGTTTAATAAGAATGAGGTTCTATATATGGAACCAGTAAATAAAATATTCAAAAAATATTTGATATATTCATGCATAATAAGCACATCAATATTAAAATATTATAAATTGGTATTTTTGAAATAAGATTAAAGTTGTTTGCCTTTTTATAAATATTGAAGAGTTGAGGTGAATCATTTTTATATGGAGACTAATCTTATTATTGATGATGAAAATGAGTTAAGGATATTACATAATATGTTGATGGAAGCAAAATTCAGTATTAGTCCTGATGATGTAAGGGTCAGTGCCAGTCCCTTTAGTGCTAGTCTTGCTTGGCAAACATTGGAGAAATTAATATCAAAGCAAACTGAAAAAAATCCTGCCAAATCTCAAAGTTGGGCAATCTGGCTAGAAAAAAAGAAGTCATGGATATGGGAACGATCCTTATCTTATTTATTGAAGAATCCACCTTATCGCTGGGATGAAATAGATCAGGGGACAAAGATTAATTATATAAAATGGGCATTAAGTCCGTATCAGCCTACCGAAGAAGATATACATGAATTTATAAGAGAATATGAATTTTACTATAAGGAAATAAAACTGGGAAAAGAAATCTGGCTTAGGAAACTGGGCGCTACCAATCAAAATATGCTTGAACAATTAGAGCATAATCTACATGTTCGATTTTCAAATGATTATAGGGAGTTTTTGCTGAAATATAACGGAGGCACCCCTATTGTTCATTACTGCACTTTTAATGTGGATGAATTAAAAGAAGTTATACCTCTGAAAGCAATGTATGGGATTGGTTTGGTTGAACGTTATAACTTGGAATATAGAAATTCTTTTAGGAATGATATACCTAGAGGGTATTTTATTATTGGAGAAACAGCAGAAGGAGGAAAATTGCTTTTAGGAAAAGATCAAGAAAAACAGGGTGTTTATTACTGGAGTCATTTATATCAAGATGATCCAGATAGTGAAAAAGGGTTATACAAACTTGCAGATCGTTTTGATTCCTTTATGAATATGTGGAAAAAATTGACCAAGTCGCTAGGATGAATAATACTTCTGTTTAATTAAAGTAGGATAACATTTCATGAGTCTGCTATTGTCTATTGTATAACTGTCTTATCAAAGTCTATGTTGATTTATGTGTAATCGTTATTCGTATCTTACAACTTTCAGTTTATATCCATATATGCAAAAGGAGAGTCGTAATGAAAGGAACACTGTTTACCGAAAGACATGCCGGTCGTGAACTGTTGATTTATTTGCCTCCTTCCTATGATCAGGCGGCCTATCCGTTGCCGGTGGTCTATGTGCAGGATAGTGGCGATCTGTATGACCCTTTGCTGAATGCCAATCTGTATCATCTGGAGCTACGCTTTGCAGCCGGAACTTTACCTGAATGCATTCTGGTCGGCATTATGCCCCATGACCGGATTCATGAATATACGCCGTGGACGGCCCAGAAGCTATTGCCAGGACGAAGATATGATGATTTTGGTGGCAGAGCCAGCCAGTATCTGTATATGATCGTCCATGAGCTCAAGCCGTGGATCGATCGCAATTTCTATACTGACCCGCGCCCGGAAAGCACCGGCATCGTCGGCAAATCACTCGGCGGTCTGGTTGCCTTGTTCGCCGCCTATGTATATCCGGAGGTATTCGGCCGCATTGGTGCGATGTCGGCTTCCCTCTGGTACGAAGGATTCGTGGAGTTTATGGAAGAGCGCCAGCTGAATCCCCACCTGCGGATCTATATGGATATCGGCTCTCTGGAAGGCACAGCCAAGACCAATCGACAGCGAATGATGCAATCCCTTACCGATGAAGCAGCAGCCATTCTGGCGCGCAGTGAGCTGCCTCCTGAACAGCGACAATTTGTGAGGATTGAGGGAGAAGATCATAACGAAGAGGCTTTTCACCGCCGATTCCCGGAAATGATGGACTGGCTGTATGCCCGTCATAGCATCCGGCTGCTGCAATAGATACCTTGCCAAATTTAACTAAAAAGCAGATAATGAAGACAGAGAATTCTTTAAATTAAGATAGCTGGAAAGATCGCAGTCATTCATTGCTACTGATTGGACAGTCAAATAAATCGATTTGGAAGGAGCGATTCTCTAATGGAAAGAATAGAATCCGCAGAGCAGTACCAGCAATTGATCGGTGAACAAGAATATACAGTTATCAAGTTCGATACGAACTGGTGCCCGGATTGCAGAACGTTGGATCGCTTTATGGGCGGGATCATTGAACAGAACCCGGACAAACGCTTCTATGCGATGGATGCAGAGAAATTCCAGGATCTGGCCGAGCAAAATGAAGTACGCGGTATCCCGAGTCTGCTTGTGTACCGTAATGGAGAGAAAGTCGCCCATTTGCACAGCAAATTTGCCAAAACACCAGCACAGGTATCCGAATACCTGGCCGAAGTTAAATACCCATATATCAGCAAAAAACCCGGTACAGGATGATCATCCTGCCGGGCTTTTTTTGTGGTAAGGTATATGTTAAGCAGCTAAAGCATATGTGAAATGTAAAATAACATCATTACATTATTATCTTTGCTTCGCAACCAGCTCTTTACGTTTGAGAATAAGATGCTCTACACTGCGCAGATGCAGCAGCAGCTCATCCGCGTCTTCGTCATTGAGTTCACGGATATTCTCGACCAGTTTGCTGGCCATGATACCAAAAATTTTATCCAAAGCTCTTCCGCCTTTGCGGGTGATGGAGATACTCACATAACGGCGATCTTGGTCGGAGCGGGTGCGTTCAATCAGTTCTTCCTGTTCCAGTTTGTCACAAATTTGAGTTACAGCACTTGTTGTCAGGCCGGTTGCCTTGACGATGTCAGTACCATATTGACTGCCGTTGTTCAGCAGAAAGTGTAGAATAAAGATCTCGGTCGTATTGGACTTCAGCTGACGCATCAATGTAGGTAGTTCCATGATCCGCGGCATACGGTCTACAAGTAATAAATAACTCTTAAGCATTTCACCAGACGTTTCCAATTGTTAAATCCTCCTCAATAATATAGGTAAAACTGTTAGTTAATTATCGATATGATGAAAAGTGTGAAAAATGATTAACTATCAGAATTCCATTATGTAACATCAGGTTGTCCAAAATAGAAAATGCAAAAATTCAAATAAGAAATGCAAGATTCTTAAAACTTCCTTAACAATATAGTAATTTGTTACCAGTATTACGTCAATGCAAATTCGACAGATTGAGACAAAAAACCGCTGTCATTGACGTAAATTTGAACTTTTTTTATAATTAAATATAAATATCGCCGATTTAGCTATCATTTTTTAAAATGTTGAACTATGCACAGTCTGTCATTGTCTTGGGCAGGCGAATTATATCAATTAAAAGGTGGCCCAATTCTATTGAACCATTCATCACTTCCCTTTGTAACCATGGACGAAATTGTACGTGAAGGTGATCCGATTCTTCGAGAGGTAACGGAGCCGGTAACCCTTCCTTTATCCGAAGAGGAACGCACAAAAGTCAATCGCATGATGGAGTTCCTCAAAAAATCCCAGGACGAAAAAGCGGCTGAGCAATATGGACTGCGGGCGGGTATAGGTCTTTCTGCCAATCAGATTGGATGGAACAAACGCGTCTTTGTTGTGTATTTTACCGATGATCAGGATCGTCAGCTGGAATATATCTTCTGTAATCCCAAGCTGGTCAGTCATTCGGCTGCAATGATCTATCTGGAGAGCGGTGAAGGGTGTCTGTCTGTAGATCGTCCAGTGGACGGTTATGTACCAAGATATGAGAAAGTTACGGTACAGGCATATACGCCGGACGGGCAACTGTTCAAGCTCAAGTTGAAAGGCTTTGCTGCTGTGGTATTCCAGCATGAGTATGATCATCTGAATGGTGTCATGTTCTATGATCATATTAATAAAAAAGATCCATTCCGTCTGCCTGATGCTGAATATATACGTCCGCTGTAATCTTTATAGTATATCGGACAAATATTCATTTTCATGAATTATTTCCATAAAAAAATTCATACTTTCTTAAAACTTTTAAAATGGGACAGATTGGTATGAAAGAGGAATTCGAACTGCAGCCATTTACCCAGATGGGGAATTCAACTATAGTTCGCAAGCCTGAAACGTTATTCTGCTATGCTCCTATAGACTACATGATGAGGAAAGACCGTCGATGAAAGACGGTCTTTTTCGTCTGGTTGTGATATGATACATTATATTTCCGATTGATTGTAAGCGTTTTAATATGCCGTATATATAATAATTTGGAATAGTGACGTACAGTAATCAGCCAGTAATTATCTATATTAATCAGGCGGAGCGATGAGAAGATATGAAGAAAGTGCGTGGAACGATGCTGCAGCTGCTCATTGAGCGTATCAATAATATCAAGATCAAGAATAAGCTTATTTTTGCGTATATTTTTGTCGTAGTACTGCCCGTATTATGCATTGGCGGGCTCGTCGTAGATTATCTGCGCCAGGAAGCGCTCAATAATGCAATCGAACAGACCACGAATAATGTAGAGCGCATCAAAAATCAAATGACGACTATGCTGCGTATCCCCATTAATATCTCGAATGAACTATTATTCGATAGTCGGCTCAGTCAGGTCGTCAATACACGCTATGAGCGGGTGTATGATCTGGTAGAAGCTTACCATAATTATCAGGAATTTGATGAATATCTGCGCCTGTACTCCGAAATATCAGCGATACGTTTTTACACCAGCAACGACACGATCCAGAATAACCTTGAATTTATGAAAATTAATTCGGATACCCGCAGCAGTGAATGGTATCAAACAGCCATCAACAGTCGCAAGATCAACTGGTTCTATCGCAGTGATGACCAGATCAGCCCGATCAAAAAGCTCAGCCTTGTACGTGATATCAAATTCAGTGATTATACGACAAGCGGAGTTCTTGTTATCGAATTGAGCCAAGCGTATCTGAATTCACTGATTAGTGCAGAGCCATTTGAGACGATGATTCTGGATCAAGACGGCAATATTGTAGCAGCCAAGGATACGACGCTCATCGGCAAGCGTCTGGATGATCCCGTGATCGATATTGATATTGATCCTGCCGGCAAAGGCACCTACGAGCAGGAAGTCAACGGTCAACAGTCCAATATTGTTGTCGATGAACTGATACCGGAGAGCAGTGCCAATGGACTCAGGATTGTATCCGTGTTCTCCAATAATACAATTGTACGGGATTCCAATATGATCATACTGATCGGAACCGGTGTACTGCTACTGATTCTGCTCAGTGGACTGCTGTTTCTGCAGTTGATCTCGCTGCTGATTACCCGGCGTCTGTCCGGACTCAGCCGTCAGATGAATAAGGTCGGTACCGGTGATCTGAGTGCGATGTCGCATATTTCCGGAATGGACGAGATCGGTCAGCTCTCCCGCAAGTTCAATGATATGATCGCCAGTATCCGTCAGCTGATGGATCAGGTATATGAGACGAATGAACGCAATACTCGACTGGAGATCAGCCAGCGGGAGATTAATTTCAAGATGCTGGCCAGTCAGATCAATCCGCACTTTCTGTTCAACGCGCTGGAGTCGATCCGGATGAAAGCCTACATGAATGGGGAAAAGGAGATCGCCTATATCGTTCGGCTGCTCGGCAAGCTGATCCGCAACAATCTGGAGATCGGCAACAAGCAGACAACGATTGAAGGCGAGATGGAGCTGATTCGCTCTTATCTGGAGATTCAGAAGTTCCGCTTTGGCGATCGGCTGAATTACGAATTGCTGCTTGATCCCCAGACATGCCGGACACCGATTCCTCCACTTATTATCCAGCCGCTGGTCGAGAATGCCATTATTCATGGTATGGAGAGCAAGGAAGGCGGCGGGCTCATCATTATCCGTACCCTCCAGATCGATCATGAAGTGATGGTCGATGTGATCGATAATGGAACCGGAATGAGCGAGAGCAGGCTGGAGCAGGTGCGGCAGTCGCTGCATAATGAAGGTGAAGGGGAACGTATCGGTCTGCGTAATGTACATCAGCGTCTGACCCTTTCTTATGGAAGCGCCTATGGTCTGCATATCTCCAGTACGCCACATGTCGGCACACAGATTTCCTTTAAAATTCCAGCAGGATAACGATTCAGCAGCATCGCACCATTCATCAGACAGATGTTATACCATTCTTGGCAGGGGGAGGTACATTATGTTTAAAGTAATGATTGTGGATGATGAACCGGCAATACGCGAAGGATTGAAAACGATAGTGGATTGGGATGCGATCGGCTTTGAGGTCGCCGAGACAGCAGCTAATGGGCGAGAAGCACTGCAAAAGTATGAGCGGATCCGTCCCGATCTGATGATTATGGATATCCGTATGCCTGGTATGAGTGGACTGGAAGTGATCGAACAGCTGCGTCAGGACAAGCTGCGTCAGGCTCACGTACTGATTTTGAGCGGATATGCGGATTTTGAATATGCACGCAGAGCACTCGGCTATGGAGTAGACGGGTATTTGCTGAAGCCGGTAGATGAGCAGGAGATGGAAGAAGAGCTGCGCCGGGTATACCGTACACTGGAGCAGGAGCGAAAGGTGAGTATACATCGGTCCGAGCCGGTACCGATTCATGAAGTGGTGGAACAGATGCTGCTGAGCAGCTCCGGCAAAGAGCAGCTCAAAGCAGAAACAAAACTGCAGCTGGACTGGAATATGTATCAGATTATTCTGGTAGAGCTGCGGGAAGGACCGGGCAAGCCTTCCGAAGGATTGGCACGTTCGTTCCGTCAGCTGTCAGACGGGTGGGCAGCAGATGCCAAAACCGTTATTTTCCGGGCGGGCAGTTATCTGGGGATACTGGCTGGACGTGAAGCGACGATCCAGAGTCTGCAGCAGCTGCGTGAACAATTGATTGCACTTGAACCGGAAGGCTGTCAGGTATATCTGGCTGCCGGTGAAGTTGTAGAGGACAAAAGTCTGATTCATGACAGTTATGAACAGGCCGAGTCATTGATGGCGCAGCGCTTCTGGGTAGGGGAATCAGGTATTCTGGAACCGGAACCCGCACTCGCAGCACCAGGCGGGGAAGGGACAACGCCGCTGGCCGGAGAATGGGCAGATCGTCTGTATTATGCTGTCGATATACGCAGTATAGAGGCAGTAGGGCGTGTGCTTGAGGAGTTGATCGCTGCCTGCCGCAGTGCAGTGCTGTCCGAACAGGATACGAAGAGTCTCTGCTCGCATGTGCTGTCGCTTGCGCTGAGCCGCTTACCAGGCAGCATCGCTGGTTCGGGTCCGGCTGTACAGCAGTGTCTATCTTTGATTCCCCAGCTGTATGCCTTATCGACAGCCAGCCAGATTATCCGATTGGTGCTGCAGCATACGGGCGAACTGCTGGAATCCATGGATGGCGGCAGTCATGAATCGGTTATGAAGCAGATGACTGACTTTATCCGGCGCCACTATAGCGATAATCTGAAGCTGGAGATGCTGGCAGAGATCTTCAACTACAATAGTGCTTATCTGGGGAAAATGTTCAAAACCTACACCGGGGAATCATTCAATCATTTTCTCGATCAGGTTCGGCTGGATAACGCCAAGGAGATGCTGGCTCAAGGGATGAAGGTGCATAAAGTGGCTGCCCAGGTCGGTTATGCCAATGTAGATTATTTCCACAGTAAATTTAAAAAGTATACAGGGATATCGCCATCTGCTTATCGGGAACAGATGGGAGATGGTTAAAGCAGGAGCGTAAAGCTTCTGCTTTTTTATTGGAGAAATTTGTATAATTAATCAGGTCGGTGTATAAAGTACAGGCCTTTTTTAAATGGATAAAAGAGAATTCTGTCCTTCGTATTACCTTCATTTTTAGTGAATAAGGGGATGGAATTTCCGATGACTAATTTTTATATGAATTTATGTGCAATTTGTAAGGTATTAACAGTAAGCGCTTTCTTTTATAATCGATATGTATCCCACACAGACGCGGTATCAAGTTATCAAGGTCGATCAGGATCGATTATAGGAAGGCGGATGAGTTATGGAATCAACCACCAAGCAGGCCTCTTCCCGTAAAAGGGATCAGGCAGCCAGTCTGAATTCCCGTAAAACCGGGGGATTCTGGAAATTATTCAAGCAGCAGCGTTATTTGTATCTCATGTCGTTGCCTTTTGTAATCTGGGCGTTCATATTCAGCTACGTGCCTCTATGGGGATGGCTGATGGCATTTCAGGAATACAAGCCTAACCGCTCCTTTTTTAATCAGAAATGGGTAGGGTTTGATCAGTTTATTACCCTGTTCCAGGATCAGCAGTTTTACCTGGCACTGCGCAATACGCTGGCGATGAGCTTCCTCGGTCTGATCTTTGGATTTATTTTTCCGGTTATATTTGCCATCTTGCTCAATGAAGTTCGGGGCATGGTGTTCAAAAGAACCGTACAGACCGTCTCCTATCTGCCTCACTTTGTCTCCTGGGTCGTTGTAGCCGGTATCGTAACCAAGGCGCTTTCGACAGATGGCGGGGTAGTAAACGAACTACTCGTCTCTCTTCATATTATAGACCAACCGATTCAGTTTATGGCTCAAGGGCAGTGGTTCTGGGGAATTGTAACCGCTTCCGATGTATGGAAGGAAATGGGCTGGAGTACGATTATTTATCTGGCTGCCATCACGGGTATTGACCAGGAACAGTACGAAGCTTCCCGCGTGGATGGAGCGGGTCGATTCCGTCAGATGTGGCATATCACGCTGCCGGGGATGCGGACTACCATTATCGTACTGTTAATTATGTCGATCGGTCATCTGGTGAGTATCGGTTTTGAAAAGCAGTTCCTGCTCGGTAATAACCTCGTAACGGATTATTCACAGGTACTGGATCTGTACGCACTGAAATACGGTCTGGAAATGAACCGCTATTCCTATGGTACAGCGATCAGCATATTCAACTCTGTCATCAGTATTATCCTGCTGTTCACAGCGAACGGAATCTTTAAGAAGACTACCAAAGAAAGTATCATGTAACGCTGGAATAGTAGGAAAGACATATTATCATGCTGAGGTCCAATGCATAATCTGAAGGGAGAGAATAACAATGGCTGCAAATAAAGCTTTTAACGCCACACGGGGCGATAAAATATTCGATGTATGCAATACGATTATTATGGCACTGGTGCTGATCGTCACGCTGTATCCTTTTCTGAACGTACTCGCGATTTCACTGAATGAATCCTCGGATACAGTCCGGGGTGGTATTCACTTGATCCCCCGTGCCTTTACACTGGAAAATTATTCGGTAATCTTCCAGTACCAGGGGCTGCTGCAGGGAGCGCAGATTTCGATTCTTCGTACGATCGTTGGTACGATCTTCGGTCTGATCAGTGCCTCGATGCTGGCTTTTACCCTGAGCCGGGTAGACTTTCAGGCTCGTAAGTTTATCTCGACGTTCCTCGCGCTGACCATGTATGTAACAGCAGGTCTGGTACCTACGTTCCTGCTGATTCGTGACCTGGGTATGATCAACTCGTTCTGGGTATATGTGCTGCCAGGTGTAGTAAGCGCATTTAACGTATTCATTATCCGTTCCTTTATCGATGGCCTGCCGTATGCACTGCAGGAATCGGCCAAGCTGGACGGTGCCAATGACTTTACCATTTATCTCAAGGTGATTCTGCCGCTGTGTAAGCCTGTACTAGCTACGATTGCACTGTTCCTCGCAGTGGGTCAGTGGAATTCATGGTTTGATACGTATCTGTATAATGCGAGTTCACCGCAGTGGACTACCCTGCAATATGAGCTGATGAAAGTTCTGCAGCAGAGTACCCAGCAGAGCGGAGCAGTCAATGCCAACGATATGGCTAAACAAATGGCAAGTATCTCTCCGGAATCGATCCGGATGGCGATTACGATCGTCGTTACCGTGCCAATCCTGGTCGTATATCCATTCCTGCAAAAGTATTTTGTCAGCGGTATGACACTGGGTGCAGTTAAAGCATAATTGCTCTCAACCCACACATAGGCTATCAGGCGACTCTTGCCGCCTCAGCATACAAGGTTTATGCCACAGCTTTCCGGCGGTTGCTAATCAGCAAATGGAATTAGTACCGCCGGACGATGGGGCAAGCCGGATTGTCCATAGGATGCATTATCTGTTTCATGCAGTATCCATTTCATAAAGGGGGCTATATGAATGCCTAGCAAATTATTCCGATATGCACTGGCTCCACTGGTCGTTATGTCGCTTGTTACAGCGACTGCCTGCGGCGGCTCGGATCCAACCGAGCAGGAGACTTCCGATCCGTCTACACCGATCACCATTTCTTTCTTTGGTTCCGATGCCAGCCCAACCTGGAACAATATGAAAGATGATGTAGGACAGGCGATCACCAAGGCAACCAATGTTACGATCAATGCCGAGTACGATGTTAGCGGTGGCGGCACACAGAAAATCGCCCTGATGACAGCATCCGGTGAATATCCGGACATGATTTTCCCGAAAGGCTCGATTACCAAGCTGGTAGAAGCCGGTGCACTGATCGATCTGACGGATCTGATTGATAAATACGGTCCGAATATCAAAAAAGTATATGGCGACGATCTGTCCCGTCTGAAATACAGCAAAGAAGATCCTTCCATCTATGTCATTCCAACGAATGCCGGTGTAGGCCAGACTACATTTGATGCGGGCGGCGGATTTGAAGTACAAAATGCAGTCATGAAGGAACTCGGCTATCCAAAAATCAAAACTGTCAAAGATTTTGAGAACGTTCTCAAAGAGTACAAAGAAAAGCATCCAACCATCAATGGTCAGCCGACGATCCCATTGTCGCTGAATGCAGATGACTGGAAAATTATGATTACGGTTACAAACCCGGCGTTTAATGCAACAGGCGCACCGGATGATGGTGAATTCTATATCAATCCGGAAACCTACGAAGCACAGCTGCACTACAAACGTCCGGAAGAGAAAGAATACTTCCGCTGGTTGAACCATATGTATAATGAAGGTCTGCTCGATCCAGAGACATTTACCCAAAAGAGTGATCAGTATATGTCCAAAATCGCCAGCGGCCGTGTACTGGGTCTGATCGACCAGGAATGGGATTATCAGCAGGCCGAAAACTCGCTGAAAACATCCGGCATGGCAGAGCGCACCTATGGTCATTATCCGGTACAGCTGGATGAGAAGACCAAAGACCGCTCGTTCCAGGATATCGGTGCACCGGTCGGATATGGTATTGGTATCACTACATCAGCCAAAGACCCGATCCGTATTATCAAATTTATGGACTGGATGGCATCCGACGAAGCTCAGGTACTGAACAACTGGGGCGTGGAAGGCAAACAGTATGAAGTCAAAGACGGCAAACGCGTAGTGCCTGCTGCTGTACAAGAGCGCAAAGTCAATGACAACACCAACTTTACCAAAGAATCCGGTATCGGCATGTACAACTTCTCCGTACGCTACGGTGATGGTGTCAAAGATCCGGGTGGCAACTATTACACTACCAACTTCCCTGAGCAGATTATAGCCGGATATACCGACCCGGAAAAAGAAACGCTCAAAGCATATGGTGCGAAAACATGGAAAGATCTGTTCCCGCAAAAAGACGAGTTCCCGGTTAAAGCATGGGGGGCAGCGTACAATCTGCCGGCTCCTGATGACCCGAACTACACTGTAAACTTCCAGAAATCTCAGGATATCGTCCGTAAACGTATCCCGGAAGCCATCCTCGCGAGTCCGGATCAATTTGATAAGATTTATGATCAGATGATTGCGGAAATCAGCACGGATGATATGAAGAAGATGGAAGCGGAATATACGCAGATGATCAAGGATACAGTCGAGCTGTGGGGCGAAGCTCCAGCTGCAAAGTAAGTATCTTATGAAGTGAAGATCGGTCTATACGACAAGTACGACAAGTACGACGAGTAAAAAGAATTACTGGAGCTGATTGTACTATCGCTCCTGTATACTGAATAAAATGGGGACTCCGGTTGCTGGAGTCCCTTTTACATGAAATACTGCGGTAAGAAACGCACCTATTACAAAGGAGGAATAAATAACGATGCCTGGCAAATGGCTTAAACGTACGCTTGTACCACTCGCTGTCCTCTCATTGGCAGCAGTAACAGCCTGTGGTGACAGCAGTGACCCAACCCAGATGGAAACCACCGATGCATCCCAGCCCATCACGATTTCGTTTTTTGGATCGGATCCCAATGCCACCTGGAACAATATGAAGGATGATGTGGGACAGGCGATTACCAAAGCAACCAATGTGACGGTTAATGCGGAGTATGATGTCAGCGGCGGCGGCACACAGAAAATTTCCCTGATGACCGCATCCGGTGAATATCCGGACATGATTTTCCCAAAAGGCTCGATTACCAAATTGGTCGATGCCGGGGCGCTGATTGATCTGACGGATCTGATTGATAAATACGGTCCCAACATCAAAAAAGTATATGGCGATGATCTGTCCCGTCTGCAGTACAGCAAGGAAGATCCATCCATCTACGTGATTCCGACCAATGCGGGAGTCGGACAGACTTCTTTTGATGCCGGGGGCGGATTTGAAATCCAGAACGAAGTCATGAAAGAAATGGGTTATCCCAAAATCAAAACCGTTAACGATTTTGAGAAAGTACTTAAAGCGTACAAAGAAAAGCACCCGACTATTAATGGTCAACCAACAATTCCTTTGTCACTGAATGCGGATGACTGGAAAATTATGATCACTGTAACCGACCCGGCAGTTAATGCTACAGGCGGTACACCTGATGGTGAATTCGATATTAATCCCAAAACATATGAAGCGCGTCTTCATTACAAGCGGCCGGAAGACAAGGAGTACTTCCGCTGGTTGAACCATATGTATAATGAGGGACTGCTTGACCCCGAGACCTTTACCCAGAAAAATGATCAGTATCTATCCAAAATTGCCAGTGGGCGTGTACTCGGTCTGATCGATCAGGAATGGGATTACCAGCAAGCGGAGAATTCTCTAAAAACATCTGGTATGGCAGAGCGTACGTACGGTCACTATCCGCTGCAGATGACCGAATCGACCAAAGATCATTCGTTTCAGGATGCAGGTCCTCCGGTAGGTTATGGAATCGGAATTACGACTTCGGCCAAAGATCCGATTCGTATTATCAAATTCCTGGACTGGATGGCTTCGGATGAAGCACAAGTGCTCAATAATTGGGGCATTGAAGGCAAGCATTATGAAATGAAGGATGGCAAACGCTCGATGCCGGCGGAGATTCAGGATCGCCGGGTGAATGACAATACTAACTTTACCAGAGAGTCCGGTATTGGCATGTACAACTTCTCGGTCCGTTATGGTGACGGGGTCAAAGACCCGAGCGGCAACTACTACACCACCAACTTCCCGGAGCAGATCGTAGCCGGTTACACCCAGCCGGAAAAAGATGCACTCAAAGCTTATGGGGCAACCACCTGGAAAGACCTGTTCCCGGCCAAGGAAGAATTCCCGGTCAAGGAGTGGGGCGCAGCATATAATCTGCCTGCTCCAAGTGATCCAAGCTACACGGTAGCTTTCCAGAAGTCACAGGATATTGTACGCAAACGTATTCCGGAAGCCATTCTGGCCAGCCCGGATCAGTTCGACAGCATCTATGATCAGATGATTGCCGAGCTGAGTACCGATGATATGAAGCAGATGGAAGCACAGTACAGCCAGATGATCAAAGATACAGTCGAGTTGTGGAGCCAGCCGGTAGCTGCCAAGTAAGTCAAGCTGCCAGCCGATACACAAAGGGGGCTCCTGCAGAGGGGCCCCCTTTTATAATGTAGAAATAAATTTACGGAAAGGTGTGTGGACATGAAAACATCGAGACAATACTCGCCATGGTCGCTATGGTATAACCGCCCGGCAAGTGTATGGGAAGAGGCGCTTCCTGTAGGCAATGGACGACTGGGAGGCATAGTATTCGGCGGAGCTGCCAAAGACCGTATTCAGCTTAATGAGGATACATTGTGGTCAGGCAGACCGCAGCAGAGTGTGCCTGTCAGTGATCCCGGAGAGCTGGCTGCTGTGCGGAAGTTGATTCTGGACGGTCAACTGGATGAAGCGCAGGAAATGATCAACAGCCGGATGCTGGGCAAGGACGTAGAAGCCTATCAGCCGCTGGGTGATCTGGAGATTGAATACATCAGCCCAGAAGGCGAGCTGTCCGATTATTATCGTGAACTGGATATCCGGGAAGCGATGGCGCGTACATACTGGACAACGAATGGTCAATCGATGCAGCGCGAAGTGATAGTCAGCCGCCCGCACCAGGTTATGGCCTATCGGCTCAGCAGCACGGATGGTACACCGTTCAGTGCAGCAGTAAAGCTGCATAGTATCCAGCCGCATCAGCTCCACATCGAGCAGCAGGAATTGCAAATGCACGGATATGTGTATCCGGATATGGAAAGGTATGCAGTAGAGCCTGATGTAGAGTATAAGATAGACAATCTTGAACTGGATCGTGGTCGGAATGATCCCGATCTAGAACATTATCGGGATGATCCCGATCTAAAACATCATCGGGATGGACACAAGTCGTATCCGTATCGGGTGGAGGAAGAACATGGTATTCATTTTCAGGTTCATGCCCGTGTACAGCATTGGGGTGGGCGTATCGAGAGTCGCGACGGGCGGCTCTATGTAGAAGATACGACAGAGCTTATTGTTCTGCTGGCGGCAGTGACTGATTTTGACGGATATGATCGGGTGCCGGGAAGTGTGGGACGTCATTTGGATGAAGAATGTACCGAGCGTCTGCAGGAAGCGGCGGCATACAGCTGGGCAGAACTGACAGCCGCTCATCAGCAGGATCATCAGCAATTGTTTGACCGGGTGGAGCTGGAATTGTACTCGTCTCTGCCGGAACAGAAGGGAGCCGATACAGAAGCACCACGTCAGACTACCCAGCTGCCTACAGATGAACGGCTGGAGCAGTATCGTCAGGGAAATACAGACCCTCAACTGGAAGCTCTGTATTTCCATTATGGACGTTATCTGCTCATTGCCTGTTCGCGTCCGGAAGATCAGGCTGCCAATCTGCAAGGAATCTGGAACCCGCATGTACAGCCGCCCTGGAATAGTGACTATACGACCAATATTAATGTACAGATGAATTACTGGCCTGCTGAAGTGTGTGGTCTGGGTGAATGTCATCAGCCGATGTTCGATCTGATTGAGGAGCTGAGTCATACCGGGCGCCACGTGGCAGAGCAGCGCTATGGAGCCAGAGGCTGGACAGCACATCATAATACCGACCTGTGGAGATCGGCACTTCCGACAGGCGGTGACGCCAGCTGGGCGTTCTGGCCAATGGGTGGCGTATGGCTGTGTGCGCATCTGTGGGAACATTATGCCTTTTCCGGAGACATGGACTTTCTCCGTCAGACCGGCTATCCGGTGATGCGGGAAGCAGCCCGATTTGCGCTGGACTGGCTGGTAGAGGACAGACAGGGTTATCTCATCACCGTACCGTCCACTTCACCGGAAAATAAATTCAAAACCTCTTCCGGTCAGCCATGCAGCACATCCGCAGCCTCCACGATGGATATGACGCTGATTCGTGAACTGTTCACGCATTGTATCGAAGCTTCCGCGCTGCTGGGGATCGACGAGGAGCTGGCTGGGCAGCTGCAGGAAGCGGCGAATCGATTGTATCCTTTCCATATCGGACAGTACGGACAACTGCAGGAATGGTATGAAGATTATGAAGAAAATGAACCGGGTCATCGGCATGTATCCCATCTGTACGGATTGTATCCGGGACGGGAAATCAACCGCTACGAGACCCCGAAGCTGGTAGAAGCCGCACGTATTTCGCTGGAACGGCGAATTGCTCATGGAGGTGGTCATACCGGCTGGAGTTGCGCCTGGCTGATCAATCTGTATGCCCGATTGCTCGATGGGGAGCAGGCATACCACTTTGTGCATACTCTGCTGGCACGCTCCACCTATCCGAATCTGTTCGATGCCCATCCACCTTTCCAGATTGATGGTAACTTTGGAGGAATCGCGGGTATCGCCGAGATGTTGCTGCAGAGTCACCTGAATGAGCTGCACCTGCTGCCTGCCCTGCCAAAAGCCTGGTCCGATGGCAAAGTAACCGGTCTGCGTGCAAGGGGCGGATACACCGTCGATCTGAGCTGGCAGGAAGGTGAACTGGTATCCGTCACTATCGTATCGGACAGCGATACGAGATGCAGCATACTCTCTCCAACGGCATTAATGCTGTTAGAGCATAACCCTGTCTCAGCTACTCTAAAGGAGAAAGCCATATTTCCAATTCAAATCCAAACAACTTCAGCAAAATCGACGGAAGACAAGCATTCTGATGAACACCGACTGGAACTGCCCATGAAAGCAGGGCAGCGCTATACACTGAAGGTACAAATATTATAATGATGCCAACGCCTATCAGCACAGTAATAACATCCGTTATCCCATAACCTTATTAAATGTACAAACCTGCAAAACCACTAACTTACAAATTCATAAACCTGTACATCAAAAAAACGATTACAAAATCACTAAAGACCTTGTAACAAGGATGCAAAACGCCCACCAAGCTCCAAGCACAGAACGCAGGAAAGGAAATAAGAGCAACAACCGACATTTAAGCCTGGAGATCTTCGTTCCCTTTTCCAAGTAAAAGATCTCCAGGCTTAACCGGAGGGCGTGCTCTTATTCCTTTCCGAAGTGGATGATGCCTATAGCAGCCAGACATTGCATCCAGTAAAGTCCTTGAATTTCCGTACCATGAAACATAAGTTACATCCTTTTAGAAGATTCATCCCTACACTATAATGTAAGCGAATGTAAACGTATACGAACAAATATCTTCACAGCATAGCCAAACCGATGAATGAAGCGACTTTCCATCCAACCACCATACAGGAGGCACAAAACATGACTATTTTCCAATTTCCCAAAGACTTTATGTGGGGTACAGCTACCGCAGCCTATCAAATCGAAGGTGCTTATCAGGAAGGCGGACGCGGTCTGTCGATCTGGGATACCTTTGCACATACGCCGGGCAAAGTATTTGACGGACATAACGGCAATATTGCCTGTGACAGCTATCACCGCTACGAGGAAGATATTCTGCTCATGAAAGAGCTTGGTATTCAGACGTACCGTTTTTCGGTAGCCTGGTCACGCATTATTCCGGATGGAGACGGCGAGGTCAATCAGGAAGGGATTGATTTCTATCACCGGTTCGTCGATTGCCTGCTGGATGCGGGTATCGTTCCTTTCTGTACGCTGTATCACTGGGATCTGCCGCAGACGCTGCAGGATGATGGCGGTTGGGAGAATCGCCGTACTATCGATGCCTTTGTCAAATATGCAGAAGTAATGTTCCGCGAGTTCTCCGGCAAAATCAAATTCTGGCTTACCTTTAATGAGCCATGGTGTATCGCATTCCTGTCCAATCTGGAGGGCAAGCATGCACCGGGCAACCAGGATCTGCAGATCGCGCTGAATGTAGGTCACCATCTGCTGGTCGCTCATGGCCACTCGGTAAAATTGTTCCGGGATATGCAGCTCGAAGGACAGATTGGTATTGCGCCGAATGTGGCATGGGCAGTGCCTTATAGCAAGAGTCCGGAAGATCGCGCAGCCTGCGACCGTAACATCGAAGTCTATGCCGACTGGTTCCTTGATCCGATCTACAAAGGCAGCTACCCGGATTCACTGTATGAATGGTTCGTGCAGGCAGGTGCCCAGCCACCGGTACAAGACGGAGATATGGAGATTATTGCCCAGCCGATTGACCTGCTCGGTATTAACTACTATCATCCATCGGTGAACCGTTATCATCCGGAAGCCGGCTATCTGCAGAGCGAAGAGGTAGATATGGGATTGACCAAAACCGATATTGGCTGGCCGATCGATGCCACCGGGCTGTATGATGTACTGCATTATCTACAAAAATACGGCAATGTCGATATTTATATTACCGAGAACGGTGCCTGTGTGAATGACGGCCCGATAGACGGAGTTGTTAATGATACGCTGCGTATCCAGTATTTGCAGCAACATATCGCGCAGGTGCACCGGGTGATCAATGATGGTATTCAGCTCAAAGGGTATATGGCCTGGTCGCTGATGGATAACTTTGAATGGGCAGAAGGATACCGAATGCGCTTTGGATTGATTCATGTCGATTTCCGTACTCTCGAGCGTACACCCAAAGAAAGCTACTATTGGTACCAGAATGTAGTTCGCAACAATTGGATGGAGACACGCTGATGATGTAGATGTCTTTCTATCTCCTGATTGTTTTTTGAAAAAGCCGGTATTTCGCAGCTATAGGCATAGGCCTGTCTGCGAAATACCGGCTTTTTGCGTTCATTTAATACCAAGTTACCAAATATTTTAAGGGAAAAGCAGCTAAAGCGAATCAAACCCCTGCTTTTGTGGTAATAAGCTCTATATCATACTAACGTCATACAAACGCTACTATGAACAAACCAACCGGTAGACGGACCAGAATTACAATTATGAAAGGGGAGTGGAAGATATGGCTACCAAGAGCAAAGGGCATTCCAATTCGCCCCGCAATCATTCACCAAGACATAATACGTATGCTATGAGCAGAGCGCTAACCATCGTATCATGGGTGATCTGCGCAGTAGGTGTCTTTTTGATTATTTTCAATCTTCAACCGTTCAATGACAACAATATGGGATTGATGGGCGGAATTGGCTGTCTGGTGGCAGCAACGTTTATTTACTTTATTGGTAAATCCTTCGGTTCCATGCAGGCGCGAAGTGATGAAGGCAAGGACGGAATCAAAGAAGACTAATTGTCCTGCTTACAATTAAATAGTAGCTCCTTTGAGAATTTGTTCTTGAAGGGGCTTTTTTACGGAGTAAATATATGTTAATCTTTAAATAATGTGAAAACATTCACTTCCGCTTGCTAATAAATTGACAGATTTGTTAACAAGCTAAAAAAAAACGAAATTTACACGTCCTATGGATACGCAAAAAGCAGACTTAGTGTTAACATAGGAATGTGTGGTTTCAATATTATGAACGTCATAAGCGTTATGTGAGAAAGGGGATCAAGATGAGCAAAAAACCAGGTTCGCGCCTTATGAAATGGGTTGTTCTGATTGTGACCGTTCTGTCACTGGCCCTGACGGTTTGGGCGTTGTTTGCCGGTACAGGCAACTATTTCGTTCTTAACCCGAAAGGACCTATTGCAGAAGGACAGCGGGACTTAATCGTCATTTCTACGATTCTGACGGCAATCGTTATCGTGCCGACGACAATAATTGCTTTTATTATTGTATGGAGGTATCGTGACAAGCCAGGCAGAAAGGCCAAGTACGATCCGGATTTCAGCCACAACAATTTGCTTGAAACCATCTGGTGGGGCATTCCGATCGTTGTTATCTTTATACTGGCTGTCGTAACTGTTCGTTACACGTATGCCCTGGAACCTTCTGTGGCTCTCAAGTCCGAGAAGAAACCAGTCACAATTCAGGTTGTATCACTGGATTGGAAATGGGTGTTCTTTAACCCGGAAGAAAATATTGCCACTGTGAACTCCGTGACAATTCCGGAAGATACACCAATCCGTTTTGAACTGACAGCCGATGCGCCGATGAACTCCTTCTGGGTACCGCAGCTAGCCGGTCAGATTTACACAATGTCCGGTATGGCGATGACCCTGTACATGCAGGCTGATCATCCGGGAACCTATTTTGGTTCAGGAGCGAACTTTAGCGGTGAGCACTTTGCCGATATGAGATTTGATGTGAATGCTGTATCCGATGCCGATTATCGTGCATGGGTAGAGAAAATCAAATCCGAGTCCAAACCAATGACAATGGAAACTTACCAGTCACTGGCGATTCCAGGAACTGCTGAAAAGCAAAGCTTCTCCTCGTTCCCGGATAATTTGTTCCAACAACTCGTAACCAAATACCTGCCTGGCGGTCTGGCTGATACCAGCAACCGTGCGACTCACACGACTCCTCAGACGGAAATCAATGAGAAGGAAAGTGAACAAGGGCAGAGCGATATGGGTACAGACACCAAATCCAACAATGAGCATGACGGACTGGGTACAGACACTCAGGAAGGCTCAAACAACTAGGTTTGATCAGGTTCCGCTTGCAGATAGGCTGCTGATCGTGAAGCAGTGTACCGGTAAGCGGAGCGCATAAAGACAGTGAAAGGAGCTCCCCGATGCTCGAGAATATTAAACAGTTTGCATCAGAATTTTTTGTCACCGGTGACCCGCTGATTTACGGTGCAGACGTATCCATCGCATTGGTAACGATCGCGATCTTTGCGGGACTAACCTATTTCAAGAAATGGAAATGGTTATGGCGTAACTGGTTGACTACCGTCGATCACAAAAAAATCGGTATCATGTACATCCTCGCTGCGATCATCATGATGTTCCGCGGCGGTGTCGATGCTCTTATGATGCGGACACAGCTGGCGATTCCGAATTTCGAGTTTTTGCATCCCGAGCACTATAACCAGGTATTTACTACGCATGGCGTAGTTATGATCCTCTTTATGGCGATGCCATTTATGTTCGGTTTGTTCAACGTCGTTGTACCTCTTCAGATTGGTGCACGTGACGTCGCATTCCCTTATCTGAACTCACTCAGCTTCTGGCTGTTCTTCCTGGGTGCGATGCTGTTTAACCTGTCGTTCGTAATCGGTGGTTCACCGGATGCGGGCTGGCTGAGTTATCCGCCGCTCTCGGAACTTCAATTTAATCCAGGTCCTGGACAGAACTTCTATATCTGGGGTATTCAGATCTCCGGTATTGGTTCCCTGGCAACAGGTATCAACTTCCTGGTAACCATCATCAAAATGCGTGCACCAGGCATGACAATGATGAAAATGCCGATGTTCACATGGTCGGTATTTGCAACTTGTGTAATCATTATTTTTGCATTCCCAATTTTGACTGTTACACTGGCACTGCTGTTCCTTGACCGTTTTGCTGGAGGGCATTTCTTCACGCTCGATGGCGGCGGTAACCCAATGATGTATATCAACTTGATCTGGATGTGGGGTCACCCTGAGGTATACATTGTTATTCTGCCGGCGTTCGGTATTTTCTCCGAAGTCGTCAGCGTATTCTCCCGTAAAAAACTGTTTGGTTACACATCCATGGTATTCGCCATGATGATCATCGCCTTCGTATCCTTCTTCACCTGGGCTCACCATTTCTTCACAATGGGTTCCGGTGCAGACGTCAACGCATTCTTTGCGATTTCGACGATGCTGATTGCGATTCCGACAGGGGTTAAAATCTTTAACTGGCTGTTTACGATGTATCGCGGACGAATTCGCTTCGATCTGCCGATGCTGTGGACCGTTGCCTTTATCCCGGCCTTTATCGTCGGTGGTATGACAGGGGTTCTGCTGGCGGTTGCGCCTGCTGACTTCCAGTATCACAACAGTTACTTCCTGATTGCTCACTTCCACCAGGTTCTGATCGGTGGTGTCGTATTTGGTTACTTCGCTGGTATGTACTACTGGTGGCCAAAAATGTTCGGCTTCAAGCTGAACGAGACGCTGGGCAGATGGTCCTTCTGGTTCTGGAACATCGGTTTCTACGTATGTTTCATGCCGCAATACCTGCTCGGTCTGATGGGTATGACTCGTCGTGTAAGTACGTTTGACTGGGATACAGGCTGGGGACCACTGAACGTGGTATCTACAGTCGGTGCATACCTGATGGGTATCGCATTTATCTTCCAGGCAATCCAGATTGCCTACAGCTTCAAGTATCGCGAAAAAGATACAACAGGCGATATCTGGGATGCTCATACGCTGGAATGGACAATTCCTTCCCCAGCGCCAGAGTATAACTTTGCAATTACACCTGTAGTGGACAGCAGAGATCCGCTGTGGGTTGAGAAGCAGCGTCGTGCTGCCGGCAAGCTTCCGAAGAAAGATGCGAAGCCGAAATACGAACCAATTCACATGCCTAGTAACTCGGGTATACCGATTGTATTTTCTACTTTCTTCTTCATCGCTGGTTTCGGATTTACGTTCCACTGGGTATGGATGGCAGTCCTGGGTCTTGCAGGCGTCCTGGCATGTCTGGTTGCGCGTTCCATGAACGATGATGAAGGCTTCTACATCCCTGCTGAAGAAGTAGAAAAGACTGAGGCTTCATTAAGGGGGACACTTTAATGGCACAAGCCGTATCACAGAATGATCATGGTCATCACGATCATGGACATCATGATCCGCAAGAGCTAAAAATGCTTGGCTTCTGGATCTTCCTGATCACAGACGTTATTCTGTTCGGTACGCTGTTTGCTACGTATGTGGTGCTTCACCACAACACGGCAGGCGGACCGAGCGGTGCTGATATTTTCGAAATGCCTGGCGTTATCGCCGAGACATTCATCCTCTTGACGAGTAGTTTCACAAGTGGTCTGGCTGTTCTGGCAATGAACAAAGGTAAAGTAAAACAATTGATCGGTTGGCTCGTTGTAACATGGATCCTGGGTGCTGCCTTTATCTACCTCGAAGTAGATGAGTTTGCCAAACTGATCCATGAAGGTCATGGCTTCTCCGGAAGTGCATTCCTGAGCTCCTTCTTTACACTGGTAGGAACGCACGGACTTCACGTTTCTATGGGTCTTGGCTGGATGCTGCTGTTGATTATCCAACTGTCCCGTCGTGGTATTAACGATGTAACACGCGGCAAAATCAACGTAATCAGCTTGTACTGGCACTTTTTGGACGCAGTATGGATCTTCCTGCTGTCGGTCGTATATCTGATGGGGGTGATGTAACATGGCGAATCATTCCAACCATTCACACGGACATGACGAAGCTCATGCGCATGGCTCACTGAAGTCTTATATCATCGGCTTCATCCTGTCGATTATACTGACCATTATTCCACTGGTTGTCGTTATGAATCATATGATGGATCCGATTCCTACGATCTTTGTCATTATGATTACAGCGATTCTGCAGTTCGTTGTACAGCTGTTCTTCTTCATGCACGTACGCGAGCGTCAGGGTAACCAACCACGCTGGAACGTTATGGCTCTGATCTTCGGTCTGGCTATCGTACTGGTAGTCGTATCCGGTTCGATCTGGATCATGACTTACAACGGCGTAGGTTACTAATTCGAGTGATTCTGTTTGATAGCTCAAGCAGTTATGGAACAGGTATAGAAATACAATAAAAGCTCTTCTGCAAGTTGGCTTTCCCTTTCGAGAGAAGGGAGGCTGATACCGCAGAAGAGCTTTTTTGTTGTGTCTGGATGGTCTGGAATCCGAAGTGTAATCTATAAGAATACATCATTTTCGAACAAGTTAAGAGCAGTTGACCCAATCTCGGCTTAATAAGCTATAAGCAGGATAAACCTGGTACATTGTGATCGAGCCTGTTCAGGACAGAACGCTGTTCATATAAGCAGGTTGATACTTATCTTGTAAATACTTCTCGATCTCATCACGCAGTTCGGGGCGATTCAGGGCGAATTCCAGTGTCGCTTTGACATAGCCCAGTGGATCGCCAATATCATAGCGGCTACCTTGAATCTCCAGTGCGGCGAGGTGGGGCAGACGGGAGATTGCATCAGTCAGCTGGATTTCGCCACCTTTGCCCGGTGCAGTATTTTCCAAAATATCAAAAATCTCAGGTGGTAGTACATAACGGCCGATAACCGCCAGATCAGAGGGAGCATCTTCTACATTCGGCTTCTCCACAATATCGCTAACCGGGATAATTGAATACGGTGTACTGGATACGGCAGTCGGAGCGACAATACCGTATTTATGGGTATGCTCATACGGTACATGCTGCACGCCGACGATAGCCGTCGAAGGGTACACATTCTGTTTAAGCAGCTGCTGGAGTCCCGGCTCTTCATGTACAATCAGATCATCGCCCAGTAGTACGGCAAAAGGCTCATTACCGACAAACTGGCGTGCACACAGAATCGCATGACCCAGTCCAAGCGGTTTTTTCTGACGGATGTAATGGATATCTGCCATTTCGGAAATACGGTTGACCTGCTCCAGCAGAGCCGTCTTGCCTTTGGAAGCCAGATCCAGCTCTAATTCAATCGAATGGTCAAAGTGGTCTTCAATCGAGCGCTTGCCGCGTCCGGTGACGATTAATATAGATTCAATGCCGCTGGCGACAGCTTCTTCGATAATGTACTGAATAGCCGGTTTGTCGACGATGGGAAGCATCTCTTTGGGTTGTGCTTTGGTAGCAGGCAGCAGTCGTGTACCGAGACCGGCTGCAGGAATAATCGCTTTGCTTACTTTCATAATAAATGCCTCCTTGGTTGTAATCCTCGTAATCCATGTATAAAAAGGGACAGCGTAGAAGATCTGCCGCTGTCCGCGTGGTGCTTAACGAAATACCCACAATTTGCTAAAGCCAAAATTAATAACAAGTCCCAGCACGGTGACGACCATTTTGGCGATCCAGACCGGAATAGTAGCTGAAATCAGACTGATGGCAATCGTCGTAATAGCTGCGACAATACCATTGACGAGCAGGAAGCGCAGCAGTTCGCCCATATTCCATCCTTTACCTCGTTCAAAAGTCCAGCGCCGATTCCAGAAATAGCTGTTAGCTGTACCGGCCGCATAGCTAATCACTTGTGCCGGAGCCACACCGATCAGATGATGAAGCAGCATAAAGACGATAAAATCAATCGCCGTATTGGAGACGCCTACTGCAGCAAAACGCACGGCTTGATTCGTAAACAGCTTAGAAACCAACATAACGTTGTTCCTGGATCATGGGACGTTGTTCGCTGACAGGACGCTGCTGCTCCTGACTAAAGTTCTTGGTCTCCTGTATGAGATACAGTGGCCGCTGCTTGACCTCGTCATAGATACGGCCGATATATTCGCCCAGCACTCCGAGAATAATCAGCATAATGCCATTTAGGAACAGAATGCAGGCGATTACGGATGCCCAGCCAGGCGTAGTAGAGAAGTGCAGCAGCTTCTGCCCGACGACGAACAGCAGATAGATAAAGCTGAATACAGAGATGACACTGCCGAGTATACTGGCCAGTCGCAGCGGTTTCAGAGAAAAGGCCACCAGTGCATCGGAAGCGAATTTAAGCATTTTCTTGAGTGGATACTTGGTTTCGCCGGCGAAACGTTCTTCCCGTACATAGGAGATAGATGTCTGGCGGAATCCCACCCAGCTCACCAGCCCCCGTACAAAGCGGTTCGTTTCCTTGAGACTCTTCATCGCTTCGCATACTTTACGATCGATCAGCCGGAAGTCACCGGTATCAAGCGGAATATCAATATCGCTCAATTTGTTGAGTGTCCGGTAAAAAGCGGCTGCCGACCATTTTTTGAATCCGGTCTCGCCTTTGCGCTCAGCGCGTGTAGCATAGACGACATCGTAGCCTTCTTTCCATTTCCCGATCATTTCCAAAATCAGTTCGGGCGGGTCCTGCAGATCGGCATCAATGACAACAATAGCATCACCTTGTGCATGATCCATCCCTGCCGTAATCGCAATCTGGTGACCAAAGTTACGGGAGAAGTCAATCAGCTTCACTGCAGGATCGCTGCTGCACAGCTGGCTGACCATCGACGATGTCTGATCCCGGCTTCCATCATTAATAAAAATAAGTTCATAACTTTCCTGTGTCTGTCTCATCACATCGGTCAGACGGCGATAGCATTCAAATACGACAGCTTCCTCGTTATACACCGGAACGACAATCGAGTATCGCATATTTATTTCCTCCTTATCAATCCCAAGCTCTATTTATCATGTTGTATAATCCCAAGCGTCTATTCCGTCAGTTGCTCTGTTGATCCCGGCTGCTTTTCTTTTGTCTGTAGTAGTGCTGGATAATGCTATGCCGTAGTAGGGCAAGCATCCATTTTGCAATGACAGGAGAGTGATCAACAAGACCAGTAGTTTATGTAAAAAATATAACAATGCAATATGAACAATAAATGAACGTTCCCTTAAAGACCGCTGAATATTCCTGTAAAGGAACATAAAAAAAGCGACAAACCCTCTGATACTGCAGAGTTTGCCGCTTATGTGGCTAAATATTTTACATGAATTCATCAAGTGTATTTTACCGGAAATACAGGGCGAGTCTGCTCCATGATGACTGACCCAGTCTCTGATATAGCAGGTTGACTGCACGGATCTAATACAAGCAGAGGAACGGACGATTCAGACGTCTGCTTCCCTATCTCTTGGCAAATACACTCTCATGATTGTACCTTGCTCTGGTGCGGTATCCACCTCAATATGTCCGCCATGCAGACTAACGATTTTGTGGACGATCGACAAGCCGAGTCCATTACCGCCGGTAGCCGAGTTACGGGATGTATCCGCTTTGTAGAAGCGTTCAAAAATATGCTGTCGGTGCTCCTCGGTGATACCGCAGCCGGTATCCTGCACCGACACCTGAATCCACTGCTCATCCTGGGTGAGAGTAATGTAGATATTTCCATGATCCGGAGTGAACTTGATCGCATTGGACAGCAGATTCATCCATACCTGACTCAGCAGATCTTCATCACCGGTAAACTGGATTTTGTCCAGATCGGCTGATAAATCAATCTGCTTGGCCATCCACATTGGAACGCAGGATACGACAGACATCCGTATCTGCTCATCCAGCCGGAACTGGCTGGTATTCAGCTTGACGACATCCAGAGAAGCGAGTTTGAGCAGATTGCTGCTTAGCTTGGAGAGACGTTCACTCTCCTGCTCGATAATCTGCAGATGCCGGACTTGCTCCTCGGTAGCACTGTCCCGCAGAGCGCCTGCAAATCCACGAATCGAGGTAAGAGGCGTCTGAATCTCATGTGATACATTCGAGACGAATTCCTGACGCATCGCTTCGATCTTGGATAACTGGCTGGTCATCTGGTTAAAGTTATTGCCCAGTTCTCCAATCTCATCCCTGCGCTTGAGATTCACGCGTACGCTGTAATCCCCTTTGGCGACAAGACGTGTTGCCTCGGACAGCTTGTTGATCGGACGGGCAATCAGCCGGGCAGCGAACAGGAACAGCATCACTCCTGTAACCAGCATGACCGACAGCACCAGAATCATCCAGTTATTGAACTGGTTCACAAAGTGACCGGGAGAAGGACGAACAAAAAGGGCATAATGCTCGCCATTTCGTTCGAACGGTACACCTACATATCGAGGTGTTTTATCTGCAGACGATTTGGTATTCAAAAAGAAATTCAGGCTAGGTACACCAGGAGCCTTGTTATCCTGCGAGTTAGCCGGATGATACGTCTGACCCTTCAGCACCAGCTGCTGCACCTGCTCGGGAATCACCCACTGTCCTGCCGGATCGGTACCCGGAGGTGGATTGCCATTGCCTTTATTGCCCGATGCCGGAGCTGCCGAAGAAGAACGATCAGTAGATGGCTGACTGCCATTTTCGGTAGCTGCTGGTGAAGAAAAACTTTCGGACTTGTCCGACTGTTGCGCAGTAAGGGAAGGCAGAGTACTGCTGTCATCCGTAGATGAAGGAGAAGAAGATAATCCGGGAGGACCGCCCGGTCCATCGCCGGTAGAACGGTACTCCGCACCATTTTCCCCAACGACAACGATCTGCAGTTGACCGCCCTGACTGTCCAGATACTTCTGGATCATCGATTCTGGCAGGGAAGACTGAATATCTGCCATGGCCCGTGCATCCGTTAGAATCCGGTCTTCCACAAAGTTCACCTGCTGGCGCTGGAATACCCAGTCAGATAGCAGCAGCGTTACCACAAAGCTAGCGACGATAACGAGGATAAAAGTCAGCACCAGCTGGCTATAGATATTTTTCAATCCGTTTTCACCTCGATCCGGTAGCCAATCCCCCGAATCGTCTGGATCACAAATCCATTCTCCTCGGAGAACCGGTCGCGCAGCCGCTTGATATGCACATCAACGGTACGCTCATCTCCGTCATAGTCATGGCCCCAGATCTTCTCGATCAATTGATCTCTGGTAAAAATCTGTCCAGGGAATCCGGCGAGTGTATAGATCAGTTCGAATTCCTTGGCAGGCATGGACTGCAGGGTTCCGCTCACATCGGCTTCCTTGGTAGAAGCATCGAGTCTGACATTGCCAATCGTCAGCGATTCACCGGCGAAAATACGGTAACGCCGCAGCAGTGCTTTGACCCGCATAACCAGCTCTTCCGGTACAAATGGCTTGGCAAGATAATCATCGGTGCCGAGCCGGAAGCCTTTGATTTTATCTTCGGCTTCTCCCTTGGCGGTTACGAGCAGGATCGGTACATCTCCGTAATAACGGCGGATATCCATGCACAGTTCCCAGCCATCCATATGCGGCATCATTACATCCAGAATGATCAGGTCCCATTTGCCATCACTCAGCATATCAAAAGCTTCCCGGCCATCCCGTGCCCGGTGCACACTATATCCCTCACGGGTCAAATACATATGAATCAATTCCAGTATGGATGCATCATCATCAGCGATCAGAATACGTACCATGGTTAACGCTCCTTTGGTTGTAGTGGAGTAGAGCAGATTGTGAATAACAGATTATCTGTAAGAACAGGATTCTCTAACTGTATCGGTTACAGCCGATAGTTTATCTATCGTATCACAGCAATATGTAGAATATATGAACAACCACCGAAATAAAATAAGATTAAAATGAACAAACCTCTTTTCAAAATGAACAATATGAACTAAAATGAACTTATATAAACGTAAACAGTCATCAGCTACCTATAATAAACCAAACAATTGAGAGGATGAATATTATGGAAAACCGTTATGTCTCCCACCCGAATGATGTAAAAACATTTGATACTGCTCGTCTGCGCGAGGAATTTCTGATTGAAAGCCTTTTTGCACCGGATGAACTTGTAACCGTTTACAGCCATGTAGACCGTTATATCGTCGGTTCGGCTGTGCCTGCTTCCCGTGAGATCAAGCTGGAAGTCAATCTTAAGGATATCGGAACCGACTTTTTCCTGGAACGTCGCGAGATCGGTATTATCAATATCGGTGCAGCCGGAACGGTAACTGCCGATGGAGAAAAGTACGAAATCGGCGCTTTTGAATGTCTGTATGTATCGCTCGGAACGAAGGAAGTGAGCTTTGCGAGCGGTGGCAGCGAACCTGCCAAATTCTATTTTGTATCGACACCGGCGCATAAAGCCTATCCGACAACCAAAGCAACCAAAGAAGACGCAACACCAAGCCATCTGGGCGATATCAAAACTTCCAATGAACGTACGATCTACAAATACATCCACCAGGGCGGTATCCAGAGCTGTCAGCTGGTCATGGGGATTACCGAGCTGGCACCGGGCAATATGTGGAATACGATGCCTTCTCATACCCATAATCGTCGCTCGGAAGTATATCTGTACTTTAATCTTCCGGAAGATGCGGTCGTATTCCACTTTATGGGCGAGCCGCAGGAGACCAAGCATCTGGTTATGCGTGACGGACAGGTTGCCATTTCTCCGAGCTGGTCGATTCACAGTGGAGTAGGTACCAGCAATTATACGTTCTGCTGGGCGATGGCTGGCGAGAACCAAACTTTCGATGATATGGACGCAGTAGCCATGAAGGATTTAAAATAAACCCAAAACCATTCCAGTGCACAGAAATGAACATATTGTATTCGTGATGGGCTCTGAACATGCATCCAGCAGATGGTGCTGCACAGAATCATAACGAATACAGTCGATACTGGAAGGGACGGGGGTCAGGATGAGCGCACTCAAACGGCATGAACGTATTATGGAAATATTGATCGCCAGCCAGGAGATTACGGTAGGCGAACTTAGCGATACATTGAATGTAACCGGCAAGACAATCCGTGAGGATCTGGCCAAACTGGAAGAAATGGGACTGCTGGTTCGTGTACATGGAGGCGCTGTACTGGCTCAGAACGACCAGTACGGTATCCTGTCCGGACAGGGCGTGAATACCAAACATATGCCGGAAAAGGCCGAGATCGCCGAACGGGCGCTGCATTATATTCAGCCCAACGATATTATCGCGCTGGATGGTGGCAGTACCACGCTGGAGATTGCCCGCAGGCTGCCAGCGATGCCACTGACCGTCGTGACCAATGATCTGTTTATTCTTAGTGAACTGGCCAAAAAGGAACAGATTCGTCTAGTTGTTCCCGGTGGTGAACGCAACCGCAATATGCTGGTCAGCAGCCAGGCCATTGAATATGTACGTGGACTGAATATTCATAAGGCATTCGTTTCTTCAACTGCGCTGCATCCGGAGTTTGGATTGTCGATCTATACCGGCGATTTGGTTCCTTTCAAAAAAGCATTGGTAGAGACGGCCCAGCATGTATACGGTGTAATCGATCACCAGAAATTCGGGCAATTTGCGCTCTGGACATTTGCAGGCTGTCAGGAGCTGGATCGTATTATTACAGACAGCGGACTGTCAGCAGAGCAGGCGGAGCAGTTCCGTCAGGCAGGTATCCCGCTGGATCAGGCAGATTCGTCATCATAATTCCATCACTCAATAGGTAACATAAGCGATTCCATTACAGGAGGATGAACAGGGATGAAAGCATTTGATTTGAGTGGCAAGGTAGCACTGGTAACCGGAGCAAGCGGCGGACTCGGACAAGGAATGGCACTGGGTCTCGCAGAAGCAGGAGCGGATATCGTCTGTGTCTCCTACTCCAATAGCGATGACACGGTCAACAAGGTTCGCGAACTGGGCAGAGAAGCACATTCGATTGAAGCGGATCTGAGCCAGCATGATCGGCTGGAAGATGTAGTGAAGCAGGCACTGGAATTTAAAGGACGTATCGATATTCTGATCAACAATGCAGGTATCATCCGCCGTACACCAGCTGTCGATCATGCATGGAAAGACTTTGCCGATGTAATTGATATCAACCTGGAGACAGTATTCTATCTGTCCCAGCTCGTAGGTCGTCATATGATTGAGCGCGGTAGCGGCAAAATTATCAGTGTGGCTTCAATGCTGTCCTATCAGGGTGGAATCAATGTGCCAGGATATACAGCGAGCAAGCACGGTGTAGCCGGGATTACCAAGGCACTTGCGAATGAATGGGCATCCAAAGGCATCCAGATCAATGCGATTGCTCCCGGCTATATGATGACGGATAATACCGCTCCGATCGTAGCGGATCAGGCACGCTTCGATGCGATTACCGAACGTATTCCGGCAGGTCGCTGGGGCAAAGCGGAAGATATGAAAGGGCCGGTTGTGTTCCTTGCCTCCGAAGCTTCGGATTATCTGAATGGACATATTATATGTGTAGATGGCGGATGGATGGCACGTTAACAGAGACTGCATTTCAGAATCGGAGGTGTCATCTTGAGACAGGCAGTATTATCTCATTTATACGGCAAGCAACCCGTCGCTGATCTGGCCGCCCGAGTGGCTCAGGGCGGATTCACCGGTGTACAGCTTGCGCTGGCCAAGGCGATCTCGGACGTAGATACATCAACTGGCAAGTTAAGCCCGGGACTCGGTCATATGATTGCCGAACAGTTCGACCGGCAGGGCGTACGAATCTCTGTGCTCGGCTGTTATATTGACCCGGTGCATCCCGACCCGGCTGTCCGGCGGCAGGAGATCAACCGGTTCAAGGAGCATCTGCGTTATGCCCGCGACTTTGGCTGCAGTATGGTAGCGACAGAGACAGGCTCTCTCACTACGTATCAGCAGGCTTATCCGGACAGCTATCAGGAAGTCGGCTGGAATACACTGCGGGATACCGTATCCGAACTGGCGGAAGAAGCGGAGAAGTGGGGCGTACATATGGCGATCGAGCCCGTAGCGGTCCATACGCTGCATACCGCCGAGCTGATGGAACGACTGATCGAAGAAGTCCCTTCGCCTACCGTCGGTATGCTGTTTGATCCCTGTAATATGATGAAGACCGAATTTGTAGCCGATCAGCAGGCTTTTCTGCGTGGTGTATTCGAGAAACTGGCGGAGCGGATTATTCTGATCCATGCCAAAGATATTCGATTTACCGAGGATGGTATCAAGCAGGAATGCCTGGCAGGTACCGGTATTCTGGATTATTCGTACTTTTTTGAATTGCTGCAGCAGTATAAGCCGCATATCGATATTTCGCTGGAGGGTGTAGCAAAAGAACAGCTACCGGAAGCTTCCCTGTATATGCGCCGCGTCTGGCAGGAGACGCTGGACAAGCGTCAGGCATTGGTTACAGGATAAAAGAGAATAGTTATAGGTATAACGGATAAGCGAATAGTAGAGAAAGAAATAGCGATATGCTTGCTGCTAGTTGCAGGCATAGTCATATAGCTTTTCAGCTTCCTGTAAGGAACGTCTGTCCCATTCAGGAAAAGCCTGCTGCTGTAAACGCTGGATAGACGATTGAATAATCTATGTCCGTTTATGGTCGAGCTCCAAGGGTAATGATGAGCATACTATTCCCCTGGGAGGAGACGACTATGACGCAATCGCCACAGGATCATCGTAAAGTTGCCCTGGTCACCGGAGCAGCGATCGGAATCGGAAGAGGAATTGCCAAAGTGCTGGCACAGAAAGGATATCGTCTTGCTTTGACCTATCATTCGGATGATGAGGATATGGAGACGGTGGCTCAGGAACTGGCTCATATTTACGGAGCAGATCCCTTTACCATTCAAAGCGATCTGACCCGGCAGGATGAGGTAGAATCAACGGTTCGTCAGGCGGTAGAGCATTTTGGTCGACTGGATCTGCTCGTTAATAATTCCGGTGGAGGCACGATGAAGCCACTGATCGAGCTTGACAGGGAAGAGATGAATCAGATGATCGATCTGGATTATCGTGCACCGATTCTGGCTACACGCTATGCGGCACAGGCGATGATTGAGCGCAATATTCAGGGGAATATCATCTATATCACCTCTTCCCGGGGAGAGAGGGCTTATCCCGGCGACAGCATCTATGGCGGTATGAAAGCCGCGCTGATCCGTTCCTGCGCTTCGATTGCTCTGGAGTTGGCTCCGCATGGCATACGTGTCAATTGTATTGCTCCAGGTGCCACAGTGAACCGGCTGGAGCAGGACCCGCTCAAGGAGCCGCTGGGCAAAAAGATTCCACTCGGACGTATGGGTACGCCTGCGGATATCGGAGAGGCTATTGCCTGGATAGCGTCGGATGAAGCTTCCTACATTACAGGTATCAATCTGCGTGTAGATGGTGGACTGATTTTGCCGGGAATGCCGGAAGATGTGTCGGAGGAAGCCGGTTATGGCTGGGGTAAAGTCTACGATTGATGAAGAACAGCTACTCACTGTCATTGTATCCGTATAAATGTATAGAAATCAGATAAAGGGTGAATTCCGCGGGAGACCGGAGAATTCACCCTTTTGGCGTTTCATCAAAACTTCATTTGACTACAGAGACGAGTGGAATCATAATAAAATATATCTTCAAAACAAATAAATTGTATACAATTTAATCAACAGCATGTATAATGAAGATAACTTCCAGATTATATAATAAACATAGTAATAATATAGCAGGATAATACTTTTATTTATGAAGCAAAAGGGTGTCTGTCTTATCACTTCCAGTGTCGTCATTGCAGGCAGCAGGTGATGCAGCAGCACCGAAATTATAATATATATGGAGGAATTCACATGTACAAATCTATTATTATCGGTACTGGTCCTGCGGGACTGACAGCTGCGATCTACCTGGCTCGTGCCAACATGAGCCCACTCATTATCGAAGGACCACAGCCTGGTGGACAGCTGACGACCACAACCGAAATCGAGAATTTCCCCGGTTTCCCGGAAGGTATTATGGGTCCTGAACTGATGGATAATATGCGCAAACAAGCTGAGCGCTTTGGCGCCGAATTCTTTACCGGCTGGGTGAACAGCGTGGACATGTCCGAACGTCCGTTCAAACTGCAGGTAGAAGGCAAAGGCGAGATCATTACCGAGACGCTGATCATTTCTACTGGCGCAACAGCCAAATATCTGGGCATCCCGAACGAGCAGGACAATATCGGACGCGGGGTCAGCACCTGTGCGACCTGTGACGGTTTCTTCTTCCGGAATAAAGAAATCATCGTTGTCGGCGGCGGAGACTCTGCGCTGGAAGAAGCCAGCTTCCTGACCCGTTTTGCTTCCAAAGTAACGCTGGTTCACCGCCGTGACGAGCTGCGTGCTTCCAAAATTATGCAGGACCGCGCACGTGCCAACGAGAAAATCGAGTGGGCGCTGAACAATACACCGGTTGAAGTGGTAGCAGGCGATATGGGCGTGACCGGTCTGAAAGTGCTCAATAATACGACAGGTCAGGAAGAAGTCATCCCGGCTCACGGCGTATTCGTAGCGATCGGTCACCATCCGAACACCGGCTTCCTCGGTGGACAGATCACTACAGACGAGAACGGTTATATCGTGACCACACCGGGCACTGCCGAGACCAATATCCCTGGCGTATTCGCTTGTGGCGATGTGCAGGATACCAAGTATCGCCAAGCCATCACTGCTGCAGGCAGCGGATGTATGGCAGCGATGGATGCGGAGAAATATATCGAAGCACTGGAGCATGCCGCAGTAACCCTGTAATGCGATGAACTGACCGGATAATTGATGAATTGAATATAACTCAAAAAGCTGCCTGATTTACTCAGGCAGCTTTTTTGGCTTTTCAAATTCAAGAGAATAATAAAATTCGTCCAATATAGCTGGTTACGTTTGTTTATTCTTTTCCAGTGACTACATACTGCCACGCCTCTATGCGACCTTTTTCGAATTTGAGAAATAAATCAGCGTGTGGATGATACAGATCAGGTTGGAACGGGCTATCCAGCGGCTCCGGCTGCAGGGTAGAGAGATCCCATGCCTGCATATCCACCTCGCGTCCCCAGGCAAACAGTTTGCCTGTAGAGGAGACAGCCAGCTGCGCTTGCGGATGAACAAATAGACCCGGTAAAGTTACAGAAGTCAGAAAGGTCGGTGCGTTGGTAATTACCGCATGACGATCATGCTGCTGAACGTCATAGATTACAATAGCAGACTGTACGCCTTCCTGTTGCCAATCTTCCTTTTCCAGCAAGTCTTCATCCAACTGCCCCCAGATGGCCAGCCGCTGCGCATCCAGCCATATCATGGGAAGATCCCAGTCGAGCAGCGGGTACCAGATCGATTCAAGCGAATCGCCATCTTCGGATTCCCATACATTGTCCATCCATTTGGAACTATTCCACACTCTGGCAATACCAAAAGACCCCCATACCCAGCCCGTCTCAGCGAGATGCTCTCCATCTGGTGAGACATGCAGTTCCCCGTGAAAATAGTCCAGATAGTGTTCGTTGGCCTTGGCTGACTGGGCTTCTGATTGAGAAACCGGGATATCCCGGTCGCTGAGCGGCTGGAGTTCCGGCAAAAGAGATACAAGTTCCAGCCGATTCCAATCTGTCCCATACACCAGCAGAAGCTGTTCCTTTTTCATAATAAAAGCCAGAGGGTACACAGACTTGTCGTAGTGATACTCTCCGCGCTCCAGTGACAGCAGCGTATTGCCCGAGGCTAGTTCAATCACAACCGCATATTTACCAAACCGGTTGGAGACAGCAGCGACACGTCCACATGGGCTAACGATCAATTGAACCGGATAAGCCGGCTGGAATGCCGGTAATTCAACCTGGCTAATCAGCCGGGTCTGTCCGGTAAATAGCTCAATCTGCCACAGCTCTGCCTGCTCATTGAATGCCAGCAGCAGCGGCTGTTCTCCGGTAGCAACAGGAATAGCGCACCAGGCAATCATGGTGCCCAGGTCCGGATGCAGCGGAGGCAGAGATACCGATATCTTTTGCATATCTATTCTCCTTACATTATGTATATGAAAAATGATATAAAATAAAGCCAGTGGCCCATAGGGAGTCACTGGCTTTATCTGGATTATACGTTATTGTCTACATTATGCCAATGACTGGCATTTACGTCTTCTTTACTAAAACCAGACACTTGATATGGCCTGGAAAATCAGAAATATTCCCAACCCGGCCATTAACAACGACATGCCTTTTTTTCGCTTGGCCTGTGAGAAGTTAAACACACCCAGACTGAGCAGAGGGAAAATGATGAGCGCGAATAGGAACATCATAAAATAAAAAGGCAGCGAAATGTCGGCAGTTCCCCAGAAATTCATGGTCGCTCTCTCTCCGTTTCACAAATGGTTGATCTTTATCTATTTATAAGTTTGTATAGTGGCTACAATAGCCTTTTTTGAATATCCTACAATTACCAATAACGAAATTATAGATCAAAATTCCGAATCTGGTTCATCCTAAATAAGGCAATTTTACGTCAAATTTTAAGCAATTGAGTGAGCATATATTGTTCGCCACTCTGTCTGTGTCGATGTCGTGACCGGTATGATCTATAGCAACGTTCCGTGATCATTTTCAGGATCATCCATAGACAAAACAAGAAGAACCGGCTTATCTATTCAATAAATCTATAACCGGCTGCATCATAATCACATAGCCAGACTATTGTATTTACCTATATTCCGAGTATAATACTCGGTATAAAAAGAATGCAAAGGTGTGAATGACTGTGAATCGTATTCAGGAAATAATATCAGAACGCAATGATGACTATCTGGATCTGCTGAATTATGCGATCCAGCTCGGCGACCTGGAATGGCAGGAAGAGATTCTCGAGAGCCTCTCTCACTGGAATACATCGAGCGACTGGGCGATTACAGAGAATTTGTGGAGAGAATTTGACCGTATCAATTATAAATTAATACAAGTGTACCAAGATATCCGCCAGAGCACGGATGAGCCGACCAAGAAGCAGCTGCTTCAGCAGTGGTGGGAGCTTAAGCTTCAGCGTATCCATGTATCCCGCCAGATCCAGTCCGAGACGACAGAGCAGGACAGCCCTGAGCAATCCTGCCCCTAGACTTTGATGGAATCAGCTCCGTGGAACCAGGCATGATCCATCTGCCTGACAGTGCTTGCTAGCCGCTGCTTGCCTATAATCGGCATACCTATAGGCAGACACCGTTCACACCGCAAATGATGCAATAACAAATAAAAAAGAGAGCCGAATCTGCCCCAGCAGACGGCTCCCTATATATCTTCTTTTACACGACAAGCCAGCCTGTATTCACATCCTACTGTGAATTACATGCTGGCTTGTTTCATATCACGCATCATCGTCATCATCGTAGTCATCATTTCATCGCATTCTTGCAGCTTGCTCATCATCATGTCGGTATTCATACCCATATCCTTCATGTTCATATCCATTTTGCTGCACATTTCCATCATCATCTTCATGTTGTTCATCTTGCTCATCATGTCTTCCATACCCATACCCATCATCATTTGCATACACATCTTTTCCATAGCCTTCAGCTCCTCATGAGTGTATTGATGTTGCGGTACTGCTAATAATCTAAGGTTCTAACGCTGTTAGAATACTACAGATTTGGAAGAAAGACAATCAGCAATCCGTCAGCATGGCTCTACGGCAGAGGAGAAATTTATTCTTCTGCGTGATCCAAATATAAGAAAGGAGCAGAGCAGACATAACCCGGAACCGGCGGTACTACACCGATACTCGCACCCGACCCAGAAATTGTGAAATCGCGGCATATGCCGCACCGATCACGGCAGACTGATCGCCCAGCTCGGAATACTGGATCACGAGCTTTTGCCGATGATAGGGCAGGGTACGCTGAGAGACAACCGTCTGGACGTGTGGTGCAATCCACGGCTCTGCCTGACGCATGTGACCGCCGATAATGATCACTTCCGGGTTAAAGCTGTTGACCAGATTGGTAATCCCGATCCCCAGATATTCCCCGATCCGCCGGAACAGTTCGATGGCTTCCGGTTCATCCCATTCTGCCTGCTGTACCCAGTAAGCGGTCGTACTGTCGAGCAGCGGATCACGAAGCGCATGATCATAAGCCAACTCCGAAGCATATAGTTCCCAGCAGCCGCGGCTGCCGCAGGAGCAGGGCAGACCGTACGCCTCGACTGACATATGACCGGTCTCCCCGGCATAGCCGCGCGCTCCCTTGTACGGCTCACCGTCAATAATAATACCGGAGCCAATCCCCATGCCTACACTGACATAGACCAGATTGCGTACATGCCGTCCTGCACCGAACTGCAGCTCGCCAATCGCGCCGGCATTGGCTTCATTATCAATCGTGACTGGCAGTCCGAACAACTGCTCCAGCTCCTCGCGCAGTGGCACACCTTCCCAGCCCAGATTGGGTGCGAACAGTACATTGCCGAGTGCATCGACCATACCAGGCACACCAACGCCCATTCCGATTAGTCCATGTACAGAGGCCGGTACCTCGGTCAGCAGCCGGGTCATCATCTGCTGCATCAGCTCGAGGGTTGTCGATACCTGATGATCCTGCAGTGGCATCATCTGGCGGGCGATAATCTCGCCTTCCAGATCGGTCAGTACAATCGTCAGCTCATTGACCGTTAGTTCCACACCCGCGGCATAACCGGCTGTCCGGTTGAATTCCAGCATGAGCGGCTTACGACCGCCACTGGACTGGCCTTCACCGGATTCCAGCACCAGTTGATCATCGATCAATTCCTGCACCAGATTGGAGACAGTTGCTTTGTTCAACCCGGTTAATCGGGAGACGCTCGTGCGGGAGAGTGGTGCATGCTGGCGGATACTGTCCAGTACGAGCGACTTGTTGATACGTTTGACGAGTGCCTGGTCTCCTGTAATTTTCATAAATGATACCCCTTTATCCGATTTTTTAAGACTTTGTTTAATGAATAGACAAAGTATTCTGTATATGTTAGGATAGCGATGTAAACGATTTCTTTCAAGCGGTTATTTTGCGCAGCGGACAGCTGGACCCAAGATGGACGACCTGTTCTGCCGCGAAATCTCACGCCCATGAACACATAAGAGGAGGATTTATGTAATGGCTTACTTTGCAAATGTTGAGAAAGTAGCTTACGAAGGTGTCCAATCCAAAAATCCCTATGCTTTCAAATTTTATAATCCGTCCCAGATCGTAGCGGGCAAGACGATGGAAGAGCACCTGCGCTTTGGTATGGCGTACTGGCATACACTCGTTGCCGGTGGTTCCGATCCGTTCGGTGTTGAAACCGCTTCCCGTCCATGGGGCTCCTATACAGGTATGGACCTGGCCAAAGCTCGCGTTGAAGGACTGTTCGAGCTGATGGACAAACTGAGCATGCCTTACTTCTGTTTCCACGATGTGGATATCGCTCCCGAAGGAGATAGTCTTCGCGAATTTTACAACAATATCGATACCATTGTCGATATGATTGAACAACATATGAAGCAAACCGGCAAAAAATTGCTGTGGAATACAGCCAACATGTTCAGCAATCCGCGCTTTATGCACGGTGCAGCTTCTACATGCAATGCCGATGTATACGCTCATGCAGCTGCACAGATCAAAAAAGGTCTGGAAGTCGGCAAGCGTCTGGGTGCGGAAAACTATGTATTCTGGGGCGGCCGTGAAGGGTACGAGACACTGCTGAATACAGACTATGCGCTGGAGCAGGACAATATGGGCCGCATGTTCCATATGGCAGTGGATTACGCCAAAGAAATCGGTTTTGATGCCCAGTTCCTGATCGAGCCGAAGCCGAAGGAGCCGACCAAGCATCAATACGACTTTGATGCGGCGACAGCGATTTCCTTCCTCAAAAAATATGATCTGACCGATCATTTCAAACTGAACCTGGAAGCCAACCATGCGACACTGGCAGGTCATACGTTCCAGCATGAGCTGCGTGTAGCCCGTACAGAAGGCATGCTCGGCTCGCTGGATGCCAACCAGGGCGATATGCTGATCGGCTGGGATACGGATGAATTCCCGGTAGATCTGTACGCAGCAACCACAACAATGTATGAAGTGCTGCAAAATGGTGGTCTGGGCCGCGGCGGTATTAACTTTGACGCCAAAGTACGCCGTCCTTCCTTTACACCAGAAGATCTGGTAATTGCTCATGTAGCCGGTATGGATACATTTGCCAAAGGTCTGACCACGGCTGCCCGTCTGCTGGAAGATCGCGTGTTCGAAGACTTTATTGATCAGCGCTACAGCAGCTTCCGCGAAGGCGTTGGTGCCGATGTAGTAAATGGCAAAGCAACACTGTCTTCACTGGCAGAGTATGCACTGAACAACGAGCAGCCGCGCCAGAATGAATCCGGCCGTGAAGAATTGCTCAAAGCCACACTGAACCAGTATCTGGTGACTGAATAATCCTATCTTTACAGCAGACAGCCATTCATCTTATCAGATCCTGCAGGTGTGATCCGGATAGCTGTTGTCTGCATCATAAAGAGTCCATGATCGCTTCCCTGGGTCCCGTAAGGGAACCGGCAGGGGAGCGATTTTTGGTATGGAGACCATCCGCTGTAAGATATTATTTTTATGTATGCAGTCATCCTATCGGGTCATTCAGCAATTTATAGAGGAGGAATACTATGAGCTACGTTATTGGAGTAGATCTGGGGACCAGCGCTGTCAAAACGGTGCTGGTCAATAAGCAGGGACAGGTGGCATTTGAGACATCGGAGTCGTATCCGCTATCCCAGCCCAAGCCAGGATACAGCGAGCAGAATCCCGAAGATTGGGTAGAGCAGACGCTGGTCTCGCTGGGCAGACTGCTGGAGGTATCCGGCGTAACGGCAGAAGAGATACAGGGTATGAGCTTCTCCGGACAGATGCATGGATTGGTATTATTGGATCAGGAGCACCAAGTGGTCCGTCCGGCGATCCTGTGGAATGATACACGTACAACTTCCCAGTGCCGCCGAATCGAACAGACACTGGGTGGAGAACTGCTGCAAATTGCCCGCAACCGTGCGCTTGAAGGGTTTACTTTACCCAAAATACTGTGGGTACAGGAACATGAACCGGATAACTGGAGCCAGGCGGCGCTGTTCCTGCTGCCCAAGGATTATGTACGCTATCGGTTGACCGGTGATCTGGCAATGGATTATTCGGATGCGGCTGGTACGTTGTTGCTCGATATTACCGCCAAGTCTTGGAGCGAAACGATTGCTACTGCGTTTGATCTGCCACTATCGCTTTGTCCGCGTCTGGTAGAGTCTTTTGACGATGTGGGCGGACTGCTGCCGGAGATCCGGGAGCGTACTGGTCTTAGTGAGGCTACACGTGTCTATGCGGGTGGTGCGGATAATGCTTGCGGCGCGATCGGAGCAGGCATTCTGAGCGAAGGGCAGACGATGTGCAGTATCGGTACCTCCGGGGTTGTGCTGTCTTACGAAGAGCGCAAGGATCTGGATTTTGAAGGTAAAGTGCATTTCTTTAATCATGGGGAAAAAGATGCCTTTTATATTATGGGTGTCACACTGGCAGCAGGTTACAGCCTGGAATGGTTCCGCAGCACATTTGGCAAGGAGTTGTCATTTGAAGCCCTGCTGTCAGGAGTAGACGAAATCACTGCCGGAGCTGAAGGCTTGCTGTTCACGCCGTATATTGTTGGTGAACGCACACCGCATCCGGATGCGGATATCCGCGGCAGCTTTATCGGGATAGATGCGTCGCATCGTCTCCCCCATTTTGCCCGCGCGGTGCTGGAAGGCATTACATTTTCTCTGCGGGAATCAATCGATATTCTGCGCGAGTCCGGCAAAAATATCACTGAAGTGGTCTCGATCGGTGGCGGCGCACGCAATGAGACCTGGCTGCAGATGCAGGCGGATATTTTCAATGCCAAAGTGGTCCGGCTGGAGAATGAGCAGGGACCAGCGATGGGAGCGGCTATGCTGGCTGCCTATGGCAGCGGCTGGTTTGAATCATTGGCAGATTGTGCAGCAGCGTTCCTGCGCACCTCCAAATCGTATGAACCCGATCCGGGCCGGGCGGAACGGTATAATCAGTTGTTTGCGATTTATCAGGAGATTTACAATCAGACAGCTGACCTGAACCGGCGACTGGCTGCTTTTAGAGGATAAGAATGGTTGATCGCCGTCCTACGTGAGCCTGTGCAAGGAATGGAAGTGTATATATGTTCTGCTGCTGCTGATATCAGGATGGATGTGACAGCAGAGTGAGTAGGGAACAAGCAATACAACAAGCAATAGAACGAACAGCAGACCTGATAATAGAATCAGCAGCAGATATATAATGACGCAGCCCTTTTTCTGTTTGTTGGAAAAAGGGTTGTACCTATTTTTGGCAAATATGCATACATACCAGGATAAGCGGTTAAGTTGATTGTACACGCAAAAAAGTTTTACAATAAAAGAAAAAGAAGCAGTATACTATAGAATAACTGTACAGGATAAGTAGGATTGCTGGATAAGCGCCATTTATTTTCCTTTATGCCGGAAATAGGTTGTATTAGATAGCTATCACACACTTTTTACCAAATAATACAGTCGTGCAGCGCAACTATTTGCTGTCACATGCGTCTTATGCTATAGGCCTGGCAAATCGCGGGCGCAGAGCGGAATCAGCCCCTGTAAGACACAATACACACATCACTGAAATTTATCGGTAAAGCGCCCTCATTCTATTACCGGAAACGGCTTGTCTGCCGATAAATACAATCAGAGCAAATCATAGGAGAAGGGCGGTTACGTCTGCATGAAAATGTCAAATAACATCTGGGTCAAAACCCTTCTGGCCGGAACAATCCTGTTCACAGGACTTCCTGCTGTTACTCCCAATCAGGCCATCTATGCGGCCTCTTCACAGGTAACCGTTAACAGTTCCACCGATGTGACCAATGCGCTTTATACGTCGCTAATGAATCGTGATGCCGAAGTTACTCTTTTATATAAAGGAAGTACCAGTGGCCTCAAAGCAATGCTGCAAAATGCATTCGAAAATGCGCTGGAGAAAGACCCGTATACCCAGTACATTCTGGACAGCTATGGACTGAGCTGGCGCCAGAATGCCTATTCTGCCCGTGTGACGGTTACGATGAATTATCGTGAGACGACCACCCAGACCGGCTATGTCAAAAATAAAGTACAGCAGATTCTCTCCAATATCGTGTCTTCCAGCATGAATGACCATGAGAAAGTCAAAGCCATCCATGACTGGGTCGTACGCAATGTGAAATATGATGAGACGTATACCCGCTATACCGCATATGAAGCACTGCATGATGGTACGGCTGTCTGTCAGGGATATGCCCTGCTGACCTACGAGCTGCTCAAGGAAGCTGGTATCCAGAATATGATCGTCGAAGGTACAGCCGATGGTGAACTGCATGCCTGGAATCTGGTGAACCTGGACGGCAAATGGTATCACCTGGATACGACATGGGATGATCCAGTACCGGATCAGGGAAATGATGTGCAGACCGCTTACTATCTGCTGACCGATTCGCAGATGAAGCAGGATCACAAATGGACCAAAACGTATCCGGCAGCAAATACAACGTATCACAGCACACTGGATCAGCTGATTGCAGCAGGCGATCCCAAAACAGGCTTTTACCAGCAGCTGGAGAAAACGCTGAACTATGTAACTGCAGCTAGCGAATCCGATGCGATTCGTTCGGCAGCAGGTCTCAAATCAAAAGTACAGGCAGCTCAGACAGCTGGCAAAAGTGCAGTCACTTTCCGCTACAGCGGCAGTCTGACCAGTCTCAAAAACGATCTGCGCGGTTTGTCTTCGGTTGGCGTAAAGTCGCTTTCCTATAGCGTAAAATCGATCAGGAGTACTAATGATCTGAAAGTTACTTTGAGCTGGAACTAATCCATTCTTTGACGCATAACCAATATTGAATAGATTGATCACAAAAGAACTGATCGCTGAATGCGATCGGTTCTTTTTGCCATGTGTATCAAAAGACTCAAAAGGTGGGATTTGTGCGTAGACAGAGTGAGATAATGAGAGACATCTGGTACTAAATAGAATTTGATAAATGATGGGAAAAGTCTATGAGAGCTCCAATTTAGTTCTTTATTATTATATGGTTTTTATATGGAAAAAAATTGGTGAGGCGAAAAGTACATATTTTACTCTCGTTACATCAATAATAACCTTTACAAATTAATGTTTACAGATATTAATTTATATATATATTAACTATTAAAAGTACAAAAGATACCTAAATCATAGGTGAACAATAATACGTGAATATTATATTTTAATTTTCTGAAAGCGCTTTATAATTAAGTGTAGACATTGAGCGGCGCACGCTGGACATTCAGTGTTAATTTGATTCAGAAGGGTGGAAGTTCGTTGAATATGAAGCGCAAAGTACTTACTATGCTGGTTATTATGACATTACTCGTGCCTATTTTCGCCGATACCAAAGGGTTTGCTGCACATTGGGCATTAAGTGGGGAAGTAGGTGCCCATGATCCTACACTGATCAAAGAAGGAAATAGCTGGTATGCTTTTTCAACTGGCCCAGGTATTTCGGTATTGAAATCGGATAACGGAAGCAACTTTTATCGTGTACCTCAGGTATTCTTGACGCAACCTTCCTGGTGGAAACAGTATGCGCCTGGATTGACAGGTGATAGAACACTTGATGTATGGGCACCGGATGTTAAAAGTTATAACGGTCGGGTGTGGTTGTATTATGCGATTTCTTCCGAATTCGGTAAAAATATATCAGCAATCGGTCTGGCTTCAGCTAGCAGCGTAGGTGCTGGCAGCTGGCGAGATGAAGGTGTAGTGCTTACCAGCAATACATCCAGTAACTTCAATGCCATCGATCCTGAACTGGTTATTGATAAAGATGGCAATCCGTGGATGGCATTTGGTTCATTCTGGTCGGGACTTAAATTGACTCGCCTGGATAAAAATACAATGAAACCAACAGGCAACATTAGTTCGATTGCCTATCGTCCTACAGGTGACCATGAAATTGAAGCACCGGCTATTACGTATAACGCACAAACCGGATACTATTACTTATTTGCTTCTATCGATAAATGCTGTAGTGGCGCGAACAGTACTTACAAAATCGTATACGGACGCTCCAAAAACATTGCTGGTCCTTATGTAGACAAAAACGGTGTAAGCATGATGAATGGCGGCGGTACGATTCTGGATGCAGGTAATGATCGCTGGAGAGGTCCGGGTGGACAGGATATCTACAATAATATTATTGTTAGACATTCTTATGATGCAACCACTCCCAAAGGTGATCCGAAAATGTTAATCAGTGATCTAAATTACGATTCAGCCGGCTGGCCAACCTACTAGCCGCACCCCAAAAGCAGTCTTGATCTGCTCCTTCTTCACTCGCACTAAAATCGAATTAACTACTTTCGTATCTTGTACAGATCATAGAATTCTGTAACTCAAAAAGCCTTTCTTGCTTCCCTTGTGTACCCGGAACCGGATACAGCAAGGGAGTAGAAAGGCTTTTTTTGGTATACATTTTGGTAAAGGTTACCGGGCTGCCCGATTCGAGGATGCCCTACCATTGGTCAGGTTGAATAATCAATCAGTGTCATGCCGTTGGTTCAACATTATGATACGGAATCATCCTGCCGTGCGCCAGTATCCAGATCGCATTCGGTCAGCGGAATAACCTTGGTATGCTTTGTCCATTTGTAGCCAAGCCACAAAATCAGGAACAGCGGCACGCTGATGTAAGAAGCGAGCAGAGATTTCCAATCAATCGCTTCTGGTGTAATGTACGACAGACTTTGTCCCACAATAACGATCGCACACAGTACAAAAGCAAACAGTGGGCCAAACGGGAACCATTTTGCCTTGAATGGCAGATCATTCATATTACGACCCTGCGCCTGGAAAGCACGACGGAAGCGGTAATGACTGATCGCAATCCCCAGCCATGTAATAAATCCGCACATTCCCGAAGCGTTCAGTAGCCAGCTATAGACGACGCCATCCCCGAACAGGGAAGCCAGAAAGGCCAACATTCCAAAAGCAGCGGTCACGATCAGTGCATTTTGCGGAATGCCGCGGGAATTCAGACGGCCAAACATTTTCGGTGCTTTGCCGGAGCGTGCCAATGCATACAGCACCCGGGTTGAAGCATACATACCGGAGTTACCGGCAGACAGCACGGAGGATAGGATAACGGCATTCATGACTGCAGCCGCAAAAGCCAGCCCTGCTTTTTCAAAAATCAGGGTGAATGGGCTGACACCGATATCGCTCAGATCACTGCCCAGCAGCGATGGTGTTGTATAGGGAATGATCAGACCAATCACCAGAATCGCCAGAATGTAGAAGATCAGAATACGCCAGAATACCTGACGGATTGCACGCGGTACATGCTCACGCGGGTTCTCGCTCTCACCGGCAGCAACTCCGATCAGCTCAGTACCCTGGAAAGAGAACCCGGCTGCCATGAATACACCGATAAAGGCGAGCAGTCCGCCGTTGAATGGAGCATCGCCAATCGTAAAGTTACGGAAGCCGATCGCTTCGCCGCCCATAATGCCAAAGATCATCAGTACGCCAATCACGAGGAAGGCGAGTACAACGACGATCTTGATCATGGCGAACCAGTATTCCGACTCACCGTACCCTTTGACTGACAGGATATTCAGCAGAAAGATCAGGGCCAGGAACAGCAGACTCCACAGGAACGAAGAGCTCTCCGGGAACCAGTATTTGATAATAATCGTGGCAGCAGACAGTTCGGCAGCGATCGTCACGGCCCAGTTGTACCAGAAATTCCAGCCCATCGCAAAGCCAAAAGCCGGATCGACGAAACGGGCGGCATACGTATTGAACGAACCGGAATCCGGCATATAGGTCGCCATCTCGCCAAGACTCGTCATCAGGAAATAGACCATAATACCGACGCAGGCATAAGCGAGCAGAGCCCCGCCGGGTCCGGCATTGGCTACCGCCCCGCCGCTGGCGAGGAATAATCCTGTCCCGATCGAACCGCCGAGGGCGATCATCGTCATATGTCTGGCGCGCAGGCCAGCGCGGAGCTGAGGCTCCGGTGTAGATGTAGGTTTAGCGGTTGAACTCATGATGCTTGTGTACACTCCTTCATAATCGTCCAGGGAAAGAATGCCAAAAAATAGACCGCGGCCAGGCCGGGTCTATTTCTATAGATTCCGCACCATACTTTCCCTTTAAGATAGCTCAACACAATGAAATGCTTGGATTTTTTCATTGTGACAGTTCTGTCCCTTTCGGGTACAGCCCCAGCACAGGATTCCCAGAGCGGAATCTGCACTTCGGCAGCAGGACCTTTTCAACCGGGATTCGCGGCGGCTCTACGCCTGCTCCGGTTGTACTGATTCATGCTGCGACCTCTACCTCATCGGTTATGTGTGATGAGGCATATTATTCAGTTATAGGTTCATATCAGCCTGTTGCGCACAGCTTGTGTTGTCTAAGCTGTTTAGCTGACATGGACGTGTTACAGTATACGTGCTTAGCAGACATTTGGCAATGATTTTGTACAGCAAGACGAAGAAAGTGGATTAGCTGGATGCATTTTGCTGACGGCTTTTGGCCATTTGCTGCCAGATCGTACCGGCGGCTTCTTCGCCGGATTCGATGCGTTCCAGCGCCATTTTGGCCTGCAAACTGACTTCGAATTCCGGATCTTCGACAGCTGTCTCCAGCGCCTCTCGTGCTTCTTCGGTACCGACTTCGTACAGGAAGCGGGCAGCCCGCCAGCGTACCAGTTTGCTGCTGTCCTGCAGGGTTTTCAGCATGGCTGGTGTTGCTGCCGGATCACCGATATCGGACAGGGTGTCGCCGGCTGTACGACGAACCGCAGCCGATTTGTCTTCCAGTGCGCGGTACAGCAGTTCCATCGCTGCTGGCGTTTTCAGATCGCCGAGATACACAACAGCAAGACGGCGGATTTGCATTTTCTCATCCGACAACGCCTTTTCGATCAGCGGCAGGCTGTCTTCGGTCGGTTCCAGTACGTCAAAGCCGGCATAACGTACACGCCAGTCTTCACTTTTCATGGATTCGGTAATTTCCTTCAGCGTCATACCGCGGCGCTGCTCGACAAATTCTTCATTGCTGGCGCCGTGGGAGATAGCCTGGTCGATAATTTTGCGCAGACGTTCCTGCGGGAAAGCAGCTTCCAGTTCCTGCTCTACTTCGCGGGCAATATCCGGCAGTTCTCCATAACGTACACCATAATCAGTCAACTTGCGCTCCTTGATTAGCGTTGCACTGGCGACTTCAGTTACAGCCTGCACGAACCGTTCGGCGAGAGAGATACGCTCTTCTTTGGTGCCGGCTTTGACCCGGATCTGCATCGGGATACCACGGAAAAACTGTACGAATACATTCGCTTCTCCAAAATGGTCCCCAGACAGATCTTCCGGTACTTCCAGCTTGTTCTCGATGCCCTGTTGGCCGAGCTTGTCCTGCACTTCGTTCAGAATAGCTGACCAATCGGCACTGGCACGGCGATCCAGAGCGACAAAGTCCGCGGTATGGAATACGCTTTTGACCCCGTTAATATGAAGCATCTCCCGAATAAAGGAAGGAGCCGAACGCTCGTTATCCAGTGTGTAGGTTTTACGGATCCCTTGCGGCAGTTCTTCCTCCAGACGCAGCATCATCGTGTTCGGACTGGGTGTAGGTTCAATCGAAATAATTTTCATAAATAGGTAGACCTCCATATATCAAATTGTGATTATGCAAAATGCAGATACCTATCCTGCAGAGCATTACAGCCTGCTGCAGCCGGATATTATCGCATCATGAGTAAGAATCATCCTGTAAGACGGTCAGCATAAGCAGACAGATCTCTTCTATACTATTGTAACCCAAAGAGGAAAAGGTTGGCACATGAGAAAACGATGAAGATTGATCCGGTTAAATGAAAAAGACGATTCTGCCTGATCGATGAACAGGAAGAATCGTCTTTTTGGCAGATCACATATAGAATTAACCGGCATCGCGTACAGTAGCTGTTTCTTTCATGCCCATCAGCGCATTCATCTGTTCCAGCAGATTGCCGCCGCCAGTCAGGGAAATGGTGCCGATTTTCTCGCAGATTTTCTCCAGGAATTCCAGTTCCTTGAGCCGGTAGAGCGTAGCATTCTCATCCATTAGCTTGGCGGTATTAAGCAGGCTGCGGGTGGAAGCCGTCTCTTCGCGGCGGGTAATCATATTGGCCTGCGCTTTTTTCTCGGCGAGCAGTACAGTATTCAGGATGGTACGGATATCGCCGGGCAGAATGACATCCTTGAGACCGGCGGACAGAAACTGCACACCATATTCCTCACTCTGTTTCTGCAGGCGACTCAGGACAAAGTCACCGATCTCCTGCTTCATGCGCAGCAGATCATCCAGCTTGAGCGTACCGACATATTCGCGCAGTAGCAGTTGCAATTGGATATAGACCTGCTCGTCAAAATTCTTGATCTCTGCTGCTTTGAGCGGATCGGTTACTTTGTACTGGCAGACAAAATTCAGCCGCAGCGTGACTTTGTCTTCGGTCAGAATCTCCTGTCCGGTCATATCCAGCTGCTGACGGCGCAGATCGATCTTTTTGACAGTGACATTAACCGGTCCACGCCAGTAGAAAGTACGGCCCGGTGGCAGCAGCTGCTGCAGCTGATTGTCAAAGTACAACAGACCAGTCTCATGGCTGGCAATATCGATGACATACAGATGGGAGTGCAGTTTCGCCAGAATACTGCGGCTGATCTCCGGTCCCACGACAGGCTGACGGATATCCGCATGGATAAACTGATGCTCCTGCAGTACATTCCAGTATACATACGTACCGGCTGTCAGCAGCGTGTTATATTTGCCATTGACCAGATGGATCACATATTCATGGTCGCTGACTTCAACGACAGTCAGTTCACGCATCAATTCGGCATCGTGCTGATAGAGCCGGATATGAACAGCTTCATTCTCGGTATGGGTAGGATTCCACTCGGTTGGTGTGAACTGAAGCGGCTCACTAAGCTTACAGCGCCGGATTGTAGTCTGACCGGACAGATTGAGGAATCGATAGCTTCCGGGCTGAAGAGTTTTGATGTAACTGCCTTGCTCGAACAGCAGTCCGCGCTCGTCGGCAGCAATATGTATTTTATGCAAAGGTTGTGGTTGGATGATAGTCATGGGTGTTTCCTCCTGATTTTATCTTTGTGCGGAAAGTTCTCTCGCATCACATACGGAGCCTGAGCTTGAGACAGCATCTGCTGAACCGAAGCGCCAAGTAGGGAGAATGGCATGAATCCGGCTGTGTGACTCGCCAGATTCTGCTGATCTGCCTTTCGTGACGATCTGTCCGAACACGATAACTGCCGAATCCGCCGGCTGCAAAGTAGGCTGCTGCGTGGTACCCATGCTAGCTGCACCCAGAGAACTTCCTGCTGCAAAGATTTGATTTTAATAAAGCTCCATTAACAGTGGAGTGCGCTACCTGCGCTCACGTGAAAGGTGAGTGGGATTCGAACCCGATCTACTATTTCATAGGGCGTACAGACGAATGCACGTTACGACATACCGTCATACATTGTATGCGGCACCGCCGGATCATGGAGATCCGCAGCCTGAAGGGTAAGTCATTCGTAGTGGACGCTTTATTATCATCGCTGATCAGAGGCTTCATGAACAGGGCGCAAGTATGGCGACAGGAACAAGAAGTGCATTTCGGAAGAAGCAGTCACAGTATAGAAGCGCTCCATCAACCGATATTCTTGCCTATCTTTGTTCAGGCTATGTAGCAAAGCAGCGGCAGATCATTCAGAAGCACAATTCAAATCAAATGTAGAGCGGCACATTCTTTATAATAAAGAAGAACAAGAAGAACATGGGCAAAGGAGGCAGCAGCATGAGTGAGCAGGTTCAGCACATGATCGATTGGTTGGAAGATCATCTGCTGGAAGAGTTTTCGCTGGCGGAGCTGGGACAGAGTGTAGGATATTCGCCTTACTATTGTTCCTTTCTGTTCCGGCATCATACAGGAATCAGCATGAAGAAATATATTCAGCTGCGCCGGGTTTTTCTGTCCAGCATCCGCTTGGCAGAGACGCAGAAGCGGATTATCGATATTGCAGTAGAGCATGGATATTCCTCGCAGGAGGCATTTTCCAGATCATTCAAGGATGTACTCGGGGTCACACCCCATGCGTTTCGGCAGCATCCTCAGCCGATACAATCCTATATCAAATTAACGATTGATTCATACGGGAGGGAATTAACGATGGATATTTCCGGTAAACAAGGTATTGAACAGCTGCAGCGTCAAGTCGAGGAATTGTACGAGCACGAGATTCTGAATGTGCTGAACGGGCAGATGATGTTTGAGAAGTTCCGGGAGAACCAGTGGATGGGTCAGAGCGATTATGTTCCTTTTAATGAAGCAATGTGTGTACACGAGACGACGGAAGAGATTTTCGGTGATTCGTTCTGCAGGGTAAGGGCGGAGGGACATGGCAGCTCACTGGAGCAGTATGAGCAGATTGTGATCCAGCCGCTGCAGCCTCTGATGGAAAAGGAATATCGCTGCATTGTGCTCTGGTTTGGCGACGATATGTTCTGTCAGATCAATCTGCTGACCCTGCTTGCCTATCTGGAGCAAAAAGATTACCAGGGAACGGTTTACGTTAATGTGGTTCAGGAGCAGACTTATGACGTGCAGCAGACAGCTATCCAGCTGGGTTCATTTGCCGATATCTACTGTCAGGTGCTGCTGAATCAACAGATGCCACAGGAACAAATGCTGCCTGTCATGTATCAGGGAATCCGGTTGTATCTCAATTTGCAGCAGCCTGACAATGAAGTAACAGCATTTATACGCAGTCATCCGGCAGATTCCGCCGAGCAGCTGCTGCCACAGCTATTTTCCCTGTTCAGCCATTATGGCATGGGCGATACCCAGTATCTGGAGCTGATAGCATCCGTGCGTCAGCCCTCATTGTAATAGCTTGGTGCGACTCTACCAGATAGATCAGAATAATCTCATCCAGACATCATATAGCAAAAAATAAAAGCGAAGACACTCTACCACTGAGGTAAAGTCCTTCGCTTTTTGGTACTTCTATGCATACGGCTATTCAATCCATTTCCTATACGGCTGCCTGATCTTCTGGCGCAGTCTTTGGATTGCGTACAATTTTCACTTCATAAAAAGTGATCTTGTTATCCAGGATATAATCCGGAATATTGCGGTGGGCATGAGATTCACGGAAAGCATCGCTGCGTGTCCAGCCCTGAAAATGATCCTTGGATTCCCAGCGTGTGCTGATCGTCACTTCGTCATACTCTTTGTTGCTGTCGTTGAACAGTACTTCCAGACCGAGAAAGCCTTCCATGAATTCCACTTTGCCGACTTTGTCAAAACGCTCGACGAGCAGATGAGCACTGCCCTTGGTAAGCTGGGATGTATTGGTTACGATAATCATATTATCTTCCTCCTGAGTGGTGAGGGATCTCCGGCAGAATGACCGGGTACTTCCCTTCAAATTGGATAGTGGCATTCATTCCATAAATATTGCGGATAAAGTCATCGTTCAACAGTTCCATTGGATGACCGGAGGCAGCGAGCCGACCTTGTCGCAAGGCAATCATATAATCACAGTAAGCGGCAGCCTGCTGCAGATCATGCAGTACCATCACAATCGTCAGCCCGGTCTCCCGGTTAATCCGGTGCAGCATATCCATCACTTCAAACTGATGGGCAATATCGAGAAACGTTGTCGGTTCATCGAGCAGTACAATATCGGTCTGCTGAGCGAGAGCCATGGCAATCCGCGCCCGCTGCTGCTCGCCGCCAGACAACGTATGGAACATGCGATCGGCATACATGGAGATACCGGTCCACTGCATGACCAGATCCAGAATCGTCTGATCTTCGGCACTTTGCAGCGGCTGGAATCGTTTCTTGTAGGGAGCTCGTCCATAGGCGACCAGTTCCCGCACAGTCAGCTGTGGGAGCGATTCCTTTAACTGCGGCAGCATGGTGATGGTATGAGACCATTCACGCAGGCTGTACTTCGCAGCAGGTCTGCCATGTACACTCACCTGTCCCTGATCGGGCTGCAGCAGGCGAACCAGAATACGCAGCAGCGTGGATTTGCCGGAACCGTTCGGTCCGACGATCGCGGTCAGCTGTCCGGCAGGTATGGAGATATGTACATCTTCCAGCCGGAAGTGTCCGCGGTTCAGCTGGATGCCGCTGGCTTCAATCGCATTCGTCATGACAGCACCGGCCCTTTTCGTTTTAATAAGTAAAGGAAGAATGGAGCACCGAGTACAGCCAGCAGAATACCGACAGGCAGTTCAATCGGATCGAACCAGGAGCGGGCAACCGTATCGGCAAACACGACCAGTACCCCGCCGCCCAGCATCGAGAAGGGAATCAGAAAACGGTAATCTTCCCCGATCAGCAGCCGGATCATATGCGGTACGACCAGTCCGACAAAGCCGACCAGTCCGGCAACACTGACCGCCGTACCTGCCAATAGTGCTGCCAGCATAATAATCATGAATCGCTGCAACTCGACACGCTGACCAAGCAGCCGCGCCGAATCATCTCCCAGCAGCAGCAGATTGGCAGGCTGGATCGCGAATAGGCAGAGCAGCAGACCGATAATCGCATATGGCGCCATAAACTCCAGATGATGCCAGCTGCGACCATTGAGCCCACCGGATAGCCAGGGCAGTACGGCCTGCACTCGATCGCTGAAAATAACCATGATCCCGTTCGTAAACGCACCAAGCAGTGCATTAACTGCTACTCCTGCCAGCACAATTTTGACCGGTGAAGCACCGCGTTCCCAGGCCATGACATAGATGACGATAGCGGTAATAAAGGCTCCCGCAAAAGCAGTGATCGGCAGCAGATAGCTGAACTGGGGAAGGATGACCATCGTAATCATCGCTGCCAGTCCGCCGCCTGCCGAGACTCCGATAATCCCCGGATCAGCCAACGGATTTTTCATAACCCCCTGCAGCAGTGCACCGGATGCAGCAAGACAGGCGCCGACCAACAGCCCAACCAATACTCGTGGTACACGCAGATCCATAACAATCGTACGATATACCGATTCCTGACCATACAGCCAGACTGCCATCAGTTCCTGCAAAGGAATAGACACCGCCCCATGCACAATCCCATAGATAGAGACCAAAACCAACAGCACCGGCAGCAGTATTGCGATTAGCCATCTGCGACGTGATCTTTGTCGCAGATCCGTACGTGACGTTTGCAGATCTGCACTCAACCGTTGTCGCGAATCGCGGTGAGAACGTTTCTGCAAATCAGGATTACTCATGAGCCTTATCCGGATACAGCAGACCGTGCATCAGATCAAGCGCTTCGGTAACTCTTGTGCCCGGATTAGTACCGAACAGATCTGAAGGCAGAACGTCTACCTGACCATTCTTAACGGCGCTGACGCTACTCCATGCCTGATTCTCCTGCATTTCTTTCAGAAATCCTGCCTTGACTTCCTCTCCGCTGCCATGGGTCATGATGAGCACATAATCCGGATCCGCTTCGACAATACGCTCGGTGTTAAGCTGGGCATACTGCGGATAATTTTGCAGTCCCGGCAGATCGGCAGCGATATTGATGCCACCGGCCAGTTCCAGAATGTTGCCGCTGAGCGAATTGGGCAGAGCGGCCATGTATGTACCGGGAGCTCCGTAGACGAGCAGCACCCTTGGTGGATGGGCAGCAGCTTTGGCAGAGGTCGACAGCTTCTGGATATGCTGTTTCAGTTCATCATTCAGCTGACTGGCCCGGTCTTCACGCTGAAGCATCTGTCCAAACAGGGTGATCTGCCGCTGGATATCCGCTACCGAGTTCGCCGAGCTAAGTACCATCTGAGCTCCGATGCTTTCGATTGTCGGAATATCCTTTTCATTGAGCGGTGCGTTACCGAGTACGACATCCGGCTGCAGGAAAGCGATCTTTTCCAGATCAATTTCATGGGTGGAGCCGATAGTTTGTACCTTTTCGGCAGCGGGTACAGGTGCCTTGCCTGTAGAAGTAGGGCGTCCCACGACCGTTCCGCCCAGTGCATAGATAATATCGACATCCCCGTTGCTGAGAGCTACGATTCGCTGGGGAATATGCTGCAGCGGTATAGTGCGATTGGCAAAGTCTGTAAGAGATACTGTACTGGCAGCTGCTGCAGACGTTGCAGTGGCAGCCGTTCCGGTGGAAGAAGCAGCCGGTTGACTGCATCCGGCCAGTGTGCAGACGAGCAGGATGGATATGCCCAAATGTGAAGCCTTCATACGAATTGATGTCCTCCTGCTTTTTGTATACAATCTATTTAAGCTAATTGATAATCATTTTCAATTATCAAGCTTGAGTTAAATGATAATTAATATCATTTGTAACGTCAATAATAAAATAAATTTAAAATTTAATTTGCAGCTTTGTAGCTCTCCAGGCAAGACAATAGGATTTGCGCATATAGAGGAAATGAAACTTTACCAGAGGATGAAAAATCCTTTAAAAATAAGGTATTACGCCAAAATTGACGTATTGACAAAGATCAAAAAACTGGTCTAACATGAGCATTGTGTAATGCACACATCTTCCCTGATTATGCATGGGGAGGGAAAATCAAGCATTTCACATGTCCTGTGGACATTTATTTTTAGATTTAATTGAGAATGATAATCAATTAAATCTCGCTCAATTCAATTTCATATGAAAGGAGGAGTTTTGTCCGATATGCAACGGAAATATGCATTACCGGTACTGTGGATGCTGATGATAGCGATGGTTATTGTTGTAGCTGTTCCATCGTCTGCTATTGCAGCGTCATCGAGCCGACCGGCGAAAGGTACATACACCATTGATTACGACATACTCCGCGCGGAAGACAATTCCGTATCCATTGCGAACGATTATTTTGAGAAGCCGGCCAAACTGTATGTGACTGGCAGCAAAATGACCATGCAGATCACTGTTAACCATAGCGCCTGGACAACGAAGTTCAAGGTGAAATACAAAGGCAAGATCGTGGATACCAAAGTGATCAAGACCAATACAGCCAAAGATACGCGTGTTGTCCAATTCCCGGTCGCCGATCTGAACAATGCGATGATCTCGCAGATCCATGTCACCGTACCGTCTTACAGCTACGATCATGACTATACGATTCGCTTCAAATTCGACCGCACCAGTCTGAAGAAATCCAAATAATGCAATGATCCATATCCCATCATACGTATCGAGGAGAGTGTTACTATGAATATTGCGATGAACCGTTCGACCAAATGGAGCTTTAAAAATACCCTGCTGGCTGTTGTACTGACCGCGCTGCTGGCAATGATCGTACTGCCTGTAAGTGCAGCTCACGCGGCTCTGGCCAACGGCACGTATTCCGTAGATTACAAAGTACTCGCCGATGGATCGACCAGTACTTCCCGCCTGGACAGCTATGTAGTGAAGCCGGCCACCGTGACCGTGGCAGATGGCGTAACCAAAGCTCGTCTTACTATTACCAGCAGCAATCTGATCACTGCATTCAAAGCAGAACAAAATGGTCAACTGGTAGACGCTACTGTAGTTAGCACCAATACGGCTAACAACACCCGTGTTGTGGAATTCCCGGTATCTGATCTGGACGCCACACTGAACGCTTATGCCGAGATCAAAATTCCGGTTATCAACTACACTGGTAAATACAATGTAGATCTGAAATTCGATTCTTCCAGCGCCGAGTAATTAAGAATTTATTTACAAAAGAAAATACAGCTTCATTACACTACGCTTTGTAAGGTGGAATTGGGGAAAGAGTGGACGGTTATTCAAAATTGAACAAGAAGGAGAATGAATCCAAGTGAATGTAACAATGAACCGTACGGAAAAAGGAACATGGCTCAAAGCTCTGATGATCGCAATGATCGTGGCATTGATCGGTGCTCTGATGGCACCGGGAGCCTCCAAAGCAGACGCGGCGGTAGCGGATGGTACGTATCTGATCGATTACACCGTCTATGCCAATGGCACGAACAATGCGTCTTATATGGATAACTCCGAATATTCCAAAAAACCGGCTACCCTGATCGTATCCGGTGGCAAAGCCACAGTAAAAGTAACACTGAACCATAAAGACTGGATCAAATCTTTTAAAACGCAACAAAATGGCACTTATGTAACGGCTGCCTCGACAACAAGCGGTGACACGGTAACCTATACGTTCCCGGTCAGCAATCTGTCGAACAAAGTAAACGCCCAGATTCGTGTAGTCGTTCCTGCTGATGTAGCAGGTCAACCATATGACCATACGTACACTGTGCAGTATTGGTTTGATCAAGCCAGCATCTAAACTAAAAAACACAAATAGGTAGATAGATGACTACTGCTTATCTGGGGCCACCCGGCTCCGGATAAGTCTATTTTGTTAACAGGGGGAGCATGACTTTGAAAAGGCGCTTTGCACCATATTTAATTAAATGTATTGTTTTTGTGATGTTGTTCTCCATGGTTTCACCGGCACTGCCTTCCGCCTTCGCAGAGGATATCGGTAGCAGTGAAGCCGGCAGCGTAAGTACAGATACCTATGGCGCTACTTCATCTGAAGCAGTGAGCGGGAATACGTATGCACCTATCGGAACACCGATTCATGTTCCTTCACAGGATTCGATGAGCCTGTTTAATTATTCGACCGCTACGACGGCTACATACAGTACGTATGCAGACGGGCAGTACACGATCGGTTACAAAGTGGTTCGTACTACGGATACGAGCAGAGAAGTAACTGCTTTTCGCGAAAGCTATGGCAATGCCGATCGTCCCGGTCGTGTTATTGTCAAAAACGGTCAATACACATTCAGCTTCCGCGGCATCAATGCCGAAAGTTTTACCGAGGTAACCGCTACTCAAAACAATCAGACCAGCACAGCAGTCTATACACAGGAGACGCAGGCTGCAACCAATCATTCCACAGCCAAGAACTATACGAGAGTCCATTTTGATGTCTATGATCTGAACGGTCCAATCACTTTGAATTACAAGTTCAATGATGTGGCGGGTTCGGGTTATTTGATTCTGGATACATCGACTCTGACCAAAGATAATACAGGAGAAACGCCGTCTACTCCGGCGGATCCCGAGCTGGTTGAACCTGCAACAGGTACCCGGCAAACCCTGAACTATACCGTTCTCAAGGATGGCACAAGCGAGACATCCATGATGGACAGTTACATGCAAAAACCTGCTACTCTTGTGACGACAGCGGATAACAAACGCTATATCCAGCTGGGTATCAATAGCAGCAGCATGGTGACCGAACTTCAGACCGATGTGAATGGTTCGTATACCAATGCAGGTATTATTGCAAAAGATACAACCAATGATATACGTACGGTGCAATTCCCTGCCGATGCTTTGACAACAAGCAATTCCCAAATATCCGGCAAGGTACATGTTACAATTCCAGCGCTCCAATATGACAACTGGTATACCGTACAATTCCAATTCGACAACAGCAGTCTGATCGAAGAAACCGTATCAGATATTAACTATACCGTACTCAAAAATGGGACCGAAGAAACCTCCATCATGGATGGTTACATGAACAAGCCAGCCCAGCTGGTAACCAAAGGCAATCAGCATTATATCCGCCTGACTATCAATAGCAGCAGCCTAATTACTTCCCTGCAAACCAGACAAAACGGGACTTATACCGAAGTAGATACCCTTTCGGAAGATCATTCCAAAAATATGCGTGTTATTCAATTCCCGATTGATGATGTATCACAAAAAGTAGATGCCTATACCCATGTAGTTATCTCCGGTATCGGGTATGACAACTGGTACTATGTGCAGTTCAAGTTTGGCAATAGCGTACAGACACCGATCTATCAAAATGGTGACTACAATCTGAACTACACGGTTCTGCATGCGACCAAAGAGCAGCCTTCTTCCATGGCCAATTACTTTACTGCACCAGCCACATTTACAGCCAAAGATGGCAAGTACTATGTGTCCTTTACAGTAAAAAGCAGCAGTATCGTAACCAGTCTGAAGACCGAAGCCCAGGGTACATTGGTCGAATCGACTATCGTTAGCCAGGATGCAGCCAACAATACGCGCCAGATTCGATTCGAGGTAGCCAATCTGGACGATATCCTGAAGGCGCAGGTACATGTCAAAGCAACACCGACATACGAAGCGGATTATGCGATCCGTCTGAAATTCGATGCTTCCAGCCTCAGTCCTGTAACAACGGCGCCAAGTACAGGCACGATTGCAGACGGACAATATGATGTGAATTTTACCGTGTACAAAAATGGTACGAATGAAACTTCTGTTATGGATGGTTATACCGCCAAGCCGGCACAATTGATTGCCGATGCCGGCAAGTATACAATTCGCCTGACGCTCAAAAACAGCTCCTGGATTCCTTCTTTCCAAACCAAGGTGGAAGGCAAGCTTCAAGAAGCACTAACAGTGTCGACAGGTAATGATACCCGCGTCGTTGAGTTCGCTATCGACAATCCGACGCAAAAAGTGGAAGCCTATACCCATGTGGTGATACCTGCCCTGAATTATAACAACTGGTATACCGTCCAACTGCAATTGGATACTTCGGGCTTGCTTCCGGATACGACGACTCCAGAGGTTCCAACGCCGGAGAATCCTGTGCCGGAAGTTCCGACACCTCAGCAGCCTACCACACCAGACGGTATGGCAGATGGAACATACAGTGCTTCCCTGACTGCCTACAAATACGGAACCAAAGAAACATCCGTTATGGACGGCTATCTGGGCAAACCGGCAACTGTCATCAAAAAAGGCGGCAAATATGTTGTACAGGTATTGCTCAAAAACAGCAGCTGGATCAAAACGTTCAAAGTGGGCGGACAGGAAGCAGAAGTAATTGCGACTTCCGGTGATACTCGTACCGTGCAATTCCCGGTAACGGATCTGCCGCGTAAAGTAAAAGTGAACACCCATGTTATCGTTCCGGACCTGGTGATCGGTGGTATGGATTACGATCATACGTATGATGTGGATCTGCAAGTAGGCTCGCTCACTTTGTATGAGGCGCCAATATTATCTACGACAACAACTGCTGTTCCACTGGACTTTGCCAAGCTTGCAGCTGGTACGTACAAGCTGCCATTCAGCATCGTGATGCCGGGTATCGCTTCCGGTACATCCACTCCGCTGGAGCGCTTTATGCCAGACGATCAACCCGTTCAGCTGACTGTGGAAAATGACAGCCGCTATGTCACCCTGACACTGAACAACGGCAATGAGATCAAAACGCTGCGTGTGGGCAGTAGTGATGGCTACAAAGATGCCGAAGTCATCAGCAGCGATGAAGCCAAAAATACCAAAACCGTCAAATTCAGCGTGTCCGATTACACCAAAAATGTACCGGCCCAGCTCGTAACGACCGGTGGTGTCAGCATCGCCAGCACATCAGCAGACAGTAGCAGTGATACCGTATACGATTTTGAGTTCAAATTTGATACAAGCGCTGTGACTGCAGACAGCAAAGCAACAGATGCAAGCAGCGACAAAGGCAATAACAATATTGCTGACGGTGATTACACAGCCACTTACCGTATTTTGAAAAATGGTACCGATACGGATTCTGTCCTGACCCCTTATCTGGACCGAACTGCCCAATTAACTGCCAAAAACGGTAAAGTATATGCCACTATTCAGGTTACGGATAGTGAATCGGTACCGATGTTTATGACCGATTATGCAGGCAAATATACGGCGCCACAGATCGTAGCCCAATCGCAGGATGGCAAATCCCGGACGATAACATTTGAAGTGCCGAATCTGGACAGCAAACTCAGTATTTTCGCTCAGGCTCTGAATACCGGGAAAATGGGTGGTCAGCTGCTCTTCGACCGCTCCACGCTCAGATCGACAACAGACAGCGCACAAGCAGTACCGGCAGTAGAAACAGTCCCTTCCAGCCCGTCCGGTGCTAGCGAAGCTACTCCGGCTGGAGAAGCAGCTGTAGACAGCAATGTTTCTGCCAATACAGGCAATACCGAGCCATCTGCCAGCGAAGCTGCTGCACAGAAATACAGCATTGCTGTAAAAGTATACAAAGACAAGAGTAATGAGCTGTCGGTCATGAACGATTACATTAAGCCAACAGCAACATTAATAGAAGAAAAGGGTCAGACCTATGCCGAACTGACACTGAATAATGGCAGCTGGATGCCTGTTCTTCAGGTCGAGCAGGATGGTGTACTGAAGGACGTAGAGAAAATATCTTCAACCGATAAAGTAACCACTGTTCGTTTCAAGGTCGATAATCTGTCAGGCAAAATCAATGCCTATACCCATGTTGTGGTACCCGGTCTGATCATTGGCGGTGTACCGTATGACCACTGGTATAATGTACAGCTAAAGTTCGATGAAGCGACCAAAAAAGCCAAATCATAATATCCTTACACTGCAATACCGACTGAATCGGTACCAGATTCGTCGTACATTGCAGGGAAGAATCATTGATCAACAGCATATGGGAGCAGGAATAACAGACCTGCCTACTTGCAAGTCTTGGTGCATCATGGTGCCAGGGCTTGCAGGCATTTTGGCAAATATTTAAATGGAAAATATTTAAATGATGGAGGGAAAAAGGTGCATTTACACAAACAGCAGCGTCCTCGTACAACAGTGCGTCATGGGCGAATGTCATGGAAGTCATCCTGTCCTATGCTCCTGCTTATCGTATTGATCCTGTGCTTGACCGGCTGTTCTTCACCAGCGGGCTCGGCAGCTACCTCTGCGGCACCGCAGGCGGAGGCAGCTGCCAAAGACTCGGCGCGCATCGTTGCGACTACAGTCGCCATCACAGAGATTGCGAATGCACTGGATCTGGATCTTGCCGGCAAGCCCACCAGCAGCAAGACATTGCCGGAGCGGTATGCCAGTGTACCGGATGTCGGTAACCCGATGAGCCCGGATATGGAAAAGGTACTGTCTTTGCAGCCAACAGACATTTTATCCGTCACTACGCTAAAATACGATCTGGAACCGAAGTTCAAGGATATGAGCGTCAATGCCGAATTTCTGAATCTGGAAAGTCTCGGTAATATGGAACAGGAAATCCGCAAGCTGGGCGAACGCTTCGACCGTACCAAGCAGGCCGATCAGGTCATTAATCAGCTGCAGAGCAAAGTAAAACAGATCCAGCAGCAGGTCAAAGGCAAATCTTCTCCCAAAGTACTGATTCTGCTTGGGGTGCCCGGAAGTTATCTGGTAGCTACCGAGAATTCGTATATCGGGGATCTGGTTCGAATCGCCGGAGGTACCAATGTGGTGCAGGGAGAGAGTGTGGAATATCTGGCATCCAATACCGAGTATTTGCAACAGTCCAATCCGGATATTATTCTGCGAGCGGCTCACGGTATGCCCGAAGAAGTCGTAAAGATGTTTGATGAAGAATTCAAAACAAATGATATTTGGAAGCATTTTAACGCGGTTCAAAAAGGACGTGTATACGATTTGCCGGAGCCTCTGTTTGGCACAACAGCCAGTCTGAATGCCGATGCTGCAATGGATGAACTGGTGAAAATGCTCTATCCGGAATCCTGATCATCGTAGAAAGGAGCAAATCATGATATCCAATACTCCCAAACCGGCATGGTCTGCCGCTGCGAATACAGCTGTACCACAGACAGTGCCGGATTATCCGCGTCAGTATCGCAGACGAATGTGGAGCTTTGTCGCTGTGAGTCTGCTGCTGATTGGTGTCGTGCTGTTCTCGGCTATGACCGGCAGCCTCAAAGTAGGCGCAATGCAGCTCATTCAGGGTCTCTGGTCAGGCACCGATGCACAGGTAAATGTAGTACGTGATCTGCGCTTGCCACGCATTATTGTGGCACTGATGGCCGGAGCAGCACTCGCAGTAGCCGGGGTACTGCTACAGGCGGTGATGAAGAACCCGCTGGCAGATTCGGGCGTAATCGGCATCTCTTCGGGAGCCGCACTGATTTCACTGATTGCGGTTACCGTATTTCCGGCGCTGTATTTCTGGATGCCTGCATTTTCTTTTCTTGGCGGGGCACTCGCGTGGGCGATGGTATATGGATTCTCCTGGAAATCCGGGCTCAATCCGGTACGTCTGATCCTGATCGGCGTGGCGGTCAATGCTATTTTCTCGGGGCTCGGACAGTCGTTTAATTACCGGGGGAGTTATGCGGTCACCAGTATCAATCAGGTCTCCACTTCTACCTTGTCGATGAAAAAGTGGGTCGATGTCGAGGTGATACTCTGGTATGGCGGGATTGGACTATTACTGGCACTGCTCGTCGGCACCTGGTGCAATTACTTGTCCCTGCAGGAGAAAACTGCCCGTAATCTGGGCCTTCATGTGACAAGAGCAAGGCTGATTATCTCGGTTATCGCAGTTATACTCGCGTCCAGTGCGACAGCGATTGCCGGTGTGATCGTATTTATCGGTCTGCTGATTCCGCATATTGCGCGTCAGCTGGTCGGTTCGGATCATCGCTGGTTGATTCCATTTTGTGCATTGTCCGGAGGACTGCTGCTGCTGGTAGCCGATACACTGGGCCGTACGCTGCTCGCTCCGCAGGAGATTCCTGCTTCTATTATTATGGCTATTATCGGGGGACCCTTCCTGATTTTCCTGATCCGAAGGAGTGACCGTATCCATGGACATTAGAGAGATTACTTTTTCCTATGATCGCAAGATTGATCGTCTGCATCAGGTGAGCGCGGAGATTCAGCCGGGCAGGATTACGACGATTATCGGTCCCAATGGCTGCGGCAAGTCAACCCTGCTGAACGTAATGTCCAATAATGCTGTTCCGCGGCAGGGACAGATTATTCTGGATGGCAAAGAGATCCGGCAGTATCGTCCTCGCGAGCTTGCACGCAAACTGGCTGTTGTGCATCAGCAGAATGAAGCACCTGCAGATCTCACGGTAGAACAGCTGGTGCGCTTTGGTCGACTGCCGTACAAGACCATGTTGTCCAGCCGCCGGGAAGAAGATGATCAGGCGGTAGAATGGGCGCTGCAGTGCACCAATCTGGAGGAGCGGCGCTATCGTACACTCGATCAGTTATCCGGCGGAGAACAGCAGCGGGTATGGATTGCGATGGCTTTGGCACAGCGTACACCTGTACTGTTTCTCGACGAGCCAACCACGTATCTGGATATGTACTACCAGCTGGAAATTATGGAATTGATCGAGCGGCTGAACCGGGAGCATGGACTGACGATTGTCATGGTGCTGCATGATATCAATCAGGCGATCCGGTACAGTGATCACCTGATCGCTATGAAAGAAGGCAGGATTGTGATGAGTGGAGAGCCGGAGCAGATTGTCACTGCCGAGCTGATCCGCTCTGTGTATGATGTGCATGTAGCCGTTCGGCAGGATGAAGAGGCAGGATTGTATGTGATCCCTGTCAGCGTACGTCAGCAGACACTCATAGAAGCTTAACAGCCAATTTACCGTCTCGACTCTATCCGACTAAAAAGCCCTGTAACCCGATCGCCGGGATTACCGGGCTTTTTTTACATTGGGATATTATAGGGATCGGTTGATACGTAGATATGTAAACCGGGTAATAATCTTTCAAATACCAGCAGGTAAAACAGAAGACCGAAATATACACATGATACGTTGGGACTGCCTGCCAATAAGCAGCAGGAACCTGCATACTAATCGTCAAGACTCATCAGGGAGGAATACAATCCTATGCCGAAGATTCGTTACGATAATATAGACAATGTCAGTATCGACAAGACACTCAAACAATTCAAGCAGTGGCGTGAAGACCGACGCCGCAAAGCATCAAGAGACCGTTCTTATGTCGTACCTCATGCAGAACCGGAAATGGACTACCTGCATGCCAATCGGGAAGATGCTTCGATTACCTGGATCGGTCATTCGACCTTTTTCCTGCAATATGAAGGGCTGAATATTGTTACTGATCCGGTATGGGCACAGCGGCTAGCATTTCAGCGCCGGATCGGTCAGCCAGGTATACCGATCGAGGATGTGCCGCCGATCGATATTATTCTGATCTCGCATTCCCATTATGACCATATGCATATCAATTCCATTCGCAAGCTGTATCGCAGCTCCACTACTATTATTGTACCAGCAGGATTGAAGTCCAAAATGGTTCGCAAAGGATTTCATCGCTGTCATGAAATGCACTGGTGGGAGACGTTCAAAGTAGGCGATGTAAATATTACCTTTGTACCGACCCAGCACTGGAGCCGCCGTACGCTGCTGGATACGAATACTTCCCACTGGGGCGGATATGTTCTTGAGCCAGTACAACATCCGGTGCTGCCGGACGAGCCGCATAATGTATGGAATACCGAGCAGGACCCGACTGCACCCAAACCGAATGTTCCTGCGGTATCGGGGGATAGCCACGCTGATGGGTATATCCATGAGCCGCTGCCGCCTACCATTTATTTTGCCGGAGACAGTGGATACTTTCCGGGATTCAGCGAGATCGGCCGGCGTCACAAGATCCATGTGGCACTGATGCCGATCGGCGCGTATGAACCGGAGTGGTTCCTGAGCTCCCAGCATACGACGCCCGAAGAAGCGCTGCGCGCCTTTTGCGATGTAGGTGCCGAGACGATGATTCCGATGCACTACGGAACGTTCAAGCTCGCCGATGATACGGCCAGGGAAGCGCTGGATCGGCTGGAAACCGAACGAGAGCGTCTGAAGATCGAACCGGAGCGTATCCGTGTACTTGGTTATGGCGAGACGCTGATCGTCCATGGTAATGCCGATGAAGAAGCAGATAGCGAAGACAAGGAAAACGTAATCTAATCTCCTATCAGACAGCCGGTCAGCAAGGTAGCCGGCTGTCTTTGTTGATGCCCATGATTACAAATTTTAAATAAGAAAAGATAGCAGGAATGGTTCGATTACCCAAAGTTGTGTGGTATACTATTGCCAACAGTAATTTCATGAAAATGAATACTGCCTTTTTTCATGAAATGAGATAGGTTTCATTACACAATACTTTATTAATGATAAGGATGGGTTGTATACATGATAAGTACTTCAGGTGTCACGCTGCGTTACGGTAAGCGCGCCCTTTTTGAAGATGTAAATATTAAATTCACGCCAGGTAACTGTTACGGTCTGATCGGTGCGAACGGTGCCGGTAAATCCACATTCCTCAAAATTCTGTCCGGTGAAGTAGAACAGAATGAAGGGGAAGTGCATATCACTCCGGGCGAGCGTATGGCGATCCTCAAACAGAACCAATCCGAATACGATGAGTTCCAGGTGCTGGAGACCGTAATTATGGGTCACAAACGCCTGTACGATATTATGAAAGAAAAAGATGCTCTCTATGCCAAAGAAAACTTCAGTGATGAAGACGGCATGCGTGCCGGCGAACTGGAAGCCGAATTTGCAGAGATGAACGGTTGGGAAGCGGAAGCAGAAGCTGCCGAGATGCTGAACGGTCTGGGTATCGACAACGAAATGCAGTACAAAATGATGAAGGAACTGAACGGTAACGAGAAAGTACGCGTCCTGCTCGCTCAGGCCCTGTTCGGTCACCCGAACATCCTGCTGCTGGATGAGCCTACCAACCATTTGGACATCGAATCCATTCACTGGCTGGAGAACTTCCTGGCTTCCTACGATGGCACTGTTATCGTAGTCAGTCACGACCGTCACTTCCTGAACACGGTATGTACGCATATCGCCGATATCGACTTTGGCAAAATCCAGATGTATGTCGGTAACTATGATTTCTGGTACGAGTCCAGCCAACTGGCACTTCAGCTGAGCCGCGAACAGAACAAGAAAAAAGAAGACAAGGTCAAAGAACTGCAGGCCTTCATTCAGCGTTTTAGCGCCAACAAATCCAAGTCCAAGCAGGCAACTTCCCGTAAGAAAATGCTGGACAAAATCACACTGGATGACATTCGTCCATCCAACCGTAAATATCCGTTTATCAACTTCAAAGGCGAGCGTGAAGCAGGCAAACAGCTGCTGCTGATCGACGGTCTGAGCAAAACGATCGACGGCGAAAAAGTCATCAACAATCTGACGCTGACTGTTAACAAAGGCGATAAAATCGCTCTGGTCGGTCCAAACGGCAACGTCAAAACAGCATTGTTCCAAATCCTGATGGGTGAAGTGGAACCGGATGAAGGTACGTACCAATGGGGTGTAACTACTTCCCAGGCATACTTCCCTAACGATAACTCCGCTTACTTTGATGGTGTGGACGAGACGCTGGTAGACTGGTTGCGTCGTTATTCCAAAGATCCGGATGAATCTTTCCTGCGCGGTTTCCTTGGCCGTATGCTGTTCTCCGGTGATGAAGCGCTCAAAAAAGCAAGTGTATTGTCCGGCGGAGAAAAAGTTCGTTGTATGCTGTCCCGCATGATGCTTATGGGCGGTAACGTTCTGCTGCTGGACGAGCCTACCAATCACTTGGATCTCGAATCCATCACAGCACTGAATAATGGTCTGACTGATTTTGATGGTACGATTATCTTCACTTCCCATGACCATCAGTTCGTACAGACAATCGCTAACCGCATCATCGAGATTACGCCAAACGGCATTATCGATCGTATGATGAGTTACGATGAGTACCTGGAGAGCAAAGAAATCCAGGAAATGCGTGACAAAATGTACCCGGTACAAGTATAATTCCGGTGACTTGAATAAAAAGGCGGTTCCTTTCGGGGAATCGCCTTTTTTGTTGCCTGAAGGGAATTATATTTACCGAAGTGAAAAGTGTTGCTGATTCTTCACAACATTTCACCTGGCTTACTTGCTTTGACCGGCGCTACAAGGTTTGCTCCAACCTACAAGGTTTACCTTTCCCTACAACGTTTCTCTAGACCCACAACAAAACCGTTTGTTACGATGGACAGATGAAATGGGAAGCGGGCTATGAAGAGAAAGAAAAGCACGGTCTGCATGGGGAGGAACCAACAACATGGTGGATGTATATCAGAATATTAAGGAAGGCGAGCGCGGAGCATGGCTTAGTATTGTCACCTATCTGATTCTGTCCGCGTTCAAGCTCATTCTTGGTTATCTGTTTCTGTCGAGTGCGCTGCGTGCAGACGGGATGAATAATCTGACGGATATTGTAGCATCTGTTGCTGTATTGATCGGACTGCGTATTTCGCGGAAACCACCGGATTCGGATCATGCGTACGGACATTTTCGGGCAGAGACCGTTGCGGCGCTGATTGCGTCTTTTATTATGGCGATGGTAGGGTTCCAGGTACTGGTAGATGGTGTGGGGCTGTTATTTGCCGGGCAAGAACAGGCACCCGAGCCGTGGCTGGCAGGAGTCGCTATCATTTGTGCAGTCATTATGTATGGAGTCTACCGCTATAATCGGAAGCTGGCCCAGCGTACCAATAGTCAGGCATTAATGGCAGCGGCCAAAGATAATCTCTCTGATGCAATGGTCAGTGTAGGAGCCGCAGTCGGAATTATCGGCTCCCAGCTGGGGATGCCATGGCTGGATATTGTCGCTGCTCTGGTCGTAGGCGTGCTGATCTGCAAAACCGCCTGGGATATACTCAGCGATTCGATGCACCGGCTGACAGACGGATTCGATGAGCTGGAACTGCCCGGTCTGCGCGAGACCATTGCTTCTATTGAAGGCGTAGAGAATATCAAGGATATCAAAGCCCGTATCAATGGCAGCCAGACGCTGGTTGATGTCATTATCGAAGTCTCTCCTGAACTCACAATTACCGAGAGCCATCATATTAGTGATAAGGTTGAAGCGAAGATGGCAGAGGTGCATAATATTCATTATGTGCATGTACATGTGGAGCCAAAAGAGATTTGAGCAGGGAATGGTTTGAGGATTCCTTATGCATTATTCTATTTAAAAGGGAAGACTCGTATACCGTATACTTGCTTTTGCTCCCTATCGTACAGGATCGAATGGAAAAGAGGTATATACCGTGAGAGAATCATCGGTTTCCGAGCGGCATTCCAGACGTTTTCGTTGGAAATGGCTGCTGGTTGCTCTGGTTATCCTACTGGTCATCGCGGCAGCCGGAGTCGCATGGCTGGCCTGGATGGTCGCTCCGCAGCGTTATCCCGGTCTTGATTACACAGAGCTCGACACAACCGCCAAGATACAAACCATGATCCAGCAGAAGCGGCTGGAAATTACACTTAGTCCGCAGGAATTTAATCAGCTTGCCCGCAAGGAGCTGCTGGATCATCAGGAAGATTATCCGCTGGGGCTGCATATCAAGGGAGCAGATTTCACCTGGCAGGGGAATGTAGTACAGGCGGATCTGACAGGAGATTATCTGGGTATTCCTTTTGGGGCGCTGTTGGATTTTGATGCCCGGCTACAGGGTAACCAGCTGGTGTTGACCCATCGTCATACTACCGTACAACATGGTGAATGGACAGGAGCGCTGTTGGAGCCTATAGACATTTCGCTGACCAAGTATTTTCCGGCTATTGTAGAAGTAAAACAAATGGAATTTGGCAAAAATGAGGTTTTGGTCCGTTTTCGGCTGGATTTATTCAAGCTGCCCCGATTGCTAATGCGTTAAATAGTAATTGCAAAGTGTAGCAGGTTATTTCCGATAAATCCGTAACTATGGCCAACCATACATAAAGAGCCCTTCTCCCGAAGAGAAAGGCTCTTTTTGCTGATGAGATACTATCTGGATCGCAGCAGAGCTGCATATTCATTCCATTTGGTACAATGAATGACTTTATTGTTAATACGTTCGTCTGCGTCCTGTAAACAGGCTGATCACGAACAGCACCAGGAAAAGGAAGAACAGCACCTTGGCAATAGTAGCAGCCGCTTCAACGATTCCGAAGAATCCGAACACGCCAGCAACAATCGCAATAATCAGAAAAATAACGGACCATTTTAACATAAATATCACCCTTTCGTTTGTAAATTTGAACAAATCGCATTTCCGATTGGATATCGGGTAACGAGGACGGTATGAAATTAGTTACTTATTAATTAGTAAAAGTACCTTAACCGCGCGGTTAGTAGGTTGAAACAGATGTTGGTATATTTCCCCGAACAAGTCTCGCTTCTGTTTCGGTGGTAAAACAGAAGGGTAGTTTATGAATAACATCCTGAAAAAATGTGAAACCAAAACATTCATTGTTGAAAGAGAGGGTAAATTATGAACATTGTTATCAGTATCAGTGTAGCGGTTGTCGCTATCGCATTCGCAGTACTCGTTGTATTCCTCGTTAAGACCCTGTTATCCGCCAAGGATTCGCTGGATAATGTATCCGCAACCTTGAAGGATGTACAAAAGACAATGGAAGAACTGACATACGAAGTAAAACAGACTATCCGTAATGTTAATGAGATTACAGGAGATGTCGAACATAAGCTGCAGCAGGTTGATCCGGTTGTAGAATCCGTTAAAAATCTTGGCGTGGTACTGAGTGAAATCACCGAAACTGTAAAAGATCTGACGCTCAAAACCAAAGAAGTATCCGGTACATTGTTTGATCGTGTGAAATTTGCCAGTGGCAAATCGGAGCATTCTACCAATGCACATTCCATGGTAACAGCTTCTACTCCGGAAGATCGTACGTTGCAATCCTACTCTGCTACATATGACAAAAATGGTCATAACAATGGTGCATGGTTGAACTGGGTAGATACAGCAGTGAACGTATGGCAGAAATTCCGCAAGATCCCGACTAAATAACCATATTTGATTAAATATTCCGAATTCAATGTTCTGATAATCTCCAAACGACCAACGGCTACATGATGATTCATGTGTAAACCGCAGAAAGGGTGAGACGATGCTTACTTACATGATGTTACTCGCTGGAATATTGTCCCCTTACAACGGTTCTGCCCAGGTATCTGATGCACCGTTACAGCCAGTCGTAGCTGTGCAGTCTGCTGAGTATGCCGCGATGCCCGCGGATAACAGTATCCATACTGCTTCCATAACATCTGCAACAGATTCCGTATACGAAGAACCCGATACCGAGGATACACTCAGCTACCATACTCTAAATGGCGTCTCTCTTAGTGACAGCCGGGCAGAGCTGCTGAACAAAAAGGGCGAACCGCTTCATCAGGTGAAGACGGATGCCGGCTATACGGAATATGAGTATGACGATGTGAAAGTAGGCATGATGGGGGATCACATTTACTATGTAAGTGTACCCGCACAGGCTGGCTCACTGACACTGGATGGTCACACGCTTCCTATTAATAAGCAGGCGATTACCAGTGAGTTGGGTGAACCGGATTTCACAGCAGATGATGGGGAAGGCTACAATAATGACTTTTATGCTTTTAAAGTCTTTACCGACCCTGGCACAGGGAAGATTGTCAGCGCAGATATTTTCGATACATTATCGGAGTGAATATTAATTATTTCTGAAAAAAATGTTTCATAGATTGGCAGTGTGGGTAAATGGTATATTGACTATCTTGTGAAAGCAGGTGATAGACATGAATCCGACTAATGCCAAGCCATACGCCAAAGTTGTAGCAAACGGTATACAAGCTGTAGAAGTCGTGAAGGAGCTGCAAAGTACGGGATATGGGTTTGATGATATCTATGTACTGGCGCATCAGCAGGACGTTACAGCCAAAATTGCCGAGACAGCCGGGGCACAGGAGATCGGGCTGAAGGAAGAAGGCATGTTTGACTCACTTGCCAATCTTTTCCGTTCACGTGGTGATGAACTGCGTTCCAAAATCACCTCACTTGGATTTACCCAGGCAGAGGCAGATTTTTACGAGCAGGAATTAGACCAAGATAAAGTACTTATTATTGCCAATCATAAATCCTAATTATAGAGGCTGCATGCTAAAGACAAAGAGGTTGTATCAAAATCATATAACCGTTGTCCCCGCTAGGGCCTAGATTTGTAAGGAAAATGCCTTCAATTCCACTTCCATGGTGGAGTTGGAGGTTTTTTGACGAGTTTTTGATACAGCCCCTTTTTGGATAACAATCACAGTTGGCTTATAATGAAAACAAGGTATATGAATCCGCTTCATGAAATAAGGGAATGAGGAGAAGTTATGAATATATTAATCGTTGATGATAATCCGACCAATGTAATAATTATCCGTGAGATTCTGAAAAGAGAACAATATACCAATATCGTCACTTCCGCATCGGCCCGGGAAATGTTCGAACATCTTGGTCTGGGTGAACCTGATGCAGTAGCACGTGCCAAAGCCAATTCGTTTGACCTGATTTTGCTGGATATGATGATGCCCGAAATGGATGGTATTGAAGCCTGCCGGATTATTCAGCAACATGAGCTGCTGAAAGATATTCCGATTATTATGGTCACAGCAGTAGGAGATTCCAAAAAACTGGCGGAAGCACTAGATGCCGGAGCAATGGATTATGTGACCAAGCCGATCAACAAAGTGGAATTGCTGGCTCGTATGCGTCTGGCCCTGCGACTCAAACATGAGAAAGACTGGCATAAAGAAAGAGACCAGCATATCCAGGATGAGCTTAAATTAGCCAGTCTGGTACAGCATGCGGTGCTAAGTACGCCGATTCATGATCCTTCTTTCCAGATTGAAGCCCTGTACAAGCCTTCTTTTGAGCTGGCAGGTGATTTGTATGCCTGGTATCCTCTTGGAGAAGGACGTTATGGCGTCATTTTGCTGGATATGATGGGGCATGGTATTTCTTCATCCTTGTTCTGCATGTTTATCGCATCCGTGCTTAAGGATACAGTTACTACCTATGTAGAACCGGAGAAAGTCATCCAGGAGCTGAACCGTCGTTTTAATCAGCTTCATATTGAGAATCAGCTGGTACAATACTACTTTACGGCGATTTATCTGGTGGTAGATACCAAGTACAAACGGATCGATTATGTTAATGCCGGACATCCTCCAGGTCTTTTCTTTGATGATAACGGAGAAGTAACCAAGCTCAGTACGAGTACGTTCCCTGTTGGCTTGTTTGACCGAATTGAAGCAGAGCCACGCAGTTTCCTTTATGAAGGAGACGGACATCTGGTACTGTATACAGATGGTCTGCTTGAAGCAGTGGAAGGCGATCAGGATGTGCAGCTTGATTTCCTGATTGATCAGCTGAAATCCAATCATCAACTGGATAAACAAAAAATCGAAACCGTATTTTTTGAAGCAAGTGCACCTGCAGACCGGGATGATGATAAGTGTCTGGTGTGGATTTCACTCAATGAAGGAGCGGACAATTAATGAAGCTAAGAACGAAGCTGGTCTTGGGGTTCAGTGTCATCATTTTATTATTGATGACGCTGGGCTTTATTACGTATGACCGGATGAACTATATGAATGAGCAGCTTGATAAGGTATACCAGGAGCGCTATCTCAAAGTACGGTATTCAACCGATATCCGCTCTCAAATGAATGTGATTGCCCGTGAAGCAGCCAATATGCTGCTCAGCGCTTCGACGCAGCCGGTAGAGCAGAGCCGTGTCACAATTGAACAGATGATTACGAGCAGTCAGAACAGCCTCAAACTGCTGAGTGAATCTTCTAATACACCAGAAGAAAAGAAACAGATTGAAACGGTGGCGGTTAACTGGCAGACCTTTATTGATTACTCGCGCCAGCTGACTTCGCTAGTAGCAGGAGACCAGATTGCCGCTGCGAATAATTACCGAACCCAGGTAGGGCTGGATGCGCAGACAAATCTGAATCAGAGCATATCCGACCTCGCGGAATATCAGGATAATGCGATTGATACGGAGATTGCGCAGGCCAATCTTGCTTATCAGAATTCGATTCGGATTACCACCTATGTGATGCTTGCCGGCGTTGTACTGAGCTTGCTGGTCATGCTTTGGATTGTACCAAGTATCAGCAAAGGTCTTGGAACCGTATCCCTGATGATCAAGGGATTCTCGGAAGAACGTTTTGGCGTTATCCGTCGTATTAAGATCAAATCCAAGGACGAGATCGGCGACGTAGCCAGAGTGTTCCAGCAGATGGCCGAAGATTTGCAGGAAAAGCGTCATATGGAAGATCAATATCGTCAGGCACAGGAAGACCAGTCCTGGCTGGATTCCAATACATCACGCATTACCGAGCTGCTGCGAGGCGTTAACACGCTGGAGCAGAGTGCACAGACTTTTATCAATGAATTTTCTCCGACACTTGGAGCCCATTTTGGAGCTCTATATTTGCGAACGAATGAATCCAGCGACAAAATTATGCTCAAAGCAGCGTATGCTGCCGATGGCGAATTATGTTCCAAAAAAGAGATTCGTATTGGTGAAGGACTGACCGGACAGTGTGCTGCCGATCAGAAGCCGATCGTGCTGGATCAGGTACCGGAAGGGTACATTCCGGTCAATTCCGGACTGGGTGCGAGCAAGCCACAGAGTGTGCTGATTTATCCAGTACTGTTTAACGACGAGCTGCTGGGCGTTATCGAGCTGGCTTCACTGCGTGCATTTACATCACTGCAGAGACAGCTGCTTCACTTACTTACCCAGGATCTTGGCATAATTATCAATAACATCAATCGTCGTCTGCATGTAGAGGAACTGCTGCGTGAATCTCAGGCACTGACAGAAGAACTACAAAGCCAGTCCGAAGAGCTGCAAATGCAGCAGGAAGAACTGCGCCGCTCCAATGAACGTCTGGAAGAACAGACCGAGGAACTCAAGCGTTCCGAAGATATGCTGCAGCGCCAGCAGGAAGAACTGGAGCATTTTAATAATGAATTGATCGCCAAGACCCGCGAACTGCAGGAACAGATCCAGCATGTGGAAGAGCAGAATGAAGAGATTGAACAGAGCAAGCATCAGCTGGAACAACAGGCGATGCAGCTCGCTGTAACGAGTAAGTACAAATCGGAATTCCTGGCGAATATGTCCCATGAACTTCGTACACCACTGAACAGTCTGCTGATTCTTTCCCAGCTGCTGACCGAGAACAAGGACGGCAATCTGACCGACAAGCAGATGGAGTACGCAAGTACCATCTATATGTCTGGCGCGGATCTGCTCAAGATGATTGATGAGATTCTGGATCTCTCCAAGGTCGACGCCGGCAAAATGGAAATTAACTGTGAAGCTATACCGGTGACCAATCTGGAGTCCTTTGTAAATATGAACTTTGCTCCTGTAGCGGCGAAAAAAGGAATTGATCTGCATATTACGATCGGCGATCAGGTGCCGGAAGCCATTGTAACCGACGAGCACCGGGTTAAGCAGGTTCTACGCAATATGCTGTCCAATGCATTCAAGTTTACGGAAAAAGGATATATCGAAATGAATATCGATCAGGCAGAGCCGGGAGAACTGCCATCCTACCTGAACAGAGAAGAAGCGTATATCGCAGTCAAAGTGATCGACAGTGGTATCGGTATTCCGCAGGATAAACTGGATCTGATTTTTGAAGCGTTCCAGCAGGTGGATGGTACGACAAGTCGTAAATATGGCGGAACTGGATTGGGATTGTCTATCAGCCGCGAGCTGTCTCGTCTATTGGGCGGTGGAATTACCGTCACTTCGGAAGAAGGCAAAGGCAGTACCTTTACCCTCTATCTGCCGAAGCTGGTTCCATCATCGGCTGACAAGACAGAAAGCAAGACAGATAGTACTGCAGACCGCATCAATTCCGGCTACATGTCGGCTGATTTTACCGATCAGGTACTGCAGCAGTCCTCCATGCGTATGAATAATCGCAAACAGGCTGCCGAGACGGAATCTGCCGTTATTCCGCAGCCGCTGGCTGATGACCGTGACCAGATCAGCAAGGAAGACAAAGTACTGCTGATCATCGAGGATGATCCGAACTTTGCCAAAATCCTGATGGATATGGCCAGAGATCGTGGATTCAAAGCACTCGTAGGTATGCAGGGCGACACTGGTCTGCATATGGCCAAGACTTACAAACCAGATGCAATCATACTGGATATCCAACTGCCGGTGATCGATGGATGGGCAATCCTCAGTGAACTGAAAAGCAATGCCCACACCCGTCATATTCCGGTACATGTCATCTCTGTCATGGATGATGTCAAGCAGGGACTCATGATGGGGGCGATTGCCTATCTCAAAAAACCATCCAGTAAGGAAGCGCTGGAAAAAGCATTTTCCCATCTGGAATCCTATACCGAGCAGGGACTCAAGCAGCTGCTGATCGTAGAGGATGATGCGATTCAGCGTCAGTCTATTATTGAACTGATTGGTCATGATGATGTCTCCATCACTGCAGTATCGACAGGCAAGGCTGCGCTGGAAGAACTGGACGGCAAGCGTTATGATTGTATGGTACTGGATCTGATGCTGACCGATATGACTGGCTTTGAACTGCTGGATCGTATTCGTGATAATCATCGTCTGAGCGATTTGCCGATCATTATTTACACCGGCAAGGATCTGGATACCAAGGAAGAGACCCAGCTGCGCAAGTATGCGGAGTCTATTATCGTCAAAGATGTCAAATCGCCGGAACGTTTGCTGGACGAGACGACCCTTTTCCTGCATCGGGTAGAAGCGGATCTGCCGGAAGACAAGCGTCGTATCTTGCAGAAGCTGCATAACAAGGAGACTCTGTTCGAAGGCAAGCGAATCCTGTTGGTAGATGATGATGTACGAAACGTATTTGCCCTGTCCAGTGTACTGGAAGGATACCGGATGGAAGTGACGTTCGCCGAGAATGGACGCGAAGCAATCGATATTCTGGCACAGCAGGATTTTGATCTGATTCTCATGGATATGATGATGCCGGAAATGGATGGATACGAAGCGATGCGGATTATTCGTCAGATGCCAGGGTATGACAAATTACCGATTATTGCGCTGACTGCCAAGGCAATGAAGGACGATCGTTCCAAATGTATTGAAGCGGGAGCCTCAGATTATGTCAAAAAACCAATACAAACGGACCAACTTTTATCATTAATGCGTGTTTGGTTGTATTCGTAGAGCACAAAAGTGGGTAAATGATTTATAATGTTAAACGTTGGCGATTTATCTGTGTGTTCAGATACGACCAATTCGGATAGAAATGGTTCCGATTTTACGCGGATCCATCCTGATCTCAAGCCAAAGAACAACGAACGACCATATAATTTTGACGAACATGTACAAATGTTGAGAAGCCGGTTGCACAATACAGTGAACCGGCTTTATACCGAATACGAATCACGTACAGTTTACAAGGAATCGGGGCTGAAAAGATGACACCGACGGATCATGAACAAATACAGAACAACTCAAACTCGCCCCAAGGGGAAGGTCAGATTATCACTAATCTCGCAGAGCGCGAGAATATTGAAATCGATCTGCTGCTGGAAGGGGTACATCGTTTGTACGGATATGACTTCCGTAATTATGCGCGTGCTTCATTGACCCGCAGAATATGGCATCATGTCCATGCGGAGAATCTCAAATCTGTCTCGGCTCTTCAGGAGAGAATACTGCATGATCGTTCCTGTTTTGAACGATTTGTACAGAACCTGTCGATTCCGGTGACAGAGATGTTCCGGGATCCGCACCTGTTCCGTATGTTCCGGGAAAAAGTCATTCCCCTGCTGCGGACCTATCCGTATATTCGGATATGGCATGCGGGCTGCTCCACGGGAGAAGAAGTATACTCGATGGCAATCTTGCTGCACGAAGAAGGTCTGCTGGACAAAGCACGGATCTATGCGACCGACATGAATAACCGTTCACTACAGCAGGCTCGCGAAGGCGTCTTCGGTATTGATCGGATGCAGCTATACACCAAGAATTATCTGGAAGCTGGCGGTACTCGCTCTTTTTCCGAATATTATACAGCTAAGTACCAATCCGTTATTTTCCAGCCGTTTCTTCGCAAGCATATTATTTTTGCGGAGCATAATCTGGCTACTGACCGCTCGTTCAACGAGTTTAATGTAATTTTGTGCCGAAATGTAATGATTTATTTTGACGATAAACTCCGTGAACGTGTTCATGGATTGTTTCATGAAAGTCTTAGCCGCTTCGGTATTCTGGTGCTGGGCTCCAAAGAGTCGATGCAGTTCACCGGCTACAGTGATTCGTATGAACCACTGGATCGACTGGAAAAGGTATACCGGAAAATTAACTAGAGAATGTAGGGGGATACCATGAGGTTTCATGAACCGATTCATATCTTGCTGGTAGATGATCGACCTGAAAACTTGCTTGCCCTGGAAGCCGTTCTCGAGAGTGAACGTTATAATCTCGTCAAAGCGACTTCAGGGGAAGAAGCGCTGCGCTGTCTGCTCAAGGATGAATTTGCTGTTATTATTCTGGATGTTCAGATGCCGGGAATGGATGGCATTGAGACGGCCAAACTGATCAAAGCCCGTGAGAAAACCAAAGAAATTCCGATTATTTTTGTGTCTGCCAATAGCAAGGAAGCCGAGCATCTGTTTGCCGGATATTCTGCCGGCGCTATTGATTACATGGTAAAACCATTTATTCCGCAAATCCTGAAATCCAAGATTGAAGGATTTGTAAATATGTATCTGACCAACAAGCGTCACAAAACCCAGTCCATGCTGCTGCAGCAAAAAACGCTGGAACTTGAAAAAATGAATCAGGAACTGGTTCGTGCCAAAGAAGCTGCCGAGATTGCAGCCAAAGCGAAAACCGAATTCCTGGCAATGATGAGCCACGAGATCCGTACTCCGATGAACGGAGTAATCGGTATGATCGATCTGTTGATGGAGACCGATCTTCAACCTGAACAAAAGGACTATGCCGAGATTATCCGCAGTAGTGCAGATACACTCGTCATGGTCATTAACGATATTCTGGACTTTACCAAAATGGAGTCAGGCAAAATGGAACTGGAAGAACATCCATTTTCGCTCGAAAATTGTATTTCCGAAGTGTTTGGACTATTTTCGGTTGAGGCTGGCAAAAAGGGTCTGGAGCTGCTTTACCGAATTGGAGACAACGTACCGAGCTATCTGTTCGGAGATATGGCGCGCTTGCGTCAGGTACTCATTAATTTGACGGCAAATGCTATCAAATTTACTGAGCAGGGCGGTGTCTATCTGGAAGTAGAAGCGGTAGGCCAGCAGGATAATCGTCTGGAACTAGAGTTCAAAGTCAAGGATACAGGTATCGGGATTGCTCTGGAGAAGCGGGAGCAGCTGTTCCAGCCATTTTCTCAATTGGATTCATCCATGACAAGAAAGTATGGCGGAACCGGACTGGGTCTGGCGATTTGCAAAAACCTGGTACAGATGATGGGCGGAGATATCCGTCTGGAATGCAAAGAGATGGAACCTGGCGATGGAGCAGTATTTGCCTTTAGCATCCGTGTGGGTGAATACACGGTTGAAGAGACAGAAGTAGATGTGGTGGAGGAAAGGCCGGTAAGTCTGCTTCAAAAGAGCGGCTCCATTCCCCGCATTCTGATTGTAGACGACCATCCGATCAATCAGAAGCTGATGGTTAGTATGCTCAATAGACTCGGTTACGAGCCGGATACTGCAGATGACGGAGATGAAGCGATCCGGATGGCTTCTGCCCAGACGTATGATTATATCTTTATGGATGTACAGATGCCTAATATTGACGGACTGGAAGCTACGCGGATTATACGCGAGCTGGGGAATGGAGAACGTTCGGTCATTATTGCAATGACTGCTGATGTGATGGAAGGTATCAAAGGACGATGCTTTGCAGCAGGCATGGATGATTATATAAGCAAACCGGTCAAAATGAGTAGCGTAAAAGCAATGATGGAACGTTATGCATTGGAATTATCACGGTATGAAGCCAAAAAAACGGTATATTGATCATTCGTATGTGATAACCGAATTAACATATAATGCGCAATAAGGTCTTGCTGCCACTGGCGGAAAAGGCTAGATTTGCGCTGCCCCTACTAAAGTTGTTATAACAACTAAAAATTGTATATACTATAAAAAACAGGATATAATCAAAATCAGTTCTCTAATCGGTTATTTAGGATATGTTTCATAAGATAACAGATTGGGTTATTAGTAAAGAAACCATTGTTCACGGGAGAATGTCTATGACTACTAACAAAAACGAAAAATTTAATGCAGTAACCCAACTCGAAGAAGGCGCATGCACTGTCTTTTTAAGCGGGGAAATGGATTTATCGGTAGCGCCTGATTTTCGTCTGGTTATGGAGCCGCTTGTAGGCGACGCTGGCCAGGATCTGATCGTAAATATGAAAGACCTGAAATATATTGATAGCACAGGTATCGGTATACTGCTCTCTATCCTCAAAGCACGGCACGGTATGAATGCCAGCTTTACTGTTGAAGAGGTTCCTCCACAAATTCAGAAACTGTTTGAAATGACCGGAATTGCCAAGTTTTTTGCCCCTCAGGAGAACTCCCACTAGGAAAGGATCGAACATAGCATGAAAGCTGATACTCAAAAAGTAATACTTAATTTACCTGCAACCGCAGAGTTTGTAGATGTAGTACGATTGAATCTGTACGGAATTGCTTCCAAAATGGGATTTTCATATGAAGATATTGAAGATATGAAAGTAGCCGTATCCGAAGCATGTAACAATTCCGTGCTGTATGCCTATGGGCAAAATGATGGACATATTGATGTGACTTTCGAAATCGGTGAAGAAACGTTATCCATTACTGTCGAAGACGAAGGGGAGAGCTTCGAAACAGTAAAAGGTGGCGGAGAAGAAAGCACACTGCATGACAAAGATCTGAATGATGTTCAGATTGGCGGACTTGGCTTCTATCTGATGCAGGCATTGATGGATGATGTCAGCATTGAAAATGTAGCTGGCCAGGGTACTCGTGTCGTCATGTCCAAAAGCCTTGCTCTAAGCGAGGAAAGAGTATGAGTGAAAGAGTGACTCCCCCCGAATCGATGGACGAGGCGATCGGCCTGATCTGGGAGTATCAACAAACAAAAGACAATGACATTGCGACCGTGCTGATCAAAAAGTACGAGCCTATGGTTAAGATGGCTGCGGGTAAAATTGCCCGTAACCGCCCGGACTTGTACGAAGATTTGTACCAGGTCGGTCAAATGGCATTGATTCGTCTTTTGCAACAGTATGATATTTCTTTGGGGATTCCCTTTGAACCATATGCCATGAAGAGTATGATCGGGCATATGAAAAACTTTTTGCGCGATAAATCGTGGTACATACAGGTTCCGCGCCGAATCAAAGAAAAGGGAGCCCTGGTTCAGCAGGCGATCGACGAATTGACGGTCAAGCTGGAACGTTCCCCTAGTGTGCGGGAAATTGCCGGTTTTCTGGAACTTTCGGAAGAGGAAACCATTGAAGTCCTGGCAGGACGCGAATGCTATCACTACGTATCTTTGGATTCGCCATTGTCCCAGGAAGAAAGCGCAGCTACACTGGGCGAACTTATCAGTGCAGATGTGAATGATTACGATGCAGTAGAGAAGCGGATGGATCTGCAGCAGGCACTTAGCCAGCTGAAGGAGCAGGAACAAAAAGTACTGCTGCTTGCCTTCCAGGAAGGTCAATCCCAACGTGCGATTGCACAAAAGCTGGGTGTATCCCAGATGAGTGTATCGCGTATCCAGAAGCGCGCTACGGAGAAGCTTAAACAAATTATGTCTAACGCTTCATCATCGGGTTAATGTTGCACATGTACAAGATTAAATTGTCGGTTATGGCAATTGACTGAGGTATGCTTTGATTCTCCAAATGGAGGTTGAAGCATACCTTTTTTAATTCCTGCTGTGTTTCATATGATGCAGAATTTGGAGTGTAAGTGTAAGTGCGCTCTCTGTTCTAATGGGATGCTAGAGGTTTGATTTTAAAGAGGATTATAAATGGAACTGAAGTGAATGTAAGTTTGTCCGCTCCGAAATTGGATTAGTCTCCTGCCCCTCGTTAAGATCAGATATCCTGAATATCCGCTTGCAGCGGAGGATATCCAATCTTAAATAGGGCCGCTTCGCTGCTGGAGTCTAATTCCAATTCCTTCGCTTAGAGCTTGGAATACATTCTTGTTTCTCTAAGAAATCTAAAATACACAATGCTAAGCTCAAAAATCCCAAAGGAATAAAGGATTTGTTATTTCATCTATCATTTTTAAACTATAGCGTAATAGCACTAAGCATGCTTTTAAAAGAAATCTGCGCAAACAGCAGAGCGGAGGGAAGGGAATCTTTCCAAAGGACGAGATTTAAGAATGGATATTTACCGATACAATCGGTGATTCAAAATATCCATTCTTAACCAGAGGACGACGGAATGATCCCTTTCCGCAGTGGTTGATGCATCATCAGTATACTAACATAGCAGGCAGCCAACACCGATCGATATTTTGCCACCTACAGCCTATTCCTGCTGCACCATCCTGATTTACACGTACATTTTCAACCCCAAACTCAGGTAGAAAAGACAACTCCACCTGGTAATAAAAAATCCCTGTGCGCGGATAAAGGATAACATTGCTGTATCTTTTATCTATGCACAAGGATTTTGATAAAGGAAGCGATGCGAATTTACTTCTGTTAACCTTTGCCTCCACTTGTATCTGCACCTTGGGAAGCTTTGACATAATCGAGAATCTGACTGATATAGTCACCGATCAGCGGCAGGGAAACCATCTGGCTCAGGATAAAGGCAAGCAACGCCAGGATGACGATAGTACCTAGTGATAAGCCAAGACCACGAGCAGTACCAGCAATAAAGTTGGTAATCAGGCGGCGGCGTACACTGCTGTAATTCTCGATGATATCTCTGATTTCCGCTTTGTCCAGCGCTTTGGTCAGCTGATCGAGGCGTTCATTCAGACGCTTCACTTCATGACGCAATTCGAATGGATGCTCGCGCACATTATCTGGCGGAGGTACCACTTCAGGGGATGTAGGTGATAACTCTTTGTCTTTGTCAGCCATGAGATTCCCTCGCTTTCATATGAATTCGCCACATCGGGCATAAAAATAGCCGACTGCAATGAGCCGGCTATTTTGGTCAATCCAGGTTATATTAGCGTTTGTTGTTGGAGTTAAAGTTATTGTTTGTTGACGGGTTGGAACCCGTTGTAGTGGAACCTGGTGTGGTAGATGTTGTAGAGCCCGCTGTTGCAGATCCAGTTGTCGTCGAAGCACCTGTGCTGGAACCTGTAGATGTGGAAGAACCGGAACCGGACGAAGTCAGCGGCTTGGAATCTTTTTTCACATCTTCAGCAGCTTTGGTTACTTCTTTGGCTACATCTTCTTTTGCACCTTTTACATCTTCAGCGATGTTTTTGGAAGCTTCAGCTACATGTTTTACGATGTTTTCTTTGGCTTCTGCTTTTTCTTGATCAGCAGATTCGCCTACACCGATCGAAGATTTGGCTTTACCAGTCAGGTCAGTAGCTTTGGTAGCTACAGTCTGAGCAATGGTTGTAGCTTTGTCGCCTACCACACTTGCCAGTTCTACGGTTTTGTCGCTGATCAGGCCAGCTGCTTGCATCGTCTGGTCGGATACAGTACCGTATACATTTTTAGTTTTCTCACCGGCTACAGCCAGTTTGTCGGACAGATCGCTACGCAGCTCACGTCCCGGTTTTGGCGAGAAGAGCAGTGCGGCAGCAGCGCCGATCAGGCCACCGATAAATACACCTTTCAAAAATGTGGAACCGCTTTGCATTGGATATTCTTTTTCTGCTTCGTTCATAAAAAATCACTCCTTCAATTAGTGTAGGTTGCGTGTAATAGCGTAAGGTTCTGCGACTAGAGCCGAAGAGCCAGCCATATCATATCAAGTGAAGCTTCTCTGGGAGTATTAAGTATTATGTTGCAGCTTACCATAAGTATGGCTTATATCATGCCTGTCTGAGATCAAGATGCTCTGTGGAGCAGTCGGGATAACAGTCCAAGCAGAAAAACGAAAATCGCAGTTCCCAGAATAGCCGGGATAATCGCAAAATCACCGATATTCGGGCCAAAGTCACCAAACAACAGGGCGCCCAGCCATGCTCCTACAAATCCGGCAATAGCGGCTCCAATGATACCACCAGGCATTGCTTTGCCTGCGAGCGCATTACCGATCAGGCCAATAATAACGGCGAGCACAATACTGATAATGATTCCCCACATGCAGATCGCCTCCTTTACTTTACGCTACGCTAGTCCATTTCAGCTGAAGGCACGTAACCGTTGAAGTGGGCTATCTCGCTTGTTTGTCTTACTTCGTATATAAACATGGGGCATACGCATGAAACATTGGTTGCTTACCCCTTTGCATCGTCAAAAGGTTGCTGGGGCTTTCTTTTTTGCCATACAGACAAGGCATATGCACATGTAACCAGCCACAGAAATCCGCTGGCAAAACCGGCAATAATATCGGTTGGATAGTGAACGCCGAGGTATACACGTGTAATGCCGATCAAGGCGATGAGTACAATACCACACAGGATGGCTGGTACCATGGACTGGTTTTTCTGCCTGCGATAGCGGGCCCAGATAAAGAACAGCATCCCGTACATAGCTGCAGCGATTGTCGCATGACCGCTGGGAAAGCTGTAGCCTGAAGCGTGAGTCCAGAATTCCAGTTCAGGACGTGGACGCATAAAGTGGGCTTTCAGAATCGTATTCAGCAGCCATGCACCCAGTGATGTCACAAGCAGCATTAGTGCTTCACGGTATTCGCGCCATACTGCCAATAGTAGCGCAAAACCAAGTGATACACAGACTGTCGAATAAAATCCGCCCAGATATGTGAAAAACAGCATTGTACTTCGGAGTGGTTCTTCATGATAAGTGCGCACCTCGCGCTGGAATTCATTTTCCCATATATGAACCTGACCGCCGAATGCATTCTGAATCAGCCAGGTAACCAGATTAAGGAGGATAAAAGAAACCGCTGCTCCTGCAATCAGCACGAGGGTAATTATGAGCCATAAAGGAAGATTGGAGAACTTGCGTCCTGAACGTTCAGGAAAAGCTGGAGATGAGATAGGGATCGCCTTCTTTCATTTGTTATCGTTATGTTAAATTTAACCCTGTATTCACGACTGAACCCTGTTAACAGCAAACATTCGTGAACAATATGCTAAATGTCTACGAATCAAAAGAAGCATAGTAACAAAATCCACATAAAAAAGCCTGCTTCCTCAAAAAGGAAAGCAGGCTTTGATACCTGGAAAAGTGAAAAGTTATTTGCTGCGCAGACGTCCCAGTTCGGACACAAGTGCTTCAACTTCACTGATGCTCAAGTTGGGTTTGTTCATCACAATATCATAGACTTCATGGATATCTTCATACTGATCCAGCGAAAAAGCAGATGCCTGCATCGCTGCACCACTGGCCATCCGAAGCTTGGTTTTGATCGCTTCAATCATGACTTCCAGATTTTCCGTTGTAGGTTGGGACAAATCCATCGGTACGTTCTCCCTTTCTGTAACAAAAGCTGATTTTGTTGTATTGTACCATGGATAGCGGCGGGGAACCAATATTTTGCGGTAATAGGGCGCATCGGTTAAAATTACTATAGATACGCACAGTTGAGGAGGGAATCTACTATTATATGATTAATCGTCAGTCAAGTTTGCTTCCCTATGACCAGCAGAACCGGCGCAATGTGAACCGGGATGGGTTGACCCAGTTTTTCCGGATGATTCACAGCCGTCATGCGCTGGAGGAGCTTGCCTTTGTGTGTATCGGTACAGACCGTTCAACGGGAGATGCACTGGGACCGCTGATCGGCAGTGGTCTGGAAGCACGCAGCATTCCCAATATTACAGGCACAATGGAGTATCCCTGCGATGCGCATAATCTGCATGAGCGTATTCCGCGTATATCGGGTGATCTGACGATTATTGCGATAGATGCCTGCCTCGGTCAGCAGCGCTCGGTAGGACTGTATAGCATTGGAGAAGAGCCGCTATTCCCTGCGTTGTCAGTAGGAGGCAAATTTCCGGGCGTAGGCACATACAGTATCGCAGCCATTGTGAATGAGAATGGACCCAAACCCTACTGGACGCTACAGACAACCTCATTGCGCCATGTTATGAAAATGGCAGAGGACGTCGTGGAAGCGGCGGTTCGTGGACTAGGTATTACCGATTGAATAGGCATACATCATTCGTCTGAATAAAATGATCATAGTGAATTCGATATCGAATAGGTTATACCTACTATAGATAAATGATTTCTATACATTTCCGAACTAACTGCACAGGGAGGCAATCATTCATGAATCAACCTATACAGCAACCATCCGAACTTCTTTATTTTACCGATACCGGTGCAGGTGAGCCGCTTGTATTGCTGCACGGTTTTATGGGCAGCTCTGCCTACTGGGATGAAGTTGTTCCCGAATTGTCCAGAACGTATCGCTGCATTGTGCCCGATCTGCGTGGACATGGCCGTAGTCCGGCACCGGAAGGTGCCTACCGGATTGAACAAATGGCAGAAGATGTTATCCGATTGCTGGATCATTTAAATCTGAACAAGGTCACGGTACTCGGTCACTCGATGGGTGGTTATGTGGCTCTTGTGCTGGCTGAGCAGTATGCAGACTATTTGAACGCATGGGGACTGGTTCATTCGACCGGATATGAGGATTCGCCGGAAGCACGGGAGAAACGTCTGCAGACCGTCTCCAAAATTAACAGTGAAGGCGTAGCTGCTTTTGTAGACGGATTCATCGAAGGGTTGTTTGCACCGGATTCGGTAACCGAGCTGCCACAGGCTGTACAAAAAGCAAGGGAGATTGGATATCATACGCCTCCACAGGGAGCTTGCGGTGCAGCCATGGCGATGCGCGAACGTCCAGATCGTCGCTCGGTTATCGCTTCTTCCATTCTGCCGGTGCTATTGGTTGCCGGTGAGAATGATCATGTTGTACCGGCAGAACGTCTATTTACCGCTGAGGGAGAAAAGATTACATCCGTAACGATACCGGGTGCCGGACACATGAGCATGCTGGAAGCACCACAGGAACTGATCGCAGTGATCAACAAGTTTATTCGATAAAATCTACTATAGAATCATATTGAAGGCGGGATAGGAATGTTCAGAAAAGATTACCTCATGGGCATGATCGAGGATATGGCCAGCATGATTTCCAAAGCGTTCGGACTCAAGGAAGAAAAGAAATATACGGAAGCACTGTGGGAAGTTGATGACCTCATGCGCAAAAACTTCCGTTTGAACAGTGAACTGGTAAACCGTATGCCTACAGATGAAGTCATAGATATGTTCCGCGTAGGTCCAACTGTCGAAGTGGATCAGCTGCAAGGATTGGCACGCATGATCGAAGTGGAAGCCGATATTTATGCAGCCGGTGGTCATGATGAAGATGCTGTAGTACGCCGAATCAAATCGCTGCATCTGTTCCTGTACAGTGCGGTGAATGGGGCAGATCGCAGTCTGCTGGATTATCCACAGCATATTGATGGACTGCTCGATCAGCTGGAAGAGTACGTGCTGCCGGCTGCAGTAGAAAAACTGATGCTGGAATATGAAGAGCAGGAAGGCTATTATGATAATGCGGTAGATGCACTTCGTCGCCTGACCGAGCTGGACCCTACTGAGGGACAACAGACCGGCGCAGCCTTTTACGAACGTATGCTAAGCAAAAGCGATGAAGAGCTGCAAGAAGGCGGCATCACCCGGGCCGATATAGAAGCGGCGCATGCCCGGCTGCAAAATTGAAAAGGAAAGAAAGTGATTGTACATCATGGATTCACTCCAGAAACTGATTCATCAGCTGATTGAAGGCGGTGAACTGATCTCGGCGACGCTTAGTCAGCGCCGCAAACGGGACGCCGATGCCTTTAACAAAGTTATTATCAAACCGGTTGAACTCAAGAAGCAGCTGCATTATCAGTTTGCTTATCATTATAATAATAAAGTTACTCATGAGAATGTACCTGCTGCCGAAGCGGAGCGTCCGTTAATGGAGCTATTCGAGCAGTCGATGCGCCAGGGTCTGCTGTGCACCACAGAGGCGGATTATCAGGTATTGATCAGCAAGAAATACAAAGTGTCGATTTTGACCAAGACAGCGACCAAAACAGAAGCCGATCTGAATCATAACCGCAAAAAGCGCTATATTCTGGATGAAGGCGAACCTGTTCCTTTTCTGGTGGAGCTGGGTATCATGAATGCCGATGGCAAAGTGTTTGCCAAAAAGTATGACAAGTTCCGCCAGATCAATCGCTTCCTGGAGATGGTACAGGATATACTGCCATCGCTGCCTGAAGATCGTGAACTGACGATTGTCGATTTTGGCTGCGGTAAATCCTATCTCACCTTTGCTCTTTATCATTATTTGAATATCCAGCAGCGTCGTCCTTTGCGTATTGTTGGTCTGGATCTCAAAGCCGATGTCATTCAGCACTGCAGCCAGCTGGCCGAGAAGCTGAATTATGACAAGCTTCAGTTCCTGGTCGGAGACATTGCAGATTATAACGAGCTGGATCAGGTCGATATGGTCGTTACTTTGCATGCTTGTGATACAGCAACCGATGCTGCTTTGGAAAAGGCAGTACGCTGGGACGCCTCGGTTATCCTGTCTGTTCCATGCTGTCAGCATGAGCTGTTCAGCCAGGTAGAGAATGATGCCCTGAGCCCTCTTTTGTCCCACGGTATACTCAAGGAACGTTTCTCCGCGTTGGCTACTGACGCGATTCGTGCCAAGCTACTCGATCTGATGGGCTACCGTACACAGCTGCTCGAGTTTATCGATATGGAGCATACACCCAAGAATATACTGATCCGCGCGGTCAAAGGTTCTGCCGGTGATACAGCGACGATGTGGCAGGAATACAGCCTATTCCGCAATATGTTGCAAGCTCGTCCGTATCTGGAAAATGCCTGCCGTGACCTGCTTCCGCAGGAGACTACCAGCGAAGCTGTCCTGTAAAATCAATTCAGACGGCTACGTACCAATAAGACTGTATTGTGTACCATATATATACCGCTTAATATTAACATCAACGGACTGTTTGTTTTGGCAGTCCGTTTTTTATATTTTCCAAAGACGTACAGATCACTGCCTGTGTGCATTGTTTATCCTTTTCCCCTGCTGGATAGCGTCCTCGGAATAGATGAGGTTAAAACTAGCCCATGTTCACATCACTGTGCTAAAATATGTAAGGACATCATTACGACACAGCGCTTGAGTCATGTGGGAATACATAAGCCTGATATAGAGACAGGAACACAACCATACTGAAGGAGGACTGGTGGAGATTATTTCCGATATTATTTCACAACTACTGCACTGGGTGGAACAGCTCGGTTATGCAGGTATTATGCTGGGATTGATGATTGAGGTCATTCCGAGCGAGATTGTACTGGCCTACGGCGGATATCTCGTATCCACAGGCAGTATCAATTACTTTGGAGCAGTAGCGTTTGGTACCGTTGGCGGGGTCATCGCCCAGCTGTTCATTTACTGGATCGGACGTTACGGCGGACGCCCTGTACTGGAAAAGTACGGCAAATATATTTTGATCAAAAAAAGCCATATCGACCACGCGGAAGAATGGTTTGATAAATACGGCACAGGTGTTATTTTCACCGCACGTTTTATTCCGGTTGTACGTCATGCCATTTCGATACCGGCAGGCATTACCAAGATGTCCCATGTACGCTTTATTACACTGACTACGCTGGCGGTGATTCCATGGTCTGCCCTGTTTGTTTATCTGGGTATGGTACTGGGCAGCCAGTGGGAGAATATCGATCAGATCGCAAGTAAATATACGACACCGATCCTGATTGTGGCAGTTGTGCTGCTGGCATCCTACTTTTTGGTTAAAAGGAAGATGAAAAAGAAATAAATCATCCGAAAGGCGGCGAATGTAATGAGCAAGCGCAATCTGGCAGACAAATGGGAAGTGGCAATTACTCCGGAGCAGTTTATGGAGGGAATGACACAGAACAAGGAAGCTTTCCATGATGGACATACCTTATTCAATTGGACCGATCTGGAGGATCACGAATTTTTCAAATTGCTCCAGCATCGTGATGACTTGCGCTCCATTATTATAGCGGCTGACTGGTGTGGCGATGTGGTTCGTAATATTCCGGTTGTATTCCGTGCTTTTGAGGAAGCGGCTATTCCAACCCGGGTTCTTATTCTGGAGGAGCATCAGGATGTTATGGACGAATACCTGACGATGGGTGGGCGTTCTGTACCGATAGTTATCATTACGGATACTGGCGGTCATGTGCTGGGACAATGGGGACCGCGTCCACAGCATGTGCAGAAGCTGATGGTGGCTTTCCGTCAGGAGAATCCGGATCGTGAAGCTCCCGACTACAAGGACAAGATGGCAGAGGTACGCAAAGGAATGATGGAGCGCTATGGAGAAGGTTCTGCTTCTCATGCGATGGTGATCCGTGAACTGCGTGAATTATTATCAGGAGTGTGAATAACGTGTTCAAAATAGAGACTTTTTCGCTTGGACCGCTGCAGACTAATGCGTATCTGCTGATCGCAGAAGATAATCAGCATGCGGTAGTGATTGATCCGGGGATGAACCCGGGCTCACTGATTCGGCGTATAGATACATTGAATCTGAAGCTGGAAGCCATTTTGCTAACCCATGCTCATTTTGATCATATGGGCGGGGTACAGGAGATGCGTCAGCATTATTCCTGCCCGGTTTACCTGCATGATTTGGAGGCAGAGTGGATGACCAATCCACGGCTCAACGGTTCGGCGATGTGGCCGGATGTGACTCCGCCAATTACAGCAGAGCCTGCAGAATACGCCTTGGATAAAGGACAAAAACTGGAGCTGATCGGCCATACATTTACCGTGTACCATACACCGGGTCATTCACCGGGCAGTGTCAGCTTCCTGAGTGGAAAAGAACTGTTCTCCGGTGACGTACTGTTCCGCATGGGTGTGGGACGTACCGATCTGACCGGCGGTAGCGAGCGGGCATTGATCGATTCGATCCGTACCGTATTGTACCGTTTTGATGATGAGACGACAGTTTATCCGGGACATGGACCGAGAACAACGATTGGTAACGAGAAAGCAGGCAATCCCTACGTTCCTGCATAATGTAGCAGCATCTGCATGAGCGCTTGCACGGCAGATAGAATTTTGCATCATCGCTTCTGTCTGTAGCGAGGTACTTTTATACAGAAGATGATTTTCTCAAAGACAATTAATTAGACAAGCAGACTGGATCTTTTCCGTCTGCTTGTTTTATTTTGGAAATAAAATGACACCAATCGACCTCTATAGACGTACTTTATAAAATGCATATTTTCACAAGGGTATTAAGATGTAATTTTTGGGATTAAAGTGGACACCACTTACTTATTGTAGTAGGATGTACAAATAAGGAGATAAGCTAGGGGGAGATAGACGATGCTGCATCTGGGAGAAAAAGTCGTAGTGGTCACTGATACCTTTGAGCAAAATCTGCCTGTAGGTGATTATGGATATATAATTGCGTATGACCGTAACCCTGATAATGCCTTCGATTATGTCATTCGTATTCCTAAAGCAAACCGTAATTTCTTTGTACCGGCTGGCGATATTGAGCCGGAGGAGATACTGCTGCAACAGGAAGCAGAACGAATCGGACGCGAGGCGCTAATCGATTATGCTCTGGCGACACACAATGAAAAGTTGTTTTTCCAAGTGATGAATGGTGAGGAACTTCCGGTACCTGAAGAACCTTTAACAGATAAAAGTACACAGGCTGATTTCGTTAAACAAATCAATCTGCGTGCTTGGATTTAAAAGAGTCGGCGCTGCCGGCTCTTTTTTTATTGCTGTCGCTTTAACGGATTGAATTGTAAGGGTATGTACCCTATAATGGAAAAAGTTATTTCCCGCTGGTTTGGCTGTGATGCGGACAAAATTTATAGGTTCTGCATGCTATCCAGTACATCCAGCGAGAGACCGGTACAGGATTGAAGGAGGGTTTATCAATGACAATCAATATTCAGGATGTGGAACATGTAGCCAGACTGGCGCGTCTGGATTTGAATGAAGAAGAGAAGGAACAATTCACTGCGCAGCTGGATGCCATTCTCAAATATGCAGAAAAGCTGAACGAGCTGGATACGGACAATGTCGAGCCTACCACGCATGTGCTGCATGTCAGCAATGTAATGCGCGAAGATAAAGTGCATGAAAGTCTGCCGATTGAAAAAGTACTGCGCAATGCTCCCGATGATGAAGACGGGCAGTTCAAAGTACCGGCTGTTCTGGAATAGACTCCTGCAGCCCGATCCCAAATAAACCGAATTGAAGGAGGACACGAAGTGACTTTATTTGACCTCAGTCTGAACGAAATACATAACCGGCTTCATGCCAGAGATCTGGCAGTAACCGATCTTGTAGCACAGGCTTTTCAGACGATTAACGAACGTGATGACCGTATCCAGGCTTACCTGACGCTGGATGAGGAAGCAGCCAACCGCAAAGCAGCTGCACTGGATGAGAAGATGGCCAGCGGGGAAGCCCGTGGTCTACTGTTTGGCTTGCCGGCAGGGATCAAGGACAATATCGTGACCGAAGGACTGCGCACGACCTGTGCCAGTCAATTTTTGCGTAATTATGATCCGATTTATAATGCTACGGTTATGGAAAAGCTGCAGCTGGCAGATTCCGTTACACTGGGCAAACTGAATATGGACGAATTTGCCATGGGCGGCTCCAATGAAAACTCCAGCTTTATGCCGGTACGCAACCCGTGGAATCTGGATTATGTACCAGGCGGTTCAAGTGGTGGATCTGCAGCAGCAGTTGCAGCCGGCGAAGCATATTTCACCCTTGGCTCCGATACCGGCGGTTCGATCCGTCAGCCCGCTTCCTACTGCGGCGTTGTTGGACTCAAGCCTACTTATGGTCTGGTATCCCGTTTTGGTCTGGTTGCTTTTGCTTCATCTCTTGACCAAATTGGTCCGATTACCAAAAATGTAGAAGACTCCGCTTATGTGCTACAGGCAATTGCCGGATACGACGAGAAAGACTCCACATCAGCCAAAGTGGATATTCCCGATTACATTAGCTCGCTCACAGGTGATATCAAAGGGCTGAAGATTGCCGTTCCTTCCGAATACATTGGTGAAGGTGTCGATGCTGCAGTCAAGGAATCGATCATGAGCGCGCTCAAAGTACTGGAAAGTCTGGGCGCAGAATGGGAAGAAGTTTCTCTTCCGTATACCGAGTATGCAGTAGCTACCTATTATCTGCTTGCTTCTTCCGAGGCTTCTTCCAACCTGGCGCGTTTTGACGGTGTACGCTATGGTGTACGTGCCGAAAATCCGAGCAATCTGCTGGAGCTGTATCATCAGTCCCGCAGTGAAGGATTTGGCCCGGAAGTGAAACGCCGGATTATGCTAGGTACCTATGCACTGAGCTCCGGTTATTATGATGCTTATTATCTCAAAGCCCAAAAAGTACGTACATTGATCAAGCAGGACTTTGACAATGTATTTGCCAAATATGATGTTATTGTTGGACCTACTGCGCCGACAACTGCATTCAAGCTGGGTTCCCAGGTGAATGATCCACTCACCATGTATCTCAATGATATTCTGACCATTCCAGTGAGTCTGGCAGGTGTACCGGCGATTAGCGTTCCTTGCGGATTAGTCTCGGGACTTCCTGTCGGCATGCAGATTATCGGCAAAGCCTTTGATGAACAGACGGTTTTGCGTGTGGCGCATGCATTTGAACAAAATACCGATTTCCATAAGCAGCGTCCACAGCTGTAAAACCATCTGAAGAAGGAGGACGATACCGATGTCTACAGCCAGATACGAAACAGTCGTCGGACTGGAAGTTCACGTTGAACTTCATACCCAATCAAAAATCTTTTGCGGCTGTTCTACCGCTTTTGGAGCACCGCCAAATACGCATACCTGTCCGGTCTGCCTCGGTCACCCGGGTGTACTGCCCGTGCTGAACCGTCAGGCCGTGGAATATGCAATGAAAGCAGCGATGGCGCTGAACTGCCAGGTTGCCGATGTAAGCAAGTTTGACCGCAAAAACTACTTTTATCCCGATTCTCCCAAGGCCTATCAGATTTCCCAGTTTGATCAGCCAATCGGAGAACATGGATGGATCGATATTGAAGTGAATGGACAGACCAAGCGAATCGGCATTACCCGTCTACATCTGGAAGAAGATGCAGGCAAGCTGACCCATACTTCGGGCGGCTATGATTCACTGGTAGACTTTAACCGTGTGGGTACACCATTGATAGAGATCGTCTCCGAACCAGAGATTTCTTCTCCCGAAGAAGCACGTGCCTATCTGGAGAAACTGCGTGCTATTATGCAGTATTGTGATGTATCCGATGTGAAAATGGAAGAAGGATCGTTGCGCTGCGATGCCAACATCAGTCTGCGTCCTGTTGGTCAGGCAGAGCTGGGCACGCGCGCCGAACTGAAAAACATGAACTCTTTCCGCGGTGTACAGCGCGGTCTGGAATATGAAGAGCTGCGTCAGGCGCAGATTCTGGATGATGGGGAAAAAGTCGTTCAGGAGACCCGCCGCTGGGACGAAGCACTGGGCAAAACCATTTCTATGCGCGGCAAGGAAGAATCGCATGATTACCGCTACTTCCCGGACCCTGATCTGGTGACCCTTCATATCGATCAGCAGTGGAAAGACCGTGTGCTTGCGTCGATTCCGGAGCTGCCGGATGCACGTCAGGCACGCTATACTTCCGAGTATGGATTGCCTGCCTACGATGCAGCCGTTATTACTTCTTCCAAACCGCTGGCAGATTTGTTCGAAGAAAGCCTGCAGTATACAGGAGATGCCAAATCGGTTGCCAACTGGATTCAGGGCGAACTGCTCGGTTATCTAAATGCCAACAACCTTGAGTTCTCCGCTGTTCCACTTACCGGACAGGCACTTGGTGAGATGATCGGCCTGATTGAAAAAGGAACGATCAGCAACAAAATTGCCAAAACTGTTTTCAAGGAAATGCTGCAATCCGGCAAGAGCCCACAGCAGGTCGTTGAAGAACAGGGATTGACCCAGATCAGTGACGAAGGTGCGATCAAGACGATTGTGCAAGAAGTCATTGCTGCCAATCCGCAATCGGTTGCCGATTATCAGGCCGGCAAGGACAAAGCCATTGGCTTCCTGGTTGGACAAGTCATGAAACAAAGTAAAGGCAAAGCCAATCCGGGCATGGTTAACCAGCTTTTGGCTGAATTGCTGCCGCGCTAAATACAGCGTATAATTTAACGGGATTCATGATATACAGATTTATGACATACAGATATGTAGAGGACATGCCAATCAGGGCATGTCCTTTTTAAAATAAACACTGTCCATACAGCCTGTTGTCAGGCTGCTGGCCGTTAGAGGAGACGCCGACCATGATACGCCAATGCTCACTGGAAGATGATGATGTAGTAAGACAGATCTGGGCGCTTCAGCATATTGCCTACCGAATGGAAGCACAGCTGATAGGAGTCAAGGAGCTGCCGCCGCTTATGGATACGGTAGAGAGTATTCGCCGCTGCGAAGAGACGTTTTATGGGTACTTTAATGAAGAGGAAGAAATTCAGGGCGTTGTCGCCATCGAGCAGGAAGAGCCGGATACACTGACAGTCTCACGCATGATGGTGCATCCGGCGGCTTCCAGACAGGGAATCGCCAGCCAGCTGTTATCCTATGTATTTGAAGAGTATCCGGATGTACCGTTATACATTGTGTCTACAGGTACCAAGAATGAACCGGCAGTTGGTTTATACCGCAAGCATGGCTTTGAGCCGATCGAAGCTTTTGAAGTGGCTCCTGGTGTGGAACTGACTACTTTTCATCGTCATAATCCTAACATCACGAATGAATAGGAGGTGTAATTATAAATATGAGTAGTCCCTGGCTCATTGATAATATGCATATTTTATTCCGCCTGCTGGCTGCGATGCTGATGGGTGGGTTGATTGGATGGGAACGGGAACGTTCAAGTCATGCTGCGGGTTTGCGTACGCATATTCTGGTGTGTGTTGGTTCAGCGCTGATCATGATGCTGTCCGTGTACGGCTTTGCGGATTTTATACATGAGACCAATGTGCGTATTGATCCGGCACGTTTGGCGACAGCCGTTATTTCCGGAATCGGTTTTCTTGGAGCAGGTACCATTCTTTTTACTGGCAAGGCCATTACCGGACTGACCACAGCTGCCTCTCTCTGGGTAGTAGCAGCGATCGGTCTGGCTATCGGAGCCGGCTTTTATTTTGCAGCTTTTGTATCCACATTGCTGGTAGTACTGAATCTTTGGGTACTGAATATTGTGGAACAGCGCTATATCCGGCGCAGCAAGGCTCATGAGATTACGATCGAAGGTATATCAGGTATACTGACGCTCGATCGGGTATCCCAATTTTTATATAGCGAGAATATTACGATCAAGAGAATTACTTTTATCAAGGAGCGCAGCGGTCATACCTTATCGTCGGATACACTGCTTACCGAGCTGCGTATGAACGTGGAGATCCATCATGCATACAACCCGATGGATATTATCAGCCGTATGCAAAAAATTGATGGAGTGACCGCTGTCTCTATTGAATAGACTCATAAGCAAGTATCTGTGTACAGATAAAAGGCACTACTTTAACACTATCGAAAATATCGGACATACCTATCGTCAGCGGTATGGAAGGAGGAATCAATATGGCGAACTCCCCGTCCAGACTCCCGCTCAAACGCAAATTTATTGCTGTGCTGCTTGCAGCCATTTTACCGGGTTTTGGTCATATTTATCTTGGATTGGCACAAAAAGGCATTCAATTTATCGCTTTGCTGCTGCTGGATATTACAGCACTCTTTTATTTTACCTCCCAGGGCATTCAGATCAATCTGCCATTTCTCGGTCTGCTGGCGCTTCTCGTACCGGTGATTTACTTTTATAACGTATACGATGTACTACAGTCGACCGATTGGATTAATGAGCATATTCGGGCATATATTCCTTTCAAAAAGAAAAATCGGCCTTATGCTGGTTTGCGCGGTATCAGTTTTGGCTTGTTGCTCATTTTGGAAGGAACGATGATTTGTATTCTGCTGCTGCGTCCCTATTGGCTGCGCAATATTGTTAGCTTCTGGGGCGGCTACCTGACAGCATTGGTATGCTTGCTGATCGGGATACTGCTATTAACTTTCCAGGGAATACGCATCTACCGTGCTCTGCATAAAGGATCGCAGGAGAAGACAGGGGGTGCAATCCATGCCCACAAAAATTAGAGTCGGCAGGATCACCGCTTCCTTGCTCTGGCTGGTATTGGGTGTTTTGGTATTTCTGGATCAGTGGACCGGTGGCGGGCAGCTGCTATGGCTGCTAACATGGTGGCCGGTAATACTCGTTGTATGGGGAATCGAATATATTATTTTTTATATCCTGTCACGCCGTCGGTTGTTCAGACTACGGATGGATATCAGAGGCATGTTAATCGCTTTACTGGCAGCAGTGTCCATTTTCCTCGTTACTGAGCAGAATCAGTATTTGTATTTATGGAGCAGGGTCAGTCTTGACCTGACAGCAGCTTCAGCCGAATTCAGTGAAGCATCAGGCACACGTACGGAACTGGATAGCCTGACAGTACCGATTACGGAAGAGACGGATGAACTGAATGTAGAAGGTATTAATGGCGATCTGATTATTCACTCCGGCAGTGTAGACCAGATTCAGATCCGGCCTGTAGTATGGGTCGATGAAGTGGAGCGGGAAGAAGCCAAAAAGATCGCCCTGTCTACCAAAATCAACTTTACTGAAGGGCAGGATATCGATATTCGTCCGGAGACGACCTCTTACGGAGAATCCAGCAATCGTCAGCCGCGGGTCAATATGGAGATTACCGTACCAGCCAGTCGGCATTTTGATATCAATGTCCAGACGACCAACGGCAAAATTACGATGAGCGGTATAGAGGCGCTGCGCAGCATTTCGGTTCGGAGCGGTAATGGGGGTCTTGTGCTTCGTGACCTGCTGGGTGATGTCAAAGCACAGACCACCAACGGTAATATGGAAATCACTTCTATACTGGGCAATGTGAATGCAGAGACCAACCAGGGAACATTCCGTGTTAATGATATTAGTGGAGCTGCCAAACTGTATACACAGGTAGGTGATCTATCACTTACCGGAGGGCTCGGTGATATTGACGTCAATACACGTAATGGTAATATCTTTGTCGACGAAGCCAACTTCGAGACACGAGCAGAGACGCTGAATGGCAATATCGAAGTGCGCTCTGTCAGTATAGGTGGAGACTGGTCCGTATACAGTGCAGTGGGAGTCATTAATTTGTATCTGCCTGCCGCTGGCAATTATGAAATTTCCGGCTCCAATAGCTATGGCACGATCAAGACGGATTTACCTTTGGAAGTGAAAAATAAAGCGGTTAGCGGAACATTTGGTACTGCTGATCATACCATTCGTGTCGATGGCAATGGCGATTTGAATATATTGCACAATACAGACTCGATGATCCAAGACAATGATCAGCAGCGGGTTGTACCTTCTACAGGTCAAAAAGAGCCTTCCGATACTGCAGGAACAAAAACAGATGCTACAGATAAGACAGCAGATCCATCTGCGGCAAAGAAAACAACAGAACCTGTTCCGGAACCCAGTGGTAATTCTTCGACCGATAAATAACGGATACAGTTCATTGTTTACCGCATTGGAAAATAAGATTATGCCTGTTTTAAGGCTGTTTCAGCAGCGTTGACAAGCTTCTTCAGCAACCTTTACAATGTGAAGGGCAATCCTGCAGCAAGAGACAGCTGATAATGATCAGGCAAAATGCAGTTTGCATAGTTCAACAAGGCGGTGGACCAGATGACAACACGTGTTCAACATGCACTCGAACAACTGAAAACCAGTGGCGTACGAATTACACCACAGCGTCATGCCATACTCGCCTATTTGCTGGAGTCCATGGAACATCCGACAGCTGATGAGATCTATCGTTCACTGGAACCGCAGTTTCCCAGCATGAGTGTTGCGACTGTATACAATAATTTGAAAATGTTTATCGAAGCAGGGATGGTTCGTGAGCTTACGTATGGAGATAGCTCCAGCCGCTTTGACGCGAACATTACCGAGCATTATCATATTATCTGTGAGCAATGTGGCAAAATTGAAGATTTTAATTACCCTTCACTTCGCGAAGTAGAGAATCAGGCAGAACAGCATACAGGCTTTCAGATTTCCGGTCACCGGATGGAATTGTATGGAATTTGCACCGATTGCAGAGATTGATAGTAAAGGTTAATTCCAGCAGCACGGGATCAGAATATCCAGTGCTGCTTTTTTATTAGGTTCAAATGACACAACTACATACAGGAGGCTGTATTGAGCAGACAGAAGCGAGCACGAGTGAACAGAAGTCGTAGAGCCAGACGTTGGTGGATGGCAGTATGTATTTTAATCATAATCGCAGCTGCAGCATATATTGCTATTCCCAATCCATTTCATGAAGATCCAGACTGGAAAGGGATCGATAAGCCAATCTTTGTTAAAGGTGAGCTAATGCAGTATCCGGCAAAGGGGACAGGTGATTCCCTGCAAATTCCGCTGCCGGTTCTTCAATCCCAAGTAGATCCGAATATTAGATATGAACAAGCGACCCAATCGATTATTTTGACATCAAGCAACCATATTATGCATCTCAAAGAGGGAAGTACCAAAGCAGAGTTAAATATGAAGCCAGTTCAGCTTCGTTTTGCTCCAGAACAGCAGCAGCAATTAATATACGTCCCACTAGCGCCGCTGAAGCAGATTTACCATATAGATGTACATGAAGATCCGGATACGGGAGCTGTTATCCTGATGAGGGCAGGGGAACAGGTTCAATACGCCAAGGTGTCTGCAGGCGGTAGCGACCAGACTGCAGCACTCCGCAGTGAAGCCAGTATTCACGCACCTATATATAATGATGTAACTGATGGTGCGAATTTGAGAATCTGGCAGACAGGTGATCAATGGCTAAAAGTACAGCTGGATAATGGAATTACCGGTTATATGCAACATCAAGCTATCCAATTAGGCGAGTTGACGACCATACCCGTTCCTGCCATTCCGGATAACCGTGTACAAACCGAATGGAAAGGTAAAAAAGTTAATCTTGCCTGGGAAGCGGTATACGAGAAAAGGCGTGACCCGCATACGATTGGGGAACTACCGGGTATAAATGTACTGAGTCCAACATGGTTCGAGATTGTTGATGACTCCGGTAATGTCAGAAGCAAGGCAGATATGGAGTATGTAAACTGGGCCCATCATCGCGGCATTGAAATATGGGCGCTGCTGAGTAATGGATTTGACGCTGACCGGACGACAGAGGCATTGTCCAGCTATGAGAACCGGCGACGTATCATTACACAGATACTGGAGTACGCTAGAATATATCAATTGGACGGGATTAATATTGACTTTGAGAATGTGCATACTACAGATGGTCCGAATGTGACCCAGTTTATTCGTGAATTGAAGCCGCTGGCATCCGAGTACAGTCTGGTGCTGTCTATGGATGTTACGCCCAAATCCAACAGTGAACTCTGGTCCAAATTCCTGGATCGGCAATCACTCGCGCCTTCGCTCGATTACATGATGGTTATGGCATATGATGAGCACTGGGCATCCAGTCCCAAAGCAGGTTCGGTCGCATCCCTGACCTGGACAGAGAAGGCAATGCAGCGTGTACTGGAAGAAGATGAAGTGCCTGCAGACAAATTGATACTGGGTATTCCTCTATACACCCGTATATGGACAGAGAAATCAGAGAATGGACAAACCAAAGTATCCTCCAAAGCGGTAGGCATGGAAAGTATCGCCAAGCTACTAGCCGACAAAAAACTCAAACCGCGCCTGGATCCTGATACAGGACAGAATTATGTGGAGTACAAGGAAAAGGATGTCACATACAAAATCTGGATAGAAGACGAGTTGTCCCTAACAGCACGAGTAGAGCTTGCCCGTAAGCTCCAGCTGGCAGGAGTAGCTTCGTGGACACGTAGCCTCGGTGATGAACGCGCCTGGAATACATTATCTACATTCAAATAAGCTGATTTTTATAGACACTCTGTACACCTATCAGCTATTAATCTTAAATACGGTTCACCAGATACGTACAGTTATCATTACCGAATAACTGTATACCATCCGATTACATCTTCTGCCTTGTTAAGCACTATGCTTAGCAGGGCTTTTTTTATGAAAATAGGCAAATTCCTCTATTCAGGCAGGAAAGGTATTCCAAAATGTAGAAATTAACCTTTAGCTAGAAAAAGCCAGAAAAAATAAAAGTATATTAATCCCCATACCAACAAGGGAGGATCATGTGGAATTAACCAATCTTTCGTTTCTAAATGAAAGCTTCAATAACCGCAAAGTAGTCGGGGCTGTGGCGTCCAAGAGCAATAGTAAACAGTTCAATGGTTCACTGCTGCATGATTTTGAAGTTTTGATCATCGTTGTTTGTCGTCAAGATATGGAAGAGGAAATTATAGAGCACCGTATGGATATTTCCAATACGCATATTCAGGTCATTTATATAGATCGCGAACTTATGGAGAACTACGCAGTATCGGGCCAGCAGCGCCGTATCGTCGAGCAGTTTATCAAGGGAGAGGTTATCTGGGATACCGATGGAGAAATCCAGCGGCTTAGAAGCCAATTTATCGAGATGGCAGGTCATCTGGCAGAACGGCGCGTGTTCAGGGAGTTCAGTCTGTTTTTGACGCTTTATGTAGAAGCACGCTATCATATGCAGAACGGACAGACTATGGATGCTTATCATTGCATTTTTCAGGCTCTTCAGCATTGGGCCAAGCTTGAATTATGTGAAAGAGGCATCTATCCTGAGTCAGCGATCTGGCAGCAAGTACAAAAGCATAAACTGGATGTCTATAAGCTGTATGAACAGCTTGCATTCAGTATGGAGACAATGGATCAGAGAGTAGAACTTGTTTTGCTGGCTTGTGAGTTTTCCGTAATGTCCAAAATGCAGGAATGCTCTGCGGTACTGTTCCGTGTACTTCGCAGTAGAAGACAACCATGGAGTATTGAAGAGTTAATCCAGCATCCGGAACTCAGTCATGTTGGAAATGCTTTATCCACTGTTGTTCGTAAGCTGGTATACCGTTCTCTAATCAGCGAGACCGTAACCTGGACACCCCAACCAGGCGGGGAAAGGGAAATCCGTTATTGGATCATTTAATATCGGCTTCCCCCTGAAGTAGCTAAACTGCAAGATCTAGTATTCCAGATCTAGCATTACGGCGTAATGAACAATACGGAATAGCGCACAATGAACAATGCTGGAGAGATCAGCAGTACAATCAACCACTTCTTCTAGTTCTTCTAGTTCTTCTATATAAAAGAACATACTTGAAGATATAATCTATCCATAAAAGAATAAGCGGCAAATAATAAGCACTAAACAATAAGCACCAATAGCAGTTTAGATATAATAGTTTTAATACAATTTTTAAAAAATATTGCTCTAGCAACGATGCATAAAGTGATCTTTCTTCACTACCAACCGAGCCATCAAAAATAGGACAGAGCAGTATAGAAAATACAACCAATAAAATGCTAAATAAATAGTTGACGACATTTAGGGAAATATGATAAATTATAAAACGTTCCGCTTCGGAATAAATTACTCATTAATGAGTGATTTCAACATCATATTTTAAGGGTATTGATTCATATCAAAACCTAATAAAAAAAGTGTTGACGAAAATAAA